>JAFRDQ010000147.1 GCA_017411225.1 Oscillospiraceae bacterium
ATGACGCTGCACCTGTGCATGTGTATCAGGAAACCGGCGAATATACCATCCGGCTGACCGTCACGGATGACGAAGGAAACGAGGCGGTGCTCCTCAAGGAAATCACGGTGAAGGAACGCGCTCTCGTCGGTACAGTCCGCATCCACATCGTGGATGAATACGGGAAAGTGGTCTCCAATGCTCCGGTTTACTTTGATCTCGGCAGTGAGAATCAGGTCGTGCGCGGAACAGACTCCAGCGGCAACGTGACCTTTACCGCCGAGGTGGGCAAGCACGTCGTAGGCTGCGTCATTCCGGACAATGAGTGGCTCCCTGCCAAGAAAGAGGTCATCGTGACGGCAGGCGAGGTCTCCTCCGTCTCTATGACGCTGGTGCATCACACCATGATCGAGGGCCAGTTTGAGATCACGCGCATGACCTTCGACGAGATTCAGGCTGCGGGCATCAATACAGCGCTGCCGGAGAACCAGCACATCGTCAAGGTGAATGTGGCGCTGACTTACAGTTCCCAGCAGATTAACACCACCTTCATGTACAACCAGAGCACCGGCAAAACCATTGCAAAGCCCACGATCGTCACCACCTCGGACGGCCAGAAGCGCCAGATCACCCCTGTGGTGCTCCATTCCGGCGGTAGCAGCGGAACCGGCGGCAGCTGGAACTTTGGCTCCGACGCCACCATCGCTTATCTGGATGTGCCGGTGGAAGGCTCCTTCCTGAAGGAATTCTTCGATGTGAAGCTCCATATTATCAACAACGCGGCCAGCACATTCCGCATGACCGACAATGTGATCACGCTGAATGTGCCGGAGGGCCTGTCCATTGTTGCGACCGCAGGTACCGAGAGCGGAAACGTGGTTTCCATTCCTGAGATCGCCGGCCAGACCACGAAGACCATCTCCTGGATTCTCAGAGGCGATACGGCAGGAAGCTACCAGATCACAGCGGATTACTCCGGCATTCTGGCAGAGTTCAACGAGCCGATTTATACCACCTTCGTCGCCGAAGATCCGATCGAGGTCTATGGTCTCACAGCACTGAAGCTGATCGTAGAGCTCAACAGCACCATCATGTATGACGGCTTCTACTTCAACCTTTCCGTGCAGAATAATGGAAAAGCGGACATGTATCTGCCTTCTGTGGACGTTGTCAGCGACTCGATTACGACCTACCTGAAAAAGGCGAAAGAGCACGAAACCGGCGATGCGGTCACGCCGAAAGTCGAGTTGTTGAACCAAATGCTTTCCAACTCTTCCGGTTTTACGCAGCTGATTGGCAAAGACGAGACAATCACAACGCTTTCGCCCGGGATGACCTATACTAAAAAATATGTGGTATATGGAGCAACGGGGTATAACAATCTGCTCTATTTTAAGGAGGCTGCAGCAGAAATAACAGAAGGATATGGTGTTCAAGTCGAGATTGTTGAGACAGACATGGATCTTTACAGTATCGATCATGCGTTGGAAAAGATTGATGCCATCAACAATGATTTGACAAAATATCGCCAGTATACCAGTATTTTGAACGGCAGCAATTACTATTATGTCCAGCAATCCTTGGAGACAGACGGCGATTGGCTTGCCATGACCGGAGAGGAATTGTACAACATCAAAGAAGCGATCCTGGGCTTTGATTTTACGTATTCCCCTGATGAGCTCAGTGAACAGACGCGAAAGACTGTGTCTCAGCTGATGATCGACGAGTCTATGCAGCAGGCCGTAGAGGCGAACATGCACACCAAAGAGATCAAGCTTGTTGCGAACATTGTGAATCTAGCTTCTGGCTATCTGGAGGATCAGAGCAAGGCGGAGGATGCTGAAAAGTTGAAAAACTTCTTTGGTAACACAAAGGAACTCAACGGAGCGGCAAAACAGATTTATAGCCTCACAGACTCTGATGCCACTGTGGGAGAGCGCTTTCTTACGGTTGCTGCCAGCGCCGGGCTGAGCTATTCCGGCAGAGAAGCTTTGAAAGACTATTTTGCGTCACATGCTTATAAGCAGGAGCAGCTGAATCAATTTAGCAAGACCTGCGAAACAGCAGGGAAACTGATCGAGTATACAGCGGGAGCGCTGGAGGTATGGGAAGATTCTGTCCAGTTGGAAAATGATTTGATTCAAATCGCGGCTGCTTACGAAGAGTCAGAAGTGCTTTTGGATATGCTCATCAACAACACGCAGAATCATTCGAGTATCAACAAAGCATTGCGAGATATCAAAAGTGATATGAAGGATGCAAAGTCTGCGAAGATTGACTATTTCCATGACGAAATTATCAATTATATTGGTCAGGAAATCGACAAGGAGCTGCTTTTCAAGCAGATTCCCAAAGCGCTTGATAAGGCGTTTGAGACCAATATCGCTGTCACGGTCTCGATTGCGAAGACTATTATTGAGCTTGCGGACTTTGCCTTTGATTGGTCCGGGACCATCGAGGACATCCATCTGCTGCGAGTGCAGACAACTCTGAGCTTTGCGTTGAATGATTCTGCAAGTGAATACGGTCTGAATTCACAAAATGAACAAGAAGCGGTACAGACTCTGAAGGCGCTGAAGTATGTCATTAAAATGCGCATGATTGGCGAGCAAAGCTTTGCTGCAATCAACAGCGAAAAGAGCGAGAAGAAGCAAAAGGAGATTCTGGATAAGATTAATGCGCAGAGAGGAACTCCTTATGCATCCCTGGACGAATATGCAAATGATACACTAGCAAACATGCTCCGGATGCGAGATGCGCTGTTCTCTGACTATTACACCACGCTGGACATTCCGGATGCCCCGACGGTCTCCGTGAACTACCTCACGAATCAGACCAACGAGACCTTCAGCAGCGCGTATGAGTACAGCTTCGACGGCATCAACTGGACAAAGTGCAGCGGCAAGATCTCCTTTGCTCCCGGCAATGTAGCGAAGCATCTGCGCGTCAGACAAGCAGAAAGCGCAGCGTCCTTCGCGGGCAACATTACCAGTGTGATCATTGCGGCAAAGCCGCTGATCCTCGGCGACGTCACGGCGGAGTATACCGGCGCCGGTTATGTGATCCGTGGCCTGGACAGCGGGACCTATCTCTATGCTTTGACGAACGAAAAGGGTGATGTCACCCTGACACGGAGTCTGCAGGTTGGAACTTCGGGTCAGGCGAGCGTGGACGCGGCAGAAAAGTGGACGTTTGTGGCGATCGGCACGCCGGCAAGCGCTGAAGCTCCCGCATCTGTCGTGCGCTATCTGGTACCTGAAAATGCGGATCCAAACGCGATTCAGATTATTGCGCAGCCGAAAGACGTGAAGGCAGCAGAGAATGAACAAGTGCAGTTCTGCGTTGAAGCAGAGGGCGAAGGCCTGCTCTATCGCTGGCAGTACCAGGAACCTGGGGAGAATGTCTGGAACAGCTCCGGACTCACGGGCAGTGATACAAATACGCTGTCGTTCCTTGCTGTGTCGGATTTGAATGGTCGGTTGTTCCGCTGCAAGATCACAGATGTCTTCGGGCATGAGATCATGACGGACGCAGTGAAACTGACGGTGAGTACGGCAGCGCAGGACAATCCGTTCCAGGATGTGCCAGAGGGAGTGTATTATCATGATGCTGTCCTTTGGGCTTTCAACCATAATCCGCAGATTACAACCGGAGTAACACCAAGCACCTTCGTCCCTGGTGGGACCTGCACCCGTGCGCATGTTGTTACATTCCTGTGGCGTGCAGTCGGACAGCCGGAGCCAGCACATACGGAAAGTCCATTTACCGATGTGAACCGTGATGCTTATTATTATAAGGCAGTTCTTTGGGCGCTGGAGAACGGCATTACAACGGGGGTCACGCCTACAACATTTAATCCGAATGGTGTGTGTACTCGTGCGCAAGTAGTCACATTTATGTGGCGCGCGGCAGGATCTCCGAATCCCGAGCGCACAGACAATCCGTTTTTGGATGTTCCGAAAGACAGCTATTATGCAAAGGCGGTTCTCTGGGCGCTGGAGAATGAAATCACAACAGGCTACACTGCGACGATGTTCATTCCGAATAACGCGTGTACCCGTGCGCAAGTGGTTACGTTCCTGTATCGAGGCAAGGATATCTGAAAACCTAAAGCGAGAGGCATAAGCTTGAAAATCAGATATTCCTCTTGAGCAAGACAAAACTTTATTGGACAACCGAAGGGTCTGATTTTGCACTGAGCAGATTCAGACCCTTTGGTTATATTGTAAGCTTTGGAAAATGATTTGTTTGGCACGCGATAGTTTCTAGTGCTCCCGCGCGCATTGTTTCTGTGCTTCTCAATTCTGAATATGGGCAATGATAGTTAATTTATAAAAAGCTCACCCTGCTTTTGGACTCGGCAAGGGAGAGCTTTAATATTCAAAGTTAAGATAGGTTGGTTTGACCCCAATTGACCCCAACCAGGATGAAATTAATGAAATTATTGGACTGACCGGGCGCAAAATTCACGATTTAATAAACTTTATGGTACTAGATGTGTTCAATAAAATTAATGATAAAACAGCTGGGCAATTCGAAGCCTTCTTCCCCTGCCATATCAGCACAACCATTTTGATACAATGGTTGTGCTGATTGACTTTTCAGAAAGCCTTTGATTTCAAAGGGTTTCGGGCTTTTTGATCATGATTAGTGCCGTCGTGAGAGTAGCTTCACGGCGGCTTTTTTCTTTTTTGGGACAAGTTCTGTACTGTTGTAGCCGATAAATCGTTCAATTTGAGGGGAATCGTTCAATTTGACCCCCCCCCTCTAGTTTACATAATTATTAAATTGTTTTTGCGGCTGGAAACGACAAAGAATCCTGTAGTTAAAAGTAATTTACCCCAGAGCAGAAAAGTGCTCTGGGGCTTTGTCTTATAGATAGGATTCTGATTCCAGAAACTCTTCTACAAGCGCTTTGAGCTTGTCAGCCTGCCGGGACACGGATGATGTGGAAACGCCGCTAGAGCGCGAATATTCGCTCTTAGTGAATTCCCGCATCAACGCCTTCGCAAGCGGTGCGAGACGGGGAGAGCGGGCTTCGACAAACCGTTCAAAGTCACGGCACATGCGCTCATAGCGATCACCTTCCGGACTGGAGAAGGGGGTGGGAATATCGTAGGTTTCACCGTCTTCTCCGGCCAAGGAAGAGAGGGTAATCGTCGTATGGGCCTGGCGGTAAGGCTCATACTTGCATCGTTAACACGGCTACCAAATGCGGTCTGACGCCGCAGTATGAGGGGCTGGAGGCGCTCTACGAAAAATATCATGAACAGGGCTTCGAGATCCTGGACTTTCCCTGCAATCAGTTTGCGTTCCAGGCTCCCGGCAGCGCGGAGAAGATCTCATGTAATTCATGATAAATCTCTTGCGATTTTGCGCTGTATCGCTTACACTAATGACACAGCAACACTACTGAAATCAAAAAGGAGAGAACAGCATGAAAAAGAAATCTTCTGCATTACTGCTGGTGCTGTGCATGATGTTCAGTCTGCTTCCGTTTGGCGCTGCCGCGGCTGGCTTTCAGGACGTGGCGGCCGACGCGTATTATCATGATCCCGTCGACTGGGCGCTGAACCACGAGCCGCAGATCACGAACGGCACCAGCCCCACCACCTTCAGCCCAAACAACACCTGCAAGCGCTGCGAGGTCGTCACCTTCCTGTGGCGTTCCTTCGGCGCCGAGAAGATGACGGGGGAGAACCCCTTCGAGGACGTGAAAACCACGGACTATTTCTATGACGCGGTGCTGTGGGCCGTGGACAAGGGCATCACGAACGGCATCGACGAGACGCACTTCGCCCCCGGCAATCCCTGCACGCGCGAGCAGGTGGCCGCGTTCCTGTGGCGCGCCTCCGGCAAGCCCGATACGACCGTGCTGGTATCGCCCTATGCGGACGTGCTGAACCGGGAATCGTATTCCTTCACGCCGATCCTCTGGGCATACGAAAACGGCATCACGAACGGCATGAGAGCGAACGCCTTCGGCTGTGCGTCTCCCTGCACCCGCGGGCAGATCGTCACGTTCCTCTACCGTGCGCTGGCAAAGCCGCTTGCGCCCGTGGAGACGGACGGCAAAATCCACTTCCAGCCCAAGGTTGCCTCGAAGTATCTGTCTGACGTCTTCGGCGAGCCGATGGTCGAGGCCTGGTTCAATCTGGTCGACGCGATCATGGCCGGAAAAACCGAGTTTGCCTGCCCGGACGACCACACCTTTGCCTGGGTGACTGGTCAGTTCCCGGACAAGTGCCTGCCTCCGCTGCATGGCCACATCTGGGCTGTTGATCCGGATCACCCCGTGAAAAACGGCGTTGCCCGCTTCATGTATGACATTCCGTATTCGGAAGTGCAGGCGATGATCGCGGACTTTTCCAAGATGGTTGAGGACATCCTCAATCAGACCATGATGCCGGAAAACACCGTTTTTGAAAAGGCGCTGCTGTTGTACCGATACTTTGACACGCATTACGTCTATGATTGGGATGAGTATTATTTAAATGAGGATGGCAAGGCGTACGACCTCTCCAGCTACCGTATGCTCACCGAGAAGATGGGAATCTGCCAGGAGGTTTCTGTCGCCTACTCCTACCTGCTGATGCTGGCCGGCGTGGAAGCCACCACTGTCGGAGGCTACAACCATCAGTGGAGCTATATCCGGCTGAACGGCCATGACTATCACATTGATCCCACCTGGGCGATGCAGAGCGACGGCAAGCTTGCGACGTTCCTGATGACCGACGCCCAGCGCTACGCAGAGGGCGGCTATTCGAAGGATCAGTTCCGTTACGTCTCCAACTATTCGCAGGATCATCCGCACCCTGCCTACGCCGCGAACGATGAGACCTTCGCCGTGCTGTGGAACGGCTTCTTTGAGTCTCTCAATCAGGAAAACCAGACCCTGATTTACTCCGCCGAGGGCGACGATGGCATGTGGAAGCCGGACAATGTCTTCAGCTACAAGGGCTATTAAAGAAGAGAATCAAACGAAAAAGCAGCATGTCCAAAACGTGCTGCTTTTTCGAAAATCTTCCAATCACTCTGTCCAGGTGTTTTCTTTTTACAGATCCTGAAAAGTATATAAGCCATTCGACTTTCCAACGCGCAAGCGGCGTGTTATAATTTACCACAGTATAATGCAATCTTTGTTTTGCAGAAAGGAGTCATTTGATATGAAAAGAAACCATGCAGTTCTCGCGATTGCGCTGGTGCTTGTCCTGATCCTCTCCGTTGCCGGATGCAGCAGCAAAAAAGCAGACGCCTCCATTGTCGGCACTTGGGAGTATTTGGATGATGGCATGGCTTTCACCTATGATCTGAAGGATGACGGAACCGGCACCTACACGATGAACGTCGGCGAGGAGGACGTCGTCTATGAGCTGAAGTATGAAGTAAAGGACGGACACCTGCTGGTGACCTATGTGAACAACGAGACGTTCAGCGAGGAGGACGTGTTCGACAACGAAATCAGCTTCCAGGATGAAAACACAATCCTCATCAAGGATTCCTTCGGTGAGGAAATGACCTTCGTCCGGAAATAAAACCGGAAAAAGATGCATGAGCGGAGCAAAATGCTCTTAGAAAGCAGGCCACCTGTTCTCCGTTGGGGGGCAGCCAACCTGCTTTTTATTTAAAATTCAATCATCTGGAACGGAGGCGATTTGTAATGACATGCCCCAACTGTGGTTGTGAGATGGAGCACGGAAGGAGAAAAGGAGGACGGATCATGATCCGCAAAAAAACCTCGCAGAGGCATTTTGCCCACTGCAGACTTAGAATGAAAAAAGGACTTATCTTCATGCTTGTCCTTGCAATGCTGGTTTCCATCGGAAACTGCTTTGTACCGGAGGTTCGGGCTTTCGATGGGAACCGTTATCTGCTTCCCGTTTTTGAAACTTCGGATGTACACGGATATCTGGCTGAAAAAAACGGTGATCAGTATCAGTATTTGTTATCCTACATCTCCGATAAAGTCAAAGACGTAAGAGGTTACGGCGAGGCATATGACAGGGATTCAGCGCTGCTGCTGGACGGCGGAGATATTTTTCAGGGAAGCAGCCTGTCGAATCTCCTGGGCGGCAAGTCCATCTCTTCCGCCTATGCGATGATGGATTATGATGCGGTGACCATCGGGAACCACGAGTTTGACTGGGGCATCACTACCGTCATCGACAGCGACGGGACCATGATGGACAGCACTCTGGAAGGCTTTGAAACGGAAAACTTGGTTCCGTTTGTCGCGTCAAACCTCTATCTGCATGACAGCAGACCGGAATGGCTGAACGACTATGTGATCATTACAAAAAATGCGAAGAATTCCGAGGGTCAGCTGCTCCCGGTCCGAATCGGCGTCATCGGTTATCTGGACGAATATTTGCACAGCATCATGGACAGCAAGTTTATTGGTTTGGGGTATTCCATCAAGGAGGATCCGGGTATCCCGAATCAGATCGCAAAAGAACTGGAAGAGAGCGGAAACGTCGATGCTACCATCCTTCTTTGCCACGCGGATGCGATGGAAACCGCTGAAAGCTTAGGAGCGGACAGTGTCATTGATCTTGTTCTTGGCGGTCATACGCATGACAGCGAGAATGGTACGGCGTCCAACGCCATCCCGTATATGGAGCCCAATAAGTATGGAAGCGCACTGTGCCGTGCGGATCTCGTGTTCGAGGCAGACGGGCAAGCGGCAGTCTTCCAGACGGTGTCGAATGCGGAGATCATTTCGGTCAGCGATCATCCGGATCAGACGATCAACACCGCGGAGAACGCCGCGGAATTGGATCCCGACATGGTAAAACTCACCGATCATGTTCTTGACGCGATTGCGGATATACTGAATCAGAAAGTCGGGTATATTACCGCCTCTGCGAAGAAAAAAGGCTATATTGAGGGCAGCGGAAAGTTGTCAACAACCGGCGGCAGCTGGATGAGCTCTATCTATATGAGAGCCACTGACAGTGACGCTGCGTTTACGAATTACGGCGGCGTTCGATATGATTTTGAGCTCGCCCCCGGTGAGGCGGCAAGAGATGTGACGCTGGGAGAAATCTATTCCACTTATCCGTTTGAAAATCATTTGTATCAGTATTGCCTTTCCTATGAAGAGCTGCTGTCAGTATTCAATTACGGGCTGAAAGATCCCGAGCACAGAGCGATCACGAGTTTGGTGGGATTGGACTGCTATTTTGCAAATGACGAAGTCAACGCGCTCGTAAAAGACGGGACGCTGATTTATCAGGACGGCGTGTGGAAGGGCGACTGGAAAGAGAAAACCGTTACAGTGGCTACCAACGAATATGTCGGCACATCAGATGAAATGTTTCAGGGAATGCACAATCCGCTGGTGCAATTCAATGATACCCCGAAACTGGTGGAGCATGAAAAGATCGACATCGACTGCGCGATCGAAGTCTTAACCAAAGAGGCGTCCGAAAACAATGGCCTGCTTACGATCGACACAGCGCCTCATTTTATTGAGGGGACATATGACGCGATCCCTGCGCCCTGTGACGGTGGTTCAAGCTGCCCGAGCATCCAGTTTTCCGACGTGGATCGCAGCCCGACGAACTGGTACCACGAGGCGGTGGACTGGGCATGCGTCAGCGGCGTAACGAAGGGCTTGAGCGAGACACAGTTTGGGCCGACGGCAGCATGCACGCGCGCTCAGGCGGTCACATTCCTGTGGCGCGCCAAGGGCTGTCCCGAACCAAAGAGCACGAATAATCCCTTTACGGATGTGAAGGAAGGTACTTACTACTACAAGGCAGTGCTGTGGGCGAACGAAAACGATATTACGAATGGCACGAGCGCAGCGACCTTCTCGCCTGAATCGCCCTGCACGAGAGCGCATGTGGTTACGTTCCTTTGGAGAACGGCAAACAAGCCTGCAGCGGGCGATAGCAGTTCGTTCAAAGATGTTCCGTCAGGTCAGTATTACACTGATGCTGTTTTGTGGGCAGTGAACCACAACCCACAGATCACAAACGGCACAGGCAAAGACACATTCAGTCCGGAGAGCTCTTGCACGAGAGGCCAGATCGTGACCTTCTTGTATAGGTACATGAAATAATCTTTCTGTTAAGTATACAATAGCACTCCCCGGAGCGAAACATCCCCGGGGAGGTAACGGGAAACTATTTTATGAAATAACCATGCCGGAATTACGCTCTATATGACGTAAAAACGGAATGGTTTACATAATTATTTACCGAAATAGGGAATCGTTCATTTTGAACCCCCCTAAGCAAAAAATTGCACCCCCCTTTGAAATTGTATCAAAGTCGAAGGCGGCTCCAAAATCGTCTGTTTTTCTTCGGAAGAACAGGCGATTTTTTACATTGCTTTTGGAAATATGATATGGTAGTATTACTTATCAGCGACAAAATCGAATAGAAAGAAGAGGGAAAATGATGAAACATAGCAAACGCATTCTCGCGCTGGTGCTGGCTGCAGTTCTCTGCATGGGACTGTTTGGCTTTTCCGCCTTTGCCGCCACTAAGGAAACCGTGAGGCACTACGACACCTACACCGTCCTCGGCGACAGTATCCCCGGAGGTTTCGGACTGTCCACCTACCCTTATTCTACTGACGAAGGCCCTGCTATCGTTGATGGTAAGGTCATCGGTCTGAACGATGGCACGCTGGTCGTCAACAGCTTCCCGGAGATTGTTTCCAAAGCGATCAGCGCGGGTAAGATCAACTCTTTGTCCCGCTCCGGTATGCGCAGCACCGAGCTTCGTATGATGCTGGACGAGAGCTACACCGGCGATGACTATACCGAGCTTCTGGTTGCGACCAATCTCGGCATGGACATGGACGCATTTCTCGCCGCGCGCCAGCAGTATGTGAACAGCGTAAAGGAAGCGGATCTGATCACGATCAACATCGGCTCCAACGATCTGATGCTGAAGGCCATGCATAACGCACTGACCAATGTTTACAGCAGCGACTCTGAGAACAGCATCACTGCCCGCATGATTGCGTTGCTCACAGCACACGGCGGCAATATCGGCGCAGCCTTTGCGGATATGCTGTCAACGCTGGAGAAGATCGGAAAGCTGCCGCAGGTGATGACGGCCGCGCTCACCACACTCGCAGAGAGCGAGATTGCGTTCCGGCAGAACTGGGAGGTCATTCTTTCCACCATCCACAAGCTGAATCCGGATGCAACTGTCCTTGCGCTCGGCCTTTACAATCCCTTCCGGGAGATCCAGCTGAGTGAGTCGGCATCCTTCCTGAAGGTTGGCCGTCTCATTGATCCGATGATTGCGGACATCAACTTCTATATCAGCACGCTCAGTCTCCAGCATCGCAATTATAAATATGTCGATATCACGCGTACAGAGGTCTTCGGTTTTCCGGCTCTCAGCGAGCTCTCCGGCTCAGATGGCCTTTATATCATGATGCTGGTCGGCACGCACCCAAACGAGGCGGGCCATGCCTATATTGCCGACCAGATCTTCAAGGCGCTCCCTGAGCGCAGCGCCGATGATCCCCAGCCCACCGTCTCTCCGGAGCCCGCGAAGGAACTCCCCTTCAAGGATGTGGCCAAGAACAGCTGGTATTATTCCAATGTCAAATACGTCTGGGAGCACAACATCATGGAGGGCGTAGGCGGAAACCGCTTTGCGCCTGACGCTGCTACCACCCGTGCCCAGTTCGCTGCCGTGATCTACCGCATGGCCGGGAAACCGGATGTGTCCAACATGCGCTGCCCCTTCACGGACCTGACGGCAGACTGGTATCGGGACGCTGTGATCTGGTGCTACAACAACTATGTGGTCAACGGCACCTCTGCCACCACCTTCACTCCCAACAGCAGCATCACCCGCGAGCAGATGGTGACCATGCTGTATCGGTATTCCAGGCAGACCGCCCAGAGCACCGATGCGGTGAAGGCCTTCACGGACGCCAACAGAATCAGCAAATATGCGGTGCCTGCCGTGGCCTGGGCGGTGCAGAACGGCATTGTCAACGGCATGGGCGACGGCACCTTTGCGCCCCAGGGATTCACCACCAGAGCCCAGCTGGCGGCGGTGCTGAACCGCTATATGGAGCTGAAAAAGTAAGTCTCCGATATTCATTGGGAATCCGAAGCATCGGCAAAATTGCAGATTCTGATAAATGCAGGCATGAACTCCAACGAAATTGTGAGCGTTAAGGATCTTTCAGCCATGCCTTGTTGACCGCAAGCCGCGTACCGGCGGCTGCACTGCGACCCCGATGGATCAGATGTATTTTGTCCTGCAGCACGTGTCTCCCGACTGCGTGGTTGTCATCGACTCAATATGGTGGCAGACGCCATCAAAGCCATTCGCGGACACTGATGAATCCGTCAGGGCAGCTGCAATGCATTCTGCAGCTGCCCTTTTTCATGAGCAGAAGATTTATAAATGGTCAATTTGACTTTTCTGGTTTACATAATTATTTGCGTTTGAACTAGAGAATCATTCCTGTGTTGCCTGTTTGCCCTCGATATGTTAAAGTAACGATATAGCTGATATAGAGCAGATTACAGAAAGAAGGTATGAAAATGAAGCGGTTTCTCTCTCTGCTGCTGGCGGTCTGCCTGATCGCCGGGCTGGCTGCGATTCCCGCCGGCGCGGTGTCGGTCACGCGGCCGAAGCAGTTTCAAACGGTGAGCATGGGAGGTTCCACGGCCTGTGCAGTCGACCAGTCCGGGGTGCTGTGGATCTGGGGCCTGATCAGCATCACCGGCGAGGGCATTGACCAGCAGATTCAGCGCGCCTCGACGCCGCAGCGCTGGATGGATCATATCAAGGACGTGAGTGCGGGCTACATGCACGTCGCCGCGCTCAAAACCGACGGGAGCGTTTGGACTTGGGGCAGCAATTTTGACGGCCGCCTCGGCGACGGCACAGAGACACACCGCTTTACACCGCAGAAGATTCTCGATAACGTGAAGGCGATCTCGGCCGGTTCCTACCACAGCCTCGCGCTCAAAAACGACGGCACGCTCTGGGCATGGGGCGCCAATGGTCACGGGCAGATTGGCGACGGCACGAAAACCTCCTGTCTCTCGCCGAAAAAGATTGCCGACCACGTCATCGCGATCTCAGCCGGTGAGGATGAAAGCCTGTTCATCAAGGACGATCACACGCTCTGGGGTATGGGCAGCCACAACGGAGCAGAGCTCGGCTCCCTGTCCTTTGACGATCAGCTGACGCCCATCCGCATCATGGGCGGCGTCACGGCAGTGTGCGCGCATGACGGTCTGCTGATCAAAACCGACGGTTCTGCCTGGGAATACGGCTTCCTGCTCAAAAGCGAAAGCAAACAGTACGGCGCGCGGGACTTCCAGCGCGTAACGACGCCCCGCAAGGCGGCGGATAACGCTGCCTATATCGCGAGCGGCTCGCTGCTGCGATTCGTGGTCCAAACCGACGGCAAGCTTCTGGGCTGGGGCACGAATTTCTATGGACAGCTTGGAGACGGCACCGATGTCTGGAAAACCGCGCCCAAGCAGATCATGTCGGATGTCTCCCGCGTCAGCACGAACGGGGAGAGCTGCCTTGCCGTGAAGCGGGACGGCTCGCTGTGGGCGTGGGGAAAAAACGAAAGCGGCCAGCTCGGCGACGGCACACAGACCGATCGTTATACTCCGGTTCAGATCATCATTCTCGAGACAGTCGAGCTGCCGACGCAGTTTTATGATGTGGCGCAGGGAGCCTATTACGCCGATGCGGTGCAATGGGCGGTCGACGCAGGCGTCACGAAGGGCGTCGACGACACGCACTTTGGACCAGACAAGCCCTGTACACGTGCGCAGGCCGTGACATTCCTGTGGCGCGCCGCGGGCAGCCCGGAGCCGACCGTGACAGGCACCGCGTTCACGGATGTGCAGCCGGGAAGCTATTATGAAAAGGCTGTCCAGTGGGCAGCGGAAAATAATGTGACCGCCGGCACAAGCAAGACCACGTTCAGCCCGGAGGACACCTGCACCCGCGGACAGATTGTCACGTTTCTGTACCGCGCAAGCGGCGCTCCGGCAGTCTCCGGCGGTAAGATTCCGTTCCGGGATGTCTCGTCTGGAGCGTATTATGAAAGCGCAGTCTGCTGGGCTGTGACGAACGGGATCACGAACGGCACGAGCGATACCACGTTCAGTCCGAACAGCAACTGCACGCGCGGGCAGATCGTCACGTTCTTGTATCGTGATATGAAGTGAATGCCGGGAGGAGCGCCATGCGCTACTCCTTTCCGGATTCATCCGGAAATTGCATTATACATATCCGCTTCGGATGGAGGGAAGCAATATGAAAAGATTGTTTGCACTCGTGCTGACCGTGGTTTTGCTTTGCGGCGTGATGCTCTCTGTGCCCGCTGCGGCATATGGCGGGGGCGCGAAATGGGTCAGCGCATGGAGCACCAGCCCTGTGGACGCCAGTCTCTCCGAGATCGGCGCGCTCTCCGGCATTTCGGTGCCGGTGACCAACGTCTCGTCACGCGTCGTCATTCGCACGACCATGTCCGGCAATCAGGTGCGTCTGGTGTTTTCCAATGAACACAGCAAGTTTCCGCTCGTCCTGTCTGCGTGCTCGGTTGCGCGCTCTGCTTCCGGCGATGCGGAGGTTCTGCCCTGCACGCTGCGCACGGTGCGGTTCCGTGGCATCTGCTTTGCTGTCATTCCCGCAGGCGGCTGCGTCACCTCCGATCCGGTTGACATGTGCGTGAAGGCGGGCGAGCCGCTTGCGGTCACGACGTATTATCGCGGCCTCTCCGCCATGCGCACGATTGGCCTCATCGGCGCCAAAAGCTATGCGGCCATCGGCAACTGGACCCGGAGCCGCGTCATGTTCCCGGCGCTGCCGCTGAATTTCACGGCGGACAGCGGCGCTTATGATATCATTCCCGCGCTCAAAGAAGTCGATGTGCGCACGTCCGATCCGGATGCGGGCGCCTGCGTCGTGTTTGGCGACTCCACCGTTGCCAATGAGATCCCGCGCATGCTCGCCGCGCGTCTTTGGGATCAGGGCATCACCAATGTGAGCGTTACGCAGGCCGCCATCAAGGGCGACCGCCTGAGCTATGACGGCGTCGGCAAAATCGCCGGCATCACAGGCCACGCAGGCATCGACCGCTTCGAAGCCGACGTGCTCGATCAGGCGGGCGTGACCTCCGTCATCGTGAAGATCGGCGTGAACGACGTGATCCATCCGCAGCTTAACAGCAAGAAGGGCGCCGCGCCCTATGCGAGCTTTGAGCAGCTGACGGCGGACTTCACCGCGCTCGTCCAAATGGCGCATGCGCGCGGGGTGAAGGTGTACTTTGCCGAGCTGACGCCCTGGAAGGGCTATACGCGCAACCTCTTCGGCGTCACGGGCGATGACATTGTATGGACGCCGGAGATCGACGCGCTGCGTGTGCAGCTCAACGACTGGATGCGCTCCGACGCCTGTCCGGCGGACGGCGTGGTCTCCTTCCCGGAGCTCGCCGACCCGGCGGATCCCGCTGCGCTTCAGGCGGCCTATACCACGGACGGCATCCACTTCACCGACGCCGGTGCGCAGAGGATCGCCAACGCAATTCCGCTGGAGTGGTTCGATTAAAGACGGAATCTCGATGAAATCCGGGCCCGGCTCGGATTTCATCTTGCAAACAGACGGAAACTATACTATAATGATTGCCGACAACCGCATAGCGATCGATGGGGAGCTCGTTTGAGCTGAGAGGAAGGCTTGCCTTCGACCCACTGACCTGATTTGGATCATGCCAACGTAGGGATTCGATTTTGTTTGCCGAAGCGTCCGATCAGGGAGCTTCGGTTTTTATTTTTCTTTTGAAGGGAGGGAACGGCAGTTTCCGCACAGCGGCAGGCAGGAGGGGAGCGCCTCAGGTCTGAAAAACAGCGAGGGAAGCCGTGTTCCGGCGTGAGAGGAGACCAGCAAGTCTCGACCGACAATCGGAAGCGACGCACAGCCGTTTCGTCATTCAAAGGAGAATCATTATGAACAAATCCAATACCCGCAAGCTGGCGCTGGCCGCCGTCTTTACCGCCGTCGCTGTGGTGGGAAGCCTGTTTTCCTTCCCGGTGTTCGGCAGCCGCTGCGCCCCGGTGCAGCACATCGTGAACATCCTCTGCGCCGTGTTCCTCGGCCCCGCCTGGGGCGTGGGGGTGGCCTTCGCCGCGAGCCTGCTGCGAAATCTTTTCGGCCTCGGCAGTCTCATGGCCTTTCCCGGCAGCATGATCGGCGCGCTGCTCTGCGGCCTCGCCTACAAGGCCATGAAGGGCAAGAGCGCCGCTCTTCCCGTGACGCTGCTGGCGGAGATCTTCGGCACCGGCGTGCTCGGCGGACTCTGCGCCTATCCGGTGGCGACGCTGTTCATGAACGTGGACGCCGCAGCCGTGGCGTTCTATGCCTATATCATCCCGTTCCTGATCTCCACCACCGGCGGCAGCATCATCGCCGGTCTCGTCATCGCGGCGCTGCAGTCCGGCGGCGTTCTCGGCAAAATGCAGGCGACGCTGGAGGCTTGACGCCGGAAAAAGGAGCTTTCCATGTCTTCTGAATTTCTTGAACATGTTCGTCGTATGCGCCCGGTGGTGCATACGATCACAAACTATGTCACGGCCAACGACTGCGCGAACCTGCTCCTGGCCGCGGGCGCTTCGCCCATCATGGCGGACGCCCCGGAGGAGACCGCGCAGATCGCCGCCATGGCGGACGCGCTGGTGCTGAACCTCGGCACGCTCAGCGCCTCCAAAAAAGAGGCCATGCTCCTCGCCGGAAAGGCGGCCGCAGCCGCGGGCAGACCCATCGTGCTCGATCCCGTGGGCGTCGGCGCTTCCGATTTTCGCCGCGACGCCGCAGGGCTGCTGCTCGCCGAGGCGCGCCCCACGGTCATCCGCGGCAACCGGAGCGAGATCCGCGCCCTGCTCACCGGCGAGACCGGGGAGCGCGGCGTCGATACCGCCGACCTGCCGGTGCACGGCGCGGAGACGGCGCAAAAGCTGGCAAGACAGACCGGAGCGGTGGTTCTGCAGACCGGCGAAATTGACATAGCGACCGACGGCGAGCGCGTCCTTCAGATCCCCGGCGGCAGTGAGCTGCTCTGCCTCGTGACGGGCGCGGGCTGTATGCTCAGCGCGCTCACCGGCGCGTTTCTGGCCGCAAACCCGGACCAGCCCCTTCTGGCTGCGGCCGCGGCGGCGGAGACGATGAGCGTCTGCGCCGAGATCGCCCAAAAGCGTCTGCGCACCGGCGAGGGGAACGCGAGCTTTCGCACCCGGCTCATCGACGCCATGTGCAGTCTGACGCCGGAGATTTTCAGGAAATGGAGACAGGAAGCATGAGCAACTGCAAACCGGAGTGGATGCGGCTCTACGCCGTCACAGATCGCGCCTGGGTGGGGGAGCAGACCCTCCTTGAACAGGTGGAGTCCGCCCTGCGCGGCGGCGTCACCTGCGTGCAGCTGCGGGAAAAGGAGCTGGACGAGACCGCCTTTCTCGCCGAGGCGAAGGCGCTCAAAGCCCTCTGTCAGAGCTATGGCGTGCCGCTGATCATCAACGACAATGTCGCCGTCGCCCTCGCCTGTGACGCCGACGGCGTTCACGTCGGCCAGAGCGACATGCAGGCGAAGGACGTCCGCGCCCTTTTGGGGCCGGACAAGATCCTCGGCGTCACGGCCAAGACCGTGGAGCAGGCCATGGCGGCGCAGGCGGCAGGGGCGGACTATCTCGGCACCGGCGCGTTTTTTGTGACGGACACGAAAAAGGACGCCCTGCCCATCACGCATGAGACCGCCCGCGCCATCACCGCGGCGGTGGACATCCCCGTCACGGGCATCGGCGGCATCACCCCGGATAATCTGGACACGCTGCAGGGCCTCGGGCTCGACGGCGTTGCACTGGTGAGCGCGATTTTCTCCGCCCCGGATATCGAGCAGCGCTGCAGAGAGCTGAGAGAGCGCTGGATGTTCGATGAAAAATGAATAAACCGCCGCGTCATGCGGCGATTTCGCGGCAGATTGGGGGCACCACCTTCTGTCGCGTAACAAAAGTTAATGCGTCTCAGGAAAGGAGAAAACAGTATGAGAACAGCATTATCCATCGCTGGAAGCGATTCCAGCGGAGGCGCCGGGATTCAGGCCGATCTGAAAACCATGACCATGAACGGCGTGTTCGCCATGAGCGCGGTCACCGCGCTCACCGCGCAGAACACTACAGGCGTTCGCAGCGTCATGGAGGCGACCCCGGCGTTTCTGGCAGACGAGCTGGACGCGGTGTTTGAAGACATCCGTCCCGACGCGGTCAAAACCGGGATGGTATCGTCCTCGGCCCTGATCCGAGTCATCGCGCAGAAGCTCCGGCAGTATGAGGCAGAGCACATCGTGGTCGACCCCGTCATGGTCGCCACCAGCGGGGCGCGCCTGCTCGCGGAGGAGGCCCTGCAGACGCTGAAAACCGAGCTCCTGCCCTTGGCCGAGGTGGTCACGCCGAACATCCCGGAGGCGGAGATCCTCTCGGACAGGACGATCACCAACGCCGAGGAGATGCGCGATGCCGCAAAGTGCATCCATGACGCCTACGGCTGCGCCGTGCTCTTAATGGGCGGGCACCGCGTGAACGACGCCAATGACCTTCTCTATGACGGCGTGACCTTCACATGGTTCGAGGGCCGCCGCATCGACAATCCCAACACCCACGGCACCGGCTGCACGCTCTCGAGCGCCATCGCCGCGAATCTCGCCAAGGGCTTTGCGCTGCCGGAGTCTGTGCGCCGCGCCAAGGACTATATCTCCGGCGCGCTGGCGGCCATGCTCGATATGGGGCAGGGCAGCGGCCCGATGAACCACGCCTTCGACCTGCAGGGCGAGTTCAAAAAGGAGGCGCGCTGACATGGAAAAACGCACCTCTCTGTTTGAAAACGGCCTGATCTGGTTTGGCGCTGGCGTCTCCATCGCGGAGATTGTCACCGGCACCTATCTGGCGCCGCTGGGCTTCGGCAAGGGCGTCGCGGCGATTCTGCTGCCATCTGATCGGCTGCGTGCTGCTGTATCTCGCCGGCCATATGGGCGGCGTGCTGCGCCGCAGCGCCATGGAGACGACCAAGCTCAGCTTCGGCCAGAAGGGCGCGCTGCTCTTCGCCGTGCTGAACATTCTCCAGCTCGTCGGCTGGACGGGCATCATGATCTATGACGGGGCCCTGGCTGCTGATACGATCTTCGGCGTGGGCCGCTGGGTCTGGTGCCTTGTCATCGGGGCGCTGATCATCCTCTGGATCCTGATCGGCATCCAGAACCTCGGCAAGGTCAACACCGTGAGCATGGCGGCGCTGTTTCTGCTCACGATTGTGCTGAGCGTCGTGGTGTTTCGCGGCGGCGCGGCGCCCTCCGGCGAGAGCATGAGCTTCGGCGCGGCGGTGGAGCTCTCGGTGGCCATGCCGCTGAGCTGGCTGCCGCTCATCAGCGACTATACCCGCGAGGCAAAGGAGCCGAAGAAGGCCGCCGCCGTCAGCGCGCTGGTCTACGGCCTTGTCAGCTGCTGGATGTATCTGATCGGCATGGGCGCCGCGATCTTCACCGGAGAATATGACATTGCGCTCGTCATGGTGCGGGCCGGTCTCGGCGTCGCGGGCCTTCTGATCATCGTCTTTTCCACCGTCACGACCACCTTTCTGGACGCCTACAGCGCCGGCGTCTCCGCCGAGACGGTCTTCCCGAAGGCCTCCGGCAAATGGATCGCCGTCGGGGCTGCCGTTCTGGGCACGATCGGTGCGATCGTGTTTCCCATGGACGATATCACCGACTTTCTCTATCTCATCGGCTCGGTCTTTGCGCCCATGGTCGCCATCCAGATTGCGGACTTCTTCCTCCTGCATCGGGATGACACGGCCAAGGCCGTGAGCCTGCGCAATCTGATCCTCTGGGCGATCGGCTTTGTGCTCTACCGCCTGCTCATGCGGGTGGATCTCCCGGTCGGAAACACGCTGCCGGACATGGTGATCACCGCGCTGCTCTGCTGCGTCGTGCACGCCGTCGCTCCAAAGAAATCATGAGCCCCGGTTGGGGAGTCTGTCACCTTCTGCCGGAATCGTCTGCTTCTCCGGAGGCAGACGATTCTGCTTTTGCATTCCGGAACGGAAGAAAAAGAACAGGCTTGACAGATAATGGCAAAGAGAGTAAAATATTCTCACAATCAAATTGAAACCGTAGATGCGGGAGTAAAGATCAGAGATGCGCGCACAGAGAGTCCGGGCGGCTGAGAGCCGGATCGCAGCAGCTGATCACAATGGTCCGCGGAGGGCGCAGTGAAAGCTACGACGTCAGGCACGCGTCAGATGCCGGGAGTATGATGGTACTCTGCTGAGCGCACGGGCAAAACCGTGAATCAAGGTGGCACCGCGGATTGAATCAATTCGTCCTTGACAGAATCATTTCTGTCAGGGATTTTTTGTTTTTAAATGGAGGTGGAAACACCATGATCAAGCCGGAACTGGAGGCGCTGCGCAGTCTCGCGGAGAGCGGGAGCTATGACGTTGCGCCGATCAGCATGGAGCTGCTGAGCGATGTGCGCACGCCGATCGAGGCTCTGCGCATTCTGCTGAACGTCAGCCGCCACTGCTATCTGCTCGAGAGCGCCGGAGACAACGAAAACTGGGGACGCTACACCTTCCTCGGCTATGACCCCAAGCTGTGCATCTCCTGTCTCAACGGCGTCGTCTCCGTGGACGGCATGGAGATCGAGACGGATCATCCCGGCAAATACATCCGCCAGATCCTCTCAAAGCACCGCAGCCCCCGCATGGCAGACCTGCCGCCGTTCACCGGCGGGCTCGTGGGCTACTTCGCCTACAACTATCTGAAGTACTCCGAGCCGACGCTCCGTCTGGACGCCGGGGACACCGAGCAGTTTCAGGACTGCGACCTGATGCTCTTCGACAAGGTGATCGCCTTTGACAATTTCCGCCAGAAGCTGATCCTGATCGCCAATGTGCACCTGAAGGATCTGGAGACCGACTATCACCGGGCGGTGCTGGAGCTGGAGCATATGGCCGAGCTGATCCGCAGCGGAGAGCCGAAGCGCATCATCAACGGCAGGCGAACCTCTCCGATGCGCGCGCTGTTCTCCAAAGAGGAGTTCTGCGCGCTGGTGGAGCGCGCAAAGCGGCATATCTATGAGGGCGACATTTTCCAGATCGTCCTCTCCAACCGGCTGGAGGCGGACTATGAGGGCAGCCTCTTCAACACCTACCGCGTGCTGCGCACGCTCAACCCCTCGCCCTACATGTTCTATTTCTCCGGCTCCGATATGGAGGTGGCGGGAGCCTCTCCGGAGACGCTGGTCAAGCTGCGCGACGGCGTTCTGTACACCTTTCCCCTGGCCGGAACCAGACCGCGAGGGAAGACCCCGGCGGAGGATCAGGCGCTGGAGGCGGAGCTTCTGGCAGACCCCAAGGAGCTCGCGGAGCACAACATGCTGGTGGATCTGGGCCGAAACGACATTGGCAGACTCAGCAAATTCGGCACAGTCTCCGTTGAGCGCTATCACGAGGTGCTGCGCTTTTCCCACGTGATGCACATCGGCTCCACCGTGCGCGGCGAGCTGCGAAACGACATGGACGCGCTGGACGCGATCGACGCGATTCTCCCGGCGGGCACGCTCTCCGGCGCGCCGAAGCTCAGAGCCTGCCAGCTGATCCATGATCTGGAACAGAACAAGCGCGGCATCTACGGCGGCGCCATCGGCTATATCGACTTCACCGGAAATCTGGATACCTGCATCGCCATCCGCATCGCTTATCAGAAAAACGGCAAGGTCTTTGTCCGCAGCGGCGCGGGTATCGTGGCCGACTCCGTGCCGGAGACCGAATATCAGGAGTGCCTGAACAAGGCCGCCGCTGTGGCGCGGGCGCTGGAGCTGGCAGAGGAGGAGAACGCATGATCTTACTGGTGGATAATTACGACAGCTTTTCCTACAACCTGTTTCAATTGGTCGGCGCCATCGAGCCGGAGATCCGCGTGGTGCGCAACGACGCCATGACAGCGGCGGAGATTCGCTCCCTGCATCCCGAGGCGATCATCCTCTCGCCGGGGCCGGGAAGGCCGGAGGACGCCGGCGTCTGCATCGACTGTGTGCGCATCTGCGGCGCCGAGATCCCGATCCTCGGCGTCTGCCTCGGCCATCAGGCCATCTGCACCGCCTTCGGGGCGACGGTCTCCTATGCCAAAACCCTCATGCACAGCAAGCAGTCTGTCATTCAGGCGGACCCGGACTCGCCGCTGTTTCAGTCCTGCCCGGAGCAGATGCCGGTGGCGCGGTATCACTCTCTCGCGGCGATCGCGGACACCATGCCGGATTGCCTCAAAATCACCGCCAGAGCCGACGACGGGGAAATCATGGCGGTGCAGCACAGGGAGTATCCCATTTTCGGCGTCCAGTTCCATCCGGAGAGCATCATGACGCCGGACGGCAGGCAGATGTTAATAAACTTCATCGAATATGCAAGGAGGCAAATGAAATGATCCGCGAAGCCATTATGAAGATCGTAAACAAGGAGGATCTCACCTATGACGAGGCCTATACCGTCATGAACGAGATCATGTCCGGCGCGACCAGCGCCACGCAGAACGCGGCCTTTCTCGCCGCGCTGAGCACCAAGAGCACCAAGGCCGAGACCACCGACGAGATCGCGGGCTGCGCCGCCGCCATGCGGGAGCTCGCCACGCCCGTGGAGACCGGGCTCGACACGCTCGAGATCGTGGGCACCGGCGGCGACCATGCGGGCAGCTTCAACATCTCCACCACCGCGGCCATCATCCTCGCCGCCGGCGGCGTCTATGTCACGAAGCACGGCAACCGCGCCGCCAGCTCTCAGAGCGGCACCGCCGACTGTCAGGAGGCGCTGTGCATCAACATCGACCTCACGCCGGAGCAGTGCGCGGCGCTGCTGCGGGAGACCAATTTCTGCTTCATGTTCGCCCAGAAATACCACAGCTCCATGAAATACGTCGGCCCCATCCGCAAGGAGCTCGGCATCCGCACGGTGTTCAACATCCTCGGCCCCATCACGAACCCGGCAAGACCGAAATACATGCTGCTGGGCGTCTATGACGAGAGTCTGGTCAAGCCGCTGGCGCGTGTGCTCACCAGCCTCGGCGTGCAGCAGGGTCTGGTGGTCTATGGGCAGGATAAGCTCGATGAGCTCTCCATCAGCGCCCCCACCACGGTCTGCGAATTTTCAAACGGCGTCTATAAGGACTATATCCTGATCCCGGAGCTGTTCGGCCTGCAGAGCGCGAAAAAAAGCGACATCGTCGGCGGCACGCCCGCGGAAAACGCGCAGATCACGCGCGAGATTTTAAGCGGCGCGCAGGGGCCGAAGCGCGACGTCGTGCTGCTCAATGCCGGCGCCGCCTTCTACGCAGCAGGCGCTGCCAAGAGCATCGCCGCCGGAATCGACCGGGCGGCGGAGCTCATCGACTCCGGCGCCGCCATGGCGAAGCTCGAGCAGATCGTTGAGGCGTCCAACCGATGAGCGCGGACATCCTCGAGACCATCGCCGCGGCGAGCCGCCTCCTCGTTCAGGAAAAGCGGAAAACAAAGCCGCTGGAGCGCCTGCAATCCGAGGCGCTCGCCATGCCCTGCGATACCGGCTTTCCGTTTGAGGCCGCCCTGCGGGGGCAGGACATGGCCTTCATCTGCGAGTGCAAAAAGGCGTCCCCCTCCAAGGGGCTGATCGCGCCGGAGTTTCCGTATCTGGAGATCGCGAAGGCCTATGAGACCGCGGGCGCGGCGGCGATTTCCGTTCTGACGGAGCCGAGGTGGTTCCTCGGCAAAGACGCATACCTGCGGGAGATCTCGTCCGCGGTCTCCGCGCCCTGCCTGCGCAAGGATTTCACCGTGGACGCCTACATGCTCTATGAGGCAAAGACCCTCGGCGCGGCGGCGGTGCTGCTGATCTGCTCGCTGCTGGACGCGAAGACGCTCGCGGCGTACATCGGGATCTGCGACAGCCTCGGCCTCTCCGCGCTGGTGGAGGCGCACGACGAGCGGGAGATCCGCATGGCCGCGGATTGCGGCGCGAGAGTGATCGGCGTGAACAACCGCAACTTGCGCAGCTTCACCGTGGACATGGAAAACAGCGCCCGCCTGCGCCGGTGTGCGCCGAAGGACGTGCTCTTCGTCGCTGAGAGCGGCATCCGCACGCCGGAGGACGTGGATCGGCTGCGGCAGGCGGACATTCACGCCGTGCTCATCGGCGAGACGCTCATGCGCGCCGAGGACAAGGCCGCCATGCTGCGCCGTCTGCGAGGTGAGAGCATATGATCGTCAAATTATGCGGCATGCGCCGCGTGGAGGATATCGAGGGCGTAAACCGCGCGAGGCCGGACTTTGCGGGCACGATCTGCAGCCCCGGCTTCCGGCGGAGCGTCACTATTGATACGGCGGGGCAGATGCGCGCCGCCCTCGATCCGGGCATCCCGCTCGTGGGCGTGTTCGTAAACGAGGAGATCGTGCGCATCCGCGCGTTTCTCGCCGCCGGGATCATTCAGGTCGTGCAGCTGCACGGCGCCGAGGACGCCGCGTATCTGGAGCGGCTGCGGCAGGTGACCGACGCCCCGATCTTCAAGGCCTTTCAGATCAGGCAGAAAAGCGATATGACTGCCGCCATGCAAAGCCCGGCGGACCGGATTTTGCTCGACAGCGGCACGGGCAGCGGCGAAATGCTGGACTGGTCGCGTCTTACGGAGCTTCAGAGACCGTTCCTGCTGGCGGGCGGGCTCACGCCGGAGAACGTGACCGCGGCTCTGGCGCAGGTTCGCCCGGCGGGTGTGGACGTGAGCTCCGGCGTCGAGACCGACGGATGGAAGGACGCAGAAAAAATGGCGCGCTTTGTTGCCGCGTGCCGCAATTGGGAGGAAACACTATGACAAATCCGAATGGCCGCTTCGGCGTCCACGGCGGGCAGTATATCCCGGAAACGCTGATGAACGCCGTGCAGGAGCTCGAGGAAGCCTACAATTACTATAAGAACGACCCGGCCTTCAACGCCGAGCTGGAGGAGCTCTTCACCGAATATGCCAACCGGCCCAGCCGCCTGTATTATGCCGAAAAGGTCACGCGGGATCTGGGCGGCGCGAAGATCTATCTCAAGCGCGAGGACTTAAACCACACCGGCGCGCACAAGATCAACAACGTACTCGGTCAGGCGCTGCTGGCAAAGAAAATGGGCAAAACCCGCCTCATCGCCGAGACCGGCGCTGGCCAGCACGGCGTCGCCACCGCCACGGCGGCGACGCTGATGGACATGGAGTGCGTGGTCTTCATGGGCGAGGAGGACACGAAGCGGCAGGCGCTGAACGTCTATAAGATGCGCCTGCTGGGAGCGGAGGTCGTTCCCGTGAAAACCGGCACCGCCACGCTCAAGGACGCCGTCAGCGAGGCCATGCGCGAGTGGACCAGCCGCATCTCCGATACGCACTACTGCCTCGGCTCGGTCATGGGGCCGCACCCGTTTCCCACCATCGTGCGGGACTTTCAGGCGGTGATCTCCAAGGAGATCAAGGCGCAGGTGCTGCAGAAGGAGGGCAGACTGCCGGACGTGGTGCTGGCCTGCGTGGGAGGCGGCTCCAACGCCATCGGCGCGTTCTATCACTTCATTGACGAGCCCTCCGTCCGCCTGATCGGCTGCGAGGCCGCGGGCCGGGGTGTGGACACCTTCGAGACCGCCGCCACCATCGCCACGGGGCGTCTCGGCATCTTCCACGGGATGAAGAGCTATTTCTGTCAGGACGAATTCGGCCAGATCGCGCCGGTCTATTCCATCTCCGCCGGGCTCGACTATCCCGGCATCGGTCCGGAGCACGCCTGGCTCCACGATACCGGGCGGGCGGAGTATGTGCCCGTCACCGATGACGAGGCCGTGGACGCGTTTGAATATCTCTCCCGCATGGAGGGCATCATCCCGGCCATCGAATCCAGCCATGCCATGGCGCACGCCATGCGTCTTGCCCCCGCGATGGGAAAGGATCAGATCATCGTCGTGAACCTCTCCGGCAGAGGGGACAAGGACTGCGCCGCCATCGCGCGCTACAGAGGGGAGGATCTCCATGAGTAACCTTTCAAAAGCCTTTGACCACGGCAAGGCGTTCGTGGCCTTCATCACCTGCGGCGACCCGGACCTGGAGACCACGGCAGCCTGTGTTCGCGCCATGGCGGAGGCGGGCGCGGATCTCATCGAGCTCGGCATCCCGTTTTCCGATCCCACGGCGGAGGGACCCGTGATCCAGAGCGCCAACGTCCGCGCCCTCAGCGGCGGCGTCACCACCGAGAAGATTTTCGAGCTGGTGCGCGAGCTGCGCCGGGACGTGACGGTTCCCATGGTGTTCATGACCTACGCTAATGTGGTCTATTCCTACGGGGCGGAGAAGTTCATCTCCATCTGCCGGGAGATCGGCGTCGACGGTCTCATCCTCCCGGATGTGCCCTATGAGGAGCGGGAGGAGTTCGCGCCCCTGTGCGCGCAGTATGGTCTGGATCTCGTGCCGCTGGTGGCCCCCACCTCCGAGCAGCGGATCGCCAAAATCGCGCGGGACGCGCAGGGCTTTGTCTATATCGTCTCCAGCCTCGGCGTCACCGGCGTCAGGAGCAAGATCACCTCGGATATCGACAGCGTGGTTTCGCTCATCCGGGAGAACACGGATCTTCCCTGCGCCGTGGGCTTCGGCATCTCCACGCCGGAGCAGGCGCGCGCCATGGCTGCGAAATCCGACGGGGCCATCGTGGGCAGCGCCATCGTGAAGCTGATCGCGCAGCACGGCAAAAACGCCGCGCCACACGTCGGCGCCTATGTCAAAGCCATGAAAGACGGCGTCCGTCAGGCGTAACGAACAAAACTGCCCGCTTCTTTGGAAACAGACGGTTTTTGCTTTCCCCAATTTCCGGCTGGACGAAAGGATGACAAAGCGGTATAATTGTCAGGATCAAAATGCAGGGGAGGCGAAAGGCCATGGCGGAAAACGCAGAGCGCAGTCCGCGCTGGATGCGGCTGGACAATGCGGCGCTCATTTTCCCCGCCGCCCAGCGCCGCCACTGGAGCAACGCCTTCCGCATCGCCTTCACGTTCGCCGACCCGATCGAGCCGGATATCTTGCAGCGCGCGCTCCGGCGCATGGCCCCGCGCTTTCCGTCTGTTGTGGTGCGCCTGCGCAGAGGCATGTTCTGGCACTATCTCGAGGAGCTGACCGCGCCGCCGTCCGTGCAGGCGGATACTTATCAGCCGCTCAAGAGCATGACCGGCGCGGACGTCCGCCGATGCGCGATCCGCGTGCTGTATTACCAAAATCGCATGGCCGTGGAGTTCTTCCACGCCGTCACAGACGGCACGGGCGGCATGGTCTTTGCCAAGTCCTTCGCCGCGGAGTATGTCCGCCTGCGCTATCAGGTCCATGTGCCCTGCACGCACGGCGTGAAGGACCCGGACGAGCAGCCGGCGGAAGACGAATTCATCGATTGCTTTCAGAAAAATGCCGGGCCGATCGCCGCGCCGCGCGATGACCGCAACGTCTATCGCGCCAGAGGCGTGACAGAGCCCGACCGCTTTCTCCATGTCACCACCGGCGTTTTGGATACGCCCCAGCTCCTGCGAGAGACGAAGCGGCGCGGCGTGACCGTCACCGCCTATCTGACGGCGGTGCTGCTGCAGAGCCTGATGCAGATGCAGGCCGAGGACGAGCCCCGGCCAAACCGCAGACGCCCGGTCAAGGTGCAGATCCCCGTCAATCTCCGGCAGCTTTACGGCGGGAACACGATGCGAAACTTCGTCGCCGTGGCAAACATCGGCGTTGACCCCCGGCTCGGGGACTATACCTTCGAGGAGCTGGTGCAGCTCGTGCACCACCAGATGGCGCTCGCCATCACGGAGAAGAACATGCGCATGATCTTCACGCCGAACGTCAACGATGAGCGCAACAAGCTGTTGAAGATCGTGCCGCTTGGGCTGAAGAACATCGTCATGCGCATGGTGTTCGACGCCGTCGGAGAGCGCGTTGCCAGCCTTTCGCTCTCCAATCTCGGCAATGTGCAGCTTCCGGAGGCAATGGCGCCGTATGTCACGCGCGTGGAATTCGTCCTCGGCGCGCAGGCAACCGCGCCCTATAACTGCAGCGTCACCAGCTGGCAGGACAAAACCTATGTGAACATCGTGCGCAACAGCGTCGAGCCGCGGCTCGAGCGGGCGTTTTTCACCGCCCTTGTGCGCATGGGGTTTCATGTAAAGATCGAGAGCAATGACCGATAAAGGAGTTTTCATGTATTGTGTGCAATGCGGCGTGGAGCTGCAAAAGGGCGTTTCCAAATGCCCGCTGTGCGGCCTGCGCGTCTATCATCCGGATCTTCTCACCGAGACGCCGGAGGCAAGGCCCTATCCGCCCTATGACGGCGGCGCCGAGCACGTGAGCAGGGGAGGGCTGCTGCTCATTTTGACGGTTCTCTTTGCGCTTCCCGTGATCGTGTGCCTCATGGTGGATCTCAGGCTCCGCGGCAGCGTGACGTGGAGCGGCTATGTCGCCGTCGGCGTGCTCGCGCTCTATATCGCGCTGTGTCTGCCGCTGTGGTTTTCCCGCCGCAATCCGGCGGTGTTCTTTCCGATTGCCATGGCGGCGGGGCTGGGCGTCTCGCTGTATGTCTGCCTGAAGACCGGCGGGCGCTGGTTTCTGCCCTTCGCCTTTCCGGCGGGCGGGGCACTCTGCCTGATCGCCGAGGCCGTGATCGTGCTGCTGCGCTATACCGTCGGGGAGCGGCGATACCGCGTTTTGTATATCCTCGGCGGCGCCGCCATCGCCCTCGGCGGCTACTGCATGCTGGTGGAGTTCCTGCTGCACATCACTTTTCAGATTCCCATGTACTGGTGGTCGCTGTATCCGCTGGTGGTGCTCACGCTCGTCGGCCTGCTGATGATCGTCATCGCAATCTCCTCGCCGCTGCGGCAGTCGCTGCACAAGCGCTTTTTCATCTGAAACAGCCGGCCGCCGAACCAAAATCCAAACCAAAGCGCACCGCGCGGGGAGAACTCCCCGCGCGGTTTTTCTGCTCTGCGTGTTGATTGACTTTTTCCGGCAAAACACGTAAAATTATTTGTTGGTGATTTTTATGAAAAAATACGTGTTTGCTGTCCTCGCCGCAGGCTGCCTCTGGGGCACGATGGGCTTTTTCACGCGCACGCTTGCAACCATCGGCATCGACGCCGAGGGCGCGATTCTGGTGCGCTGCGCCATGGCGGCGCTCTGCTTTGCCGTCACGATCCTCATCACGAACCGCGCCGCGTTTCGGGTCAAGCCAAAGGACTTCTGGTGCTTTTTCGGCAGCGGCGTCTGCGCGCTTTTGTTCTTCACCTGGTGCTATTTCCACGCCATCAATCTCATGAGCCTCTCGGCGGCTGCCATCCTGCTCTATACCGCGCCGACGATCGTCATGCTGCTCTCGGCGGTGTTTTTCAAAGAGCGCATCACGCCCGTCAAGCTCTTGGCGCTCGTGCTCGCGTTTGCCGGCTGCGTGCTCGTCTCCGGCGTCGGCGGCGGGGGAGCGCGGCTCACCGCGCAGGGCGTCCTCTTCGGCCTCGGCTCCGGCGTCGGCTATGCGCTCTACAGCATCTTTGCCCGCTTCGCGCTCGATCGTGGCTACTCCAGCTCCACGATCAATTTTTATTCCTGCCTCCTCGCCGCCCTCGGCGCGGCGCTCATCTTCGGCTGGCAGGATACCTTCGCCGCCTTCACGGCGTCGTGGGGCAACGCCGGATTGTGCCTGCTCGCGGGCGCGGTCACGTGCTATCTGCCGTATCTGTTTTATACCTACGGCCTCTCCGGGCTGGAGACGGGCAGAGCCTCGATCCTTGCCTCCGTTGAGCCCGTGGTGGCCACGCTCATCGGCATCCTCGTCTACCGCGAGACGATGAGCCTCCTCGCCGCTCTCGGCGTCGTGCTCGTGCTCAGCGCCGTCGCGCTGCTGAACCTGAAAACAAAGGAGCCTGCATGAATCAAAGACAGTTTCATCATGACCTGATCCGCGGCCTCGGCAGCTGCGTGCTCGCCGTGCAGGAGGATCCGGAGCGCTGGCTCGATGAGGTGCTCTGGGCCTGCGGGCGCCCGATCGCCTATGACCCCCAGTGCGAGGGGACGCACGCGGAACACCTCATGGAGATGGTCGCGTGCTATCCGGATTGGCGACTGTTCTTCGATGCGGTCTATCCCGCCGTCCGCCGCTGGTATCACCATCCCGGCTGGAAGTTTGACTACTGCGCCAACCTGATCGTGCAGCTGGCGGCCTCCGGCTATGACCCGGCGCTCTGCGCGCTCGAGACCATGCACTTAGAGCTGCTCTCGATCCTTCGCACGGCGACCAGACGGGACATCCCGTGCACCTTCCCGGCATGGGAGCACTATGAGCACATGACCGTCGCGCGCCTGTCGCAGAGCGAAGAGCCCGAGGCGTTCTGCCGCCGCGTGTTTTGCGAGTGCGGCGCGCTCCTGCGCGAAAATCCGGCGCTCTCCGACTGGTGGGCGTATAACGACTGGTTCCGCGCCGTCGCGGAGGATCTGCTCGGCGAGGAGGCATATCGCGCTCTTTTGAACGACGATGATCCGGATCTCGCCCGCTACCGCGAAGCCGTGCACGAGATGGAGCGCGTGCGGGAGGAGAGCCGGAAAGACCGCCCGCGCAGCCTCCGCCGAGCGAAAAGACGGGAGAAAGCCCCGTCGGAGAAAGACCGCCGTCAGGCGCTGCGGCGCCTCAAGGCAGGGGAGACGAGCGGCGACGCGATCGCCCTGCTCGTGAAAAACTGCCGCCCGGAGGACGGGGAGACGCTGATGCGCGCCGTCCGGAAGCTGAAGTTTCGCCGCGAGGAAGGCGACTGGCACGAGGTGGTCCTGGCCGTAAATCATGAGGCCGACCGCGACGTGCCGCTGCCGGACGAGCTGTTTCGATATCTCTATCGGGAGAATCTCTGCGGCTGGTGCAGGAGGGATCTTGTCGAGCAGCTGATCGCGCGCGGCCTGCTCACGCCGCAGCTTCTAGCCGAGTGCCTGCACGACAGCAATGAGGACGTTATATCGCTCGCTGAGATGTTTGAATTCCAAAAAAATAATCCATAATTATGCTTGACGAAACTTGTGCAGTATGCTAAAATCTGAATTTGCGTGGGTCGAAATGCAAAATGCGATTGAAACCCCACAAAAAGCACAAAAAACGTTGTAAAATCAATCGTTTCTTGGGCAAAACCACGGTTTATCCGAATCGCGGATTTTTGCGGTTCGTATAAATAAATTCTTAAGATTTGAGGAAAGGAGGAAAACCATGCCGACATTTAACCAGCTGGTGCGTAAGGGAAGAAAGCAGGTGACCTACAAGTCCACTTCTCCCGCGCTGCAGAAGGGTCTGAACACGCTGAAGAATCGTGAGACCGATCTGAGCGCGCCCCAGAAGCGCGGCGTCTGCACCGCGGTGCGTACGTCCACCCCGAAGAAGCCGAACTCTGCTCTTCGTAAGATCGCCCGTGTGCGCCTGACCAACGGTTATGAGGTAACTGCTTACATTCCGGGTATCGGACACAACCTGCAGGAGCATAGCGTCGTTATGATCCGCGGCGGTCGTGTCAAGGACCTTCCCGGTGTGCGTTACCACATCATTCGCGGCACTCTGGATACCCAGGGCGTTTCCGGCAGAATGCAGGCCCGCAGCAAGTACGGCGCCAAGAAGCCGAAGGCCGGTAAGAAGTAAGATCCCAACGGCAAATTTTTGCCCTGTTGTTAACCTATATATTTTGCTGTGCGAGCACAGCAAAACTTTGATTCGCCAAAGCCTCGCCCCAAAGGGGCAACCGGCTTTGATGCGAAAAAATCCCGCAAACGGGATTTTATATGGGTTCGTTGCATCAGGGCGCAGCGGAGGCGCTTCGTCGCCTTCGAGTACCTGTGAAATCATTTTATAATGAAGGAGGGAAGTAAAGTGCCACGCAGAGGTAACGTTCCCAAAAGAGAAATTCTGCCCGATCCTATGTACAACAGCGTGCTGGTGACCAAGCTCATCAACTCTGTCATGCTGGACGGCAAGAAGGGTGTTGCGCAGAAGGTTGTTTACGATGCCTTCAGCATCATCAAGGAAAAGACCGGTAAGGAGCCCCTGGACGCTTTCACCGAGGCCATGAACACCATCATGCCCAGTCTGGAAGTCAAGGCCCGCCGTGTTGGCGGTGCTACCTATCAGGTTCCTATGGAGGTTCGCCCCGAGCGTCGTCAGACGCTGGGTCTCCGCTGGCTGACGGGTTATGCCCGCAAGCGCAGTGAGAAGACCATGAAAGAGCGCCTCGCCGGCGAGATCATGGACGCCTGCAACAATACCGGCGCCGCCGTCAAAAAGCGCGAGGATACCCACAAGATGGCCGAGTCCAACAAGGCTTTCGCCCACTTCCGTTGGTAATCTGCTCGCTGCTTGAAAGCGTGCTATCTCCGCTTTGGGAGATGCGCTGAGAAATATAGGAGCAAGAAAGTATATGCCCAGACAATATTCCCTGGAAAATACCCGCAACATTGGCATCATGGCGCACATCGACGCCGGTAAGACCACGACCACGGAACGCATCCTGTTCTATACGGGCGTGAATTACAAGATCGGTGAGACCCATGAAGGTACTGCCACCATGGACTGGATGGCTCAGGAGCAGGAGCGCGGCATCACGATCACGTCCGCCGCGACCACGTGCTTCTGGAACGGCACCCGCATCAACATCATCGACACCCCGGGCCACGTCGACTTCACGGTCGAGGTTGAGCGCTCTCTGCGCGTGCTCGACGGCTGCGTGACGGTTCTGTGCGCAAAGGGCGGCGTTGAGCCTCAGTCCGAAACCGTCTGGAGACAGGCGGATCACTACGGCGTCCCCCGCATGATCTACGTCAATAAGATGGACATCATGGGCGCCGACTTCTACAACGTGCTGGACATGATCCACGATCGTCTGCAGTGCAACGCCGTTCCCATTCAGCTGCCCATCGGCTCTGAGTCGGACTTCCGCGGCATCATCGACCTGATCGAGATGAAGGCGGACGTGTACTACGACGACCTCGGCAAGGACATGCGCGTGGAGGAAATCCCCGAGGATATGCGCGCGCTCGCGGAGGAATACCGCGAAAAGATGCTCGACGCCGTCTCCGTCTTTGACGATGAGATCACCGAGCTCTATCTCATGGGTGAGGAGATCCCCACCGATAAGATCCGCGCCGCCATCCGCAAGGCCACCTGCGCGGTGGAGATGGTCCCCGTCGTGTGCGGCACCTCTTATAAGAATAAGGGCGTGCAGAAGCTGCTCGACGCGATCGTCGATTTCATGCCCTCTCCGCTGGATATCCCCGCCATCAGCGGCACCCATCCGAAGACGGACGAGGAGCTTCACCGCGAGGCAGACGACAATGCGCCGTTCTCCGCGCTGGCGTTCAAGATCATGACCGACCCCTATGTCGGCCGTCTGGCCTTCTTCCGTGTCTATTCCGGCACGCTCGAAGCGGGCAAGACCGTCCTGAACTCCACCAAGGGACAGCGTGAGCGTCTCGGCCGCATCCTTCAGATGCATGCCAACCACCGTGAAGATATCCCCGCGGTTTATTCCGGCGATATCGCCGCGGCTGTCGGCCTGAAGAACACCACCACCGGCGACACGCTCTGCGATGAGCACGACCCCATCGTCCTCGAGTCGATGGAGTTCCCGGAGCCGGTCATCCGCGTCGCCATTGAGCCCAAGACCAAGGCCGGTCAGGAGAAGATGGACGTCGCTCTGCAGAAGCTTGCAGAGGAAGACCCCACCTTCAAAGCCTACACCGATGAGGAAACGGGCCAGACCATCATCGCCGGCATGGGCGAGCTCCACCTGGAAATCATCGTGGACCGTCTGCTGCGCGAGTTCCGCGTCGAGGCGAACGTCGGTAAGCCCCAGGTCTCCTATAAAGAGACCATCACCCGCGCCGCCAACGTCGACACGCGCTATGTGCGTCAGTCCGGCGGTAAGGGTCAGTTCGCGCACGTCAAGCTCACGGTCGAACCGAACGAGCCCGGCAAGGGCTACGAGTTCGTCAACCAGATCACCGGCGGCGCGATCCCGAAGGAGTATATCCCCAGTGTCGATCAGGGCATTCAGGGCGCGATGCAGGCGGGCGTGCTCGCCGGCTATCAGGTCGTGGACGTCAAGGTCACGCTGGTCGACGGCTCCTTCCACGAGGTTGACTCCTCCGAGCTGGCGTTCAAGATCTGCGGCAGCATGGCATTCAAGGAGGCCTGCCAGAAGGCCGGTCCCACCCTGCTCGAGCCGATCATGAAGGTCGTTGTCACCGCGCCGGAAAGCTATATGGGCGACGTGATGGGCGATATCAACGCCCGCCGCGGCCAGATCTCCGGTTCGGACATCCGCAACGGCGCCGCCATCGTCACGGCGGACGTTCCCCTCAGTTCCATGTTCGGCTATGCCACGGATCTGCGCAGCAAGACGCAGGGCCGCGCCACCTACAGCATGGAGCCCAGCCACTTCATCGAGCTGCCGAAGTCGCAGGAAAAGATCATCCACGCG
>JAFRDQ010000148.1 GCA_017411225.1 Oscillospiraceae bacterium
CTATAACGCCATGCCGATGGCGGGCGTGGACGCGCTCATCGCCTATCTGAAAGAATTTGAGGTGGAACACCATGGAAAATAAAAACTTCCGCATCCAGATCATGAACCACATCGCCGAGCGCGGCATCGCGGCGCTTGTCGAGCGCGGGATCGCCCGTGCGGAAGGTGACGTTCATATCAGAGCGCGAGCCGGGTCTGGCGTTCGGCGTGAAGACCTTGCTGTTGTCGAGAAAGTCATAGAGCCTTCGCGCACGCTCGCGCTTGATCTGCTCCATGCCGGCGACGCCGCCCTGCTCCTCGAGCCATTCGAGCACAAGGCCGAGGATGTAAATGCACCAGCACGGCGGGGTGTTGAACATGGAGTCCTTTTCGATCATGCGCTGATAGGAGAGCATCAATGGCGTCTCCGGGCGCTCATGCCCCGCGAGATCCTTTTTCACGATGACAACGGTGAGCCCGGCGGGGGCCATGTTCTTCTGCGCGCCGGCGTAGATCAGGCCGTATTTGGACACGTCCACGGGACGGGAGAGAATGTCGGACGACATGTCGCACACGAGGGGGACGCTGCCGGTTTCGGGCATGTACTGCCACTCTGTGCCGTAGATCGTATTATTCGCGCAATAGTGGAAATAGGCGGCGTTCGGATCAAGATTCAGCTCGCGCTGCGCGGGGATGAAGGTGTGCTTTTGCTCGCTCGTGTCCGCCGCGATGTGCACCGCGCCGAACTTCGCCGCCTCCTTCGACGCCGAGCCGGAGAAGTGGCCCGTGACGGCATAGTCCGCGCTGCCGCCCACGGGCAGCAGATTCAGCGGGACCATGGAAAACTGCGTGGACGCGCCGCCCTGCAGAAAGAGCACCTCATGCGTATCCGGCACGGAGAGCGCGGCCTTCATGCGCGCCTTTGTCTCGGCAAAAATGTCCGCATAGACGGCGCTGCGATGGCTCATCTCCATGACGGACATGCCGGAGCCGCGATAGTTCATCAGCTCCGCCTGCGCAGTTTGAAGCACGGATTCCGGGAGCACGGACGGCCCCGCGGAGAAATTGAAAACCTGATTTCTATCCAAAACAATCGCCCTTTCAGGGAATCTTTGTAAGCTTTATCACTTTATCACGAAAAAAGTCAAGCGTCAACGAGCGTTCCGACAAGCATTGCGCCGGAAACGCCTGTGATTTCGACATTTTTGACAAGTCCGCGGAGCCCCTCGCCCTCAGCGAGGACGGTGCAGTAGTTCGTGCTGTGGCCGAGCCAGCCGCCGTCCTGCTCGGTTTCAAAGAGGACGGAGAGCGTGCGCCCGAGCTGGGAAGATAAGTAAGCCGCGCGCGTTTCGTCCGCGGCGCGCTGCGCCTCGTGCGCGCGCTGCGATTTGACAGCGGCGGTGAGCTGCTCTGGCATGGCGTCCGCCTTCGTGCCGGGGCGGCGGGAATACGGGAAGACGTGCACCTGCGAAAAGGCAATCTTTCGGAGGAACGCGAGCGTGGCGGCGTGATCCGCCTCCGTCTCGCCGGGAAAGCCCGTGATGAGATCCGCCGTGAGCGCGCAGCCGGGAAAATACCGGCGCAGCCGCTCGGCGACGGCGGCGAAGGCCGCGGTATCATACTTGCGGTTCATGCGCGCGAGGGTGCGGTCCGTGCCGCTCTGGAGGGAGAGGTGGAAGTGGTCGCAGACCTGCTCCGTCGCGGCGATGGCGCGGCAGAAGTCCTCCGTGACGACGGTGGGCTCAAGCGAGCCTAGGCGCAGGCGCATGCCCGGCGCGGCCTCGGCCGCCGCGACGACGGCGTCGGCGAGGTTCGGCTTCCCCTCCAGATCCACGCCGTAGGACGCGATCTCGATGCCGGTTAAGACGAGCTCGCGATAGCCCTCGGCATAGAGGGCGGCGGTCTGCGCCGCGATCTCCGCAAGCGGCAGGGAGCGGATGCGCCCGCGCGTATAGGGGATGACGCAGTAGGTGCAGAAATTGTGGCAGCCGTCCTGAATTTTGAGCATGGCGCGGGTGCGGCCGGAGACGGCGCCCGCGGGCAGAGACTCGAACACACGGCGCTGGAACGGATCGTCCACAAAGGACTGAAACTCCCGCACCTCAAACGCCTTGAGAATGTCCGCGACAAAGGCGTGCTTATCGCCGCTGCCGTGCACGACGTCGGCGCCGATGGACTGCGCGTCCTCGGGGCTCAGCTGGCTCCAGCAGCCGCAGACGGCGGTCAGCGCGCCGGGGTGCTCCTCGCGCAGGCGGCGGATCGTCTGGCGGGATTTGCGCCCGCCCTCCGCCGTGACGGCGCAGGTATTGACGATGACGAGATCGACCGGATCGCCCTCCGCGGCAGGCTGAAAGCCCTGCTCCTGCAGGAGGGTTTCGACGGCCTGCGCCTCGTACTGGTTGACCTTGCAGCCGAGAGCGGTTATAATGTATCGCATAATTTTCACTCCAAAAGATGAGGTTGAAAAACAATGATTTATCTGGATAACGCCGCGACGACGCGAGTCTGCGAGGAGGCGGCTGCGGCGGCGGTGCGCATGATGACAGAGCAGTTTGGAAACCCGAGCGCGACCTATAAGCTCGGGCGCGAGGCAAAGGCGGCGGTGGACGCCGCGAGAGTGCAGGTGGCCTCCGCGCTGGGCTGCAAGCCCGACGAGGTGTACTTCACCTCCTGCGGCTCGGAGGGCGACAACTGGGCGCTCATTTCCGGCGCGCGGAGCATGCAGCGAAAGGGACGACACATTATCTCCTCCGTGATGGAGCACGACGCGATCCGCAAGACGCTCGACGCGCTGGAGAAGGAGGGCTTTGAGGTCACGCGCCTCTCCCCCGCCGCGGACGGGAGCATCTCCGTCGACGCCGTGAAGGCGGCGCTGCGGCCGGACACGATTCTCGTGAGTTTGATGATGGTCAATAACGAGATCGGCACCGTGACGGACATTGCGGGCGTGGCGCGCATGCTCAAAGCCGAAAAGAGCCAGGCGCTGCTGCACACCGACGCGGTGCAGGCATTTCTCAAGGTGCCGTTTCGCGCGGACAAGCTCGGCGCGGATCTGATCACAATCAGCGGGCACAAGATCCATGCGCCCAAGGGCGTCGGCGCGCTCTATATCCGCACGGGGCTGCGTCTGCCGCCCTACATCCACGGCGGCGGGCAGGAAAAGGGCGTTCGCGCCGGGACGGAGAACACGCCGCAGATCGCGGCCTTCGGCGCGGCCTGTGAGATCGGCAAGAAAAAGATGACCGCCGCGACGGCGGAGATGGCGCGCCTGAAGCAGCACATGGTGCAGAGGCTCACGGACGCGCTGGGCGAGAAGATCGTCTTTCTCGGCGGCGGCGCGCCGCACATTCAGAGCCTGTCGCTGCCGGGATATCGCAGCGAGGTGCTGATGAACTATCTCGAGGCGCGGGAGATTTACACATCCAAAAGCTCCGCCTGCAAAAAGGGCGGGCGGAGCCATGTGCTGGAGGCGATGGGCCTCCCGGCCAAGGTCATTGACGGGGCGCTGCGCATCAGCTTTTCGCGCTGCACGACCGAGGCGGACGTGGATGCGTTCTGCGATGCGCTCTGCGATGCGCAGGAATCACTTTTTCCGTCGCTTTGAGCGCTTCGGCGCAAGCCGCTCGCGCAGCGAGGGTCCGGCGCTCTCCTTCTTCTCCGGCTTTTCCGGCTCCGGCGCGGTGATGATCTTCTTCGTCTCCGGGTCAATATGGTCCATGTTCACGTACAGCGCGGTTTCCGTTCGGAGACCGCGTTTTTTCAGCCCGTGATTGATCAGCGCCTCGACCGAGGCATAGATCACGGCAAAGGTCGGCACGGCCAGCAGCATGCCCATGAAGCCGAAGAGGCCGCCGCCCACGATGATGGCGAACATGACCCAGAAGCCGTTGATGCCGATGGAGCTGCCGAGGATCTTCGGGCCGATGATGTTGCCGTCGAGCTGCTGCAGCACGAGGATGATGACGGCGAAAATGATCGCCTTGACGGGCGAGACGAGCAGGATGATGATGCCCGACGGGATCGCGCCGATGAAGGGGCCGAAGAACGGGATGACGTTCGTGACGCCGACGATGACGCTCACGAGCACGACATAGGGCATCTTTGCAATGGCGCAGACGATATAGCAGAGAATGCCGATGATGACCGAATCGATGATCTTGCCGATGATGAAGCCGTTGAACACGCCGTCCATGAAGCGCACGGCGCGGGAGATCTGCTCCGCCTGACGAATCGAAAAAACGCTGTAGAGCAGCTTCTTCGACACGGCGTCGATGGACTCGACGTTATAGAGCACATAGCAGGCGACGACGAAGCCGACGAGCACGCTGAAGATGCCGCGCAGGACCAGATAGACGCCGGTGGATACGTTCGTGACGATCGTGCTCAGGTTCGGCAGCACGACGCTGCGCGCCCAGTCGACGATGCTGTCGGACACGTTGCCCGTGGCCTGCAGGAGCGCCGCCTCAAGATTGGGATAGTTTTCAAAGAAGCGCTCGATGAAATCGCTGATCGTCTGCAGATATTCCGGCGCGTTGGAGACGATGCTCTCGATGCTGGTATAGACCTGCGGAATGACGATCCAGAGCAGGACGCCGATAAAGAGCAGCGCGAGCGTGATGACCACGATCACCGCGAGGAGGCGGGACGTGGCCGCGTTGTTCCCGCGCTTCGGGAAGCGGCGGTCCAGCCACGGGAGAAAGCGCTTATACTGAAAATACTTCGTCCCCGGCCAGAGAATATAGGCGATGACAAGACCCCAGATGATCGGAGCAAGCACCTTCAGGACGCTGCTGAGCCAGCCGAGCACGACGCCTGCATGCTGCAGGAACATATAAAACAGAATCTCCGCTGCGATGACGAGAAATGCCGTGAGTCCCCACTTGATATATTCATTTTTTTCCCAGAAATGCTTCATGGTTCGATCCGTTCTCCGAGAAGTCCTTTGCTTTCATCCTTATTCTACTATTTTTCCCGCAAACGGTCAACCGCGGCCGCGCGGGTTTTCTGTTAAGATATAATTATTATTTACTGAAAACAGATCAATGAAACCTGTGCAGGTCATAATCTGCGAGTAGACATAACATGTTGAAAAAGTTGTTGAAAGTGTTGAAAACCTCGCCCCGGATTCGTGAAAGGTGCAACAGGAAGGATGATTTTACCAGTTTTACACACGTGTAACAGTATTCACGAATTCTTCAACATTTTTGCGTTTTGTTGATTTAGAATAAGATAGAATATCAAAGACAGGAGGAAAAACCGATGGGACGCATCAGAAGACGGCGGCTGGAGGAGATCCGGCGCGCGACGAGAGAAATTTTTGAAACCGAGTCTGAACAGCTGGAGGCGCCGCAGATCAACGGGAAGCTGCGCGGCTTTGCGCTGCGCGTGCCGGAGCAGATTCAGCGCTGCAGCGGCATCGTGGTCTTCGGGCGGCGCATCCGCTCGCTCGTGTTCACGACGGATCTGGCGACGATCCGCAATGTGGACGCGGACGCGGTGCTCGCGGTCTACCCGTTTACGCCGCAGCAGATCATCACCGAGGCGCTGGTGCACTCGGCGGACATTCCGGTGTTCGCAGGCGTGGGCGGCGGTCTGACGCAGGGAAAGCGCGTGGTGAATCTGGCAAACTACGCCGAGATGCAGGGCGCGAGCGGCGTGGTTGTGAACGCGCCGACGGCAAACGAGGTGATCCGCGAGGTGCATGACACGATCGACATTCCGATCATCGTGACGGCCTTTTCCGCCGAGGGGATCGCAGAGCGCATCGAGAGCGGCGCCGCGATCATCAACGTGGCCGCGGGCGCGAAGACGCCGGAGGTCGTGGCCGAACTGCGCGCGCAGTTTAAGGAGCTGCCGATCATCGCAACCGGCGGGCCGACGGACGAGAGTCTCACAAAGACGATTCAGGCCGGCGCCAACGCGATCGTCTGGACGCCGCCCTCCCCCGGCGATGTGTTCAAGGAGATCATGACAGCCTATCGCAACGGAGAGGCGCACCCCTGATTCGTCCTTGACACTTTCCAATATTTGAATGTATACTGGAAGCAAAGGAGGCGGATGTCATGAACGCAAGCGTTGCCATTCAGGTTTTGCCGCAGCAGGTGGAGCAGAAGAAAATGCTCGACTGCGTGGACGCAGTGATCGAATACATCGCGTCGTGCGGCGTGAAATACACCGTCGGCCCGTTTGAGACGGTGCTGGAGGGTGACTTTGAGGTGCTGATGGAAATTGTGCGCGCGTGCTTTCGCATCTGCGTCGCCGCCGGAGCGCCGGGCGTGCTCGGCTATGTGAAGGTGAACTACTGCCCGGACGGCGTGCTCACCATCGCGGAGAAAACGGACAAGTATCAGCAGTAACACGGAGCACCATGGATTTTTCATTTGCAATCTTTGATATGGACGGCACGATCGTGGATTCGATGCCGTTCTGGGATCGGCTGACAGAGGAATATCTTGAGACGCTGGACGTCACGCCGGAGGAGCATCTGGATCTGAAGGACGCGGTGGCGCAAATGTCCATGCGGGAGGCGGCGGAACACTTTCAGCAGGCGCTGGAGCTGGACAAGACGCCGGAGGAGATCGTGCTGGAGATGGGAGACCTGATGGACAGGCACTATCAGGAGGACATTCAGCTGCGTCCCGGCGTGAAGGAGTTTCTCGAGGGCATGCGCGATGAGCACATTCCGATGTGCGTGCTGACGCTGACGCCGGCGCCGCTGGCCTATGCCTGTCTGGAACGGCTGGGCGTGGCGGATTACTTTGCCTTCATCCTGTGCAGCGACGACGTCGGGATCGGCACGGACCAGCCGGAGATCTTCGCGCAGGCCGCGTGGGAGTTCGGCGTCTATCCGATGGAGACGATCGTGTTTGAGGATTCACACTACGCCGCACGCGCGGCCAAGCAGGCAGGCTGCACCGTGGTGGGGATCTTTGAGCAGACGCACGAGGAGCAATGGGCGATGATGCAGCGCTTCTGCGACGAGACCGTGATGGACTGGCACGAAGCCTTAAATCTATTATAATAAGCGGGAGGACATTCGTCCTCCCGCTTATTATTTACGGTTGCGGTTGAAGTTGATCAGGCAGCCGGCTTTGACGATGGCGCGCTCATCCGGCGTCATGTCCGCGAGATAGAGCGGCAGCGGCTCTGCCTTTCCGGCGTGAATCCAGTAAGCCGGGACGCTCTTCAGATCGCCGTCGAGCGCGGCGCGGACGTTCGGCACGAAGAGATAATCCCCCACGTCGAACGGCGGCTCACCCTCGAGCTGGAACGGGAGCATGCCCCAGTTCATGACGTTGGAGCGATAGCGCTTGGTGGCGTATTCGCGCGTGATGTTCGCAAGGCCTCCGATCACGCGCTGACAGCTGGCCGCCTGCTCGCGGGCGGAGCCGTCGCCGGGCTTGACGGCGTAGATCACGGAGCCGAGCTCGGTGTCAAAGCCGCTCACGTTCTCCATGCCGGGGATGGCGCGGACGGCGGCATAGACCGCCTTGAGCTCCGGCTCGAGCGCGCAGACGTCCTCGCCGCGGACGCGGGCCTTCTCGAGGCGGTCGACCGCCTTGGAACGGTTTACATAATCCGGATCTCTCCGGCTCAGCGTGAATTCGGCGAGGCCCAGCGGGTTGGAGCGGAAGGACGAGGTCTCGCCCGAGGGGATGAGCTCATCGGTCGTGGTGACGTCGTCCATGATCTTGGAGCAGACCTTGAGGAGAATGTGGTCGGTGAGGGCGCTCATCTCGGGCCAGTCCTTGATGTTCGGGCCGTAGACGAGATCCTCGCCGGTCGGGCGGCCGAAGCCGAAGTACACGCGGTGATCGTAGACGCTGCGGTCAAACTCGTACTCCGGCGCGGCATTCCAGCAGTCGAGCGCCTCGGCGCTGGTGAGCACGCCGCCATTTGCCGCCGTGGCGGCAATGGATCTGGCGTCCATGAGCGCGACGGCGGACATCTGCGCGTTGCCGGGCTTGGAGCCCTCGCGGTTGGGGAAGTTGCGCGTGGTATGGCGGACGGAGAGGCCGTTGTTCGCCGGGGTGTCGCCCGCGCCGAAGCAGGGGCCGCAGAACGCGCTGCGCACGATCGCGCCGGACTGGAGCAGGTCGGTAACGGCGCCGTTTCGGCTGAGCGCGAGGAACACCGGCTGCGAGCTCGGATAGACCGAGAGACTAAACTCCCCTGCCCCACAGCTATTCCCGCGCAGAGCGGAGGCCGCCTGCATGACGTTTGTGAAGTTGCCGCCGGCGCAGCCTGCGATCACGCCCTGCTGGACGTGGAGACGCCCGTCATGCACCTTATCGAGCAGCGTATAGGGCGCGCGGCCGCCGGAGACCTGCGCCGCCGCCTGCTCGACGGAGGCGAGAATGTCGATCAGATTCTCATTCAGCTCATCGATCGTATAGACGTTCGAGGGGTGGAACGGCAGCGCGATCATGGGTCGGATCTTCGAGAGATCAACGCGGACGCAGCCGTCATAATACGCGACCGGCGCGGGATTGAGCGCGCGGTAATCTTCCTCCCTGCCGTGGAGCTTCAGATACGAGCGGGTGTCCTCGTCCGTGCGCCAGATGGAGGAAAGGCAGGTCGTCTCCGTCGTCATGACGTCGACGCCGTTGCGGTAGTCCGTCGTCATCGACGCGACGCCGGGGCCGACGAACTCCATGACCTTGTTTTTCACATAGCCGCTCTTGAAAACTGCGCCGATGATCGCAAGAGCGACGTCCTGCGGGCCGACGAAGGGCTGCGGGCTGCCCTCGAGATAAACGGCGACGACCTCGGGATAGTTGATATCGTAGGTATCCTCCAGCAGCTGCTTGACGAGCTCTCCCCCGCCCTCGCCGACGGCCATCGTGCCGAGGGCGCCATAGCGCGTGTGCGAATCGGAGCCGAGGATCATTTTGCCGCAGCCGGCGTGCATCTCGCGCATGTACTGGTGGATGACGGCGATGTGCGGCGGAACGTAGATGCCGCCGTATTTCCGCGCGGCAGAGAGGCCGAACATGTGGTCGTCCTCGTTGATCGTGCCGCCCACGGCGCAGAGCGTATTGTGGCAGTTGGTGAGCACATACGGCATGGGAAAGCGCTCCATGCCGGAGGCCTTCGCCGTCTGGATGATGCCGACGAAGGTGATATCATGGGACGCCATGGCGTCGAACTTCAGGCGCAGGCGCTGCATGTCGCCGGAGGTGTTGTGCGCCTTCAGAATGGACCAGGCGATCGTGCCTTTGCGGGCAGACTCGCGGTCATACTGCGGCGCGGCGTCCGCCGGGACGAGCGTTTTGCCGTCCACCAGATAGACGCCCTGGTCAGAGAGAGTAATCATATACGATGCCTCCTTTAGGCTGACGGGAGACGAACCCGCGCCGGTTTTTGCGGGCAGATTTCCGCCCATGCTGCTTCAAACCCCTTGCAAATCCGTCGAGGATTCGCTTCGGGCTTTTCATTGCCTGAACGAAAATCTGCTCCGCAAAAACTGCTTTGCACCTTACAGCAAGCAATTTTGGAGGGATTTTCGCTGCGGCGAACGAAGCCTTGCTGACGCAAGGCAAGGACAACAAAGTGAAAAGCACCCAAAAGGGCTGCTGTGAGGCGGTGTGGATTCGTCTCCCGTCAGCCTTTTAACGCGGTACATTATAAACGCTTCGAGTGCATGCGTCAACCGCTTGCAATCTGGGCCTGCAGATGATATGATTGATTTAAAGCAACAAAGGAGGCGGTTTTTATGACCTATGCGGAGGTGCGCGAAAGCGCGAGGAATACGATTCTCAACTGCAAGGCATGTCCCGAGTGCAACGGGCTCGCCTGCGGCAACACGATGCCCGGCCCCGGCTCGAAGGCGCCGGGAAACGGCGCAAACGCAAACTGGAAGGCGTGGCAGGAGATTCGGCTGAACATGGACGTGTTCGCCCCGGACGGCCCGGTGGACACGAGCACGGAGCTCTTCGGCCGGAAGCTCAGTCTGCCTCTGCTGACGGGGCCGATCGGCTCGCTGACGCAGTACAGCAAGGAGGACGTGACGATCCCGTTCAACGACGGCGTGATCCAGGGCTGCGCCGAGACCGGCGTGATCGACTGCTTCGGCGACGGGCTGGCCCCCGGCGTGCTGGAGGCGGGCCTCGCCTCCATGGCAAAGCACGGCGCAGCGGCGATCCCGGTGATCAACCCGATCGCGATGGACGACATTCTGCGCGAAATTGAGATCGTGAACGCGACGGACGCGCCGGCGGTCTCCGTCGTGGTGGACAGCGCGGGGCTCTCGATCTGGTCCGGCGGCGGCTTTGGCTCGAAGACCGTCGATCAGCTGAAGGTGCTGCGCGAGAGCACGAAAAAGCCCTTCGTGGTGAAGGGCATCATGACCGTGAAGAACGCGATGCAGGCCGCCGAGGCGGGCGCGGACGCGATCATCGTGTCAAACCACGGCGGGCGCGTGCTGCCCTATGCCGCCCCCACGGCGGAGGTGCTGCCGGAGATCGCCGAGGCGGTCGGCGATCAGATGAAGATCATCGTGGACGGCGGCATCCGCTCCGGCGCGGACATGCTCAAAGCGCTCGCGCTCGGCGCGGACGCGGTGCTGATCTGCCGCCCGATCGCCGTGGCCTGGTTCGGCGCAGGCGCCGAGGGCGTGAAGGTCTATGTGGAGAAGCTCCGCGGCGAACTGAAAGAGGCCATGTACATGTGCGGGGCGAGAAGTCTCGCGGACATTGGCAGCGAGATGATCCGATAACAAAAAATGAGGCAAATTCGCATTGATACGAATTTGCCTCATTTCTTATGTTTGCCTATATATACAGTGGCAATAATAATCAATAGATCACTGCGCCGAAAGTGTGTCATTGCGAGCCAGTGCGCACACTGGCGTGGCAATCCGCATCCCCCAGCGCCGGACTAAAATGATAGTCTCTGCGAAGGAGAACGGATTGCCACACCAGTGACGTCGGTCACTGGTTCGCAATGACAAGAATCTGAGTGCGGCAAAACGGGAGGGGCAAGCCCCTCCCCTACGGTTTCTCTATTTCTTTTTTCTCTCAGCGATCGCAAAGCCCGCGGTGATGACGAGCATATACGGCAGCAGGATCAGGATGCTCGGCAGCTCGTAGAGCCACGGGTATGGGACGAAGCGATAGAACAGCTCGAGGACGGGGTTTCCCTCGGTCTCCATGGAGAAGAAATAGTTTGCCTTTGGGTGCAGACCCGTCGCGCGCAGGAGGACGTTGACGCCGAAGACCGCGAGCGAGACGAGCACAAGCGCCGCGACCGTGCCGGGCAGATCCCGGAAGCGCGGGCGGTAGAGCCCGAAGACCGCGAGGGCGAGGGCCTCGATGATGACCATGAAGTGCGTGCCGTAATAGCCCAGCATGCGGGGCAGCAGGATCGAATAGCCGTCAAAGCCCGCGCCGGGCATGACGAGGGCCATCATTGCGCCGAGAGAGCCCACGAAGAAGCAAAAGCTCATGAGCGCGCGCCGGTTCGTTAAGACGGCGATCGGAATGAGGATCATGTTGATGTTGCAAAGCTGCAGCGGCAGCTCGCCCCACCAGTTGAAGCCGCCCATCGCGGCGGTGGCCTCGTGAAACTCCGCATCGATGGAGAGGAAGTATTTATAGACGAAAAAGCCGAGCAGCGTCAGGACACAGGCCGTGACGAGCACGACTTTTTTCGTCCGCTCGGACTTGCCGCGAAGCATGACGCCCGCGAGCGCGAGCAGCAGCAGAAACAGCGCAAAGCACGCGCAGAAAACGCCGTTGAAGGGGCGGATGATCCAGGGGCTGTGAGGATTCATAGCTCGGACGCTCCTTTTTCTTTATTCTTTATTTTCTTTCTTTGCCGAGTCCGGCAAGCCGGACGGAGAGCTCGCCGACGAGGATGGCGGAAGGGATATCCGCGAGAACATGCTGCTTGACGAACAGGATGCACAGGCAGACCAGCGCGAGAAACACCCACGATACGGGCAGATACCACTTTGGGACGATCCGGCTGCCCATGGCGGCGCGGATGCAGAAATACGTGATGAGCACGTGCAGCGAGGGGCAGAGATTCACAGGCGCGTCCATCTGATAGAGCAGAGCCAGAAGGATGTTGAACAATCCGGTATCCGGCGGCACCGGCCGCGTCATCGTGGTGGGATATCCCACGAAAATGACGCCGGAGATCAGCATGGCGATCAGATAGCCCCGCACCATGCGGCGGGCATAGGCGCGGCTCTCCGAGAGGATCAGCACCGCGCTGGCAATCCAGAACACAAACGTCAGATAATATATGATGATCCACTCTGCGCGCACCGGGATGGCGGCGTCCAGCGCCGTCTCAAAGCTGTGCTGCGGCAGATACGGCAGCAGCAGTCTGGTCGCGTAAAAAACCAGCAGCTGCGCAAACAGCATGACGGCCATGCACGGCCAGACATGGCGCGGAATGCGCCGCGTTTGAAGCTGATTCGTCTCGCTTCCCTCCCTTCCGGCAAAGTTCATCTTTCCGGCACAGCATATCATAACTTTTCAGGTTAGACAAGTGTAACAGTTAATTCTTAAACAAAGCTTCATAGCAGCAAAAGAGGGAGCAAATACCGCTCCCTCTTTTATCTGTCGCTGGTATGCGGCGTCTCGGTGGAAAAGATCCAGTCATCCAGATCCGTATCCATACGGCTCACCTCCGAATTCACATACAGCGCATTCTATGCCTCAGGCGGTGAAAAAATGCACGAATCCGGCGCGCAAAGATTCATATTTTCTTTTCAAGTCGATTGTTGACAGCGCAATGCTTCTCCTTTATAATAGTGTGGTCATTTCATCGGGACCGGAACGCGGTCCCCAATCTATAGAAAACAGGTGAACCGCAACATGAGTGCATCTCAGGACAAGAAAAAGCGTACTCAGCAGCGCGCGGAGGGTACGGAACGCCGTCAGGTGGCCGCCCAGAAGGAAAGTGCTGAAAAGAAAAAAGAGCGTGTGCGCTGGACCATCGGCGGCATTCTGATCGCCCTGCTGATCATCGGCATTCTGGTCGGCAACTCCAGTCTCTTCTACCGCCAGAGCGCGCTGAAGGTCGGAGACGAGACCTTCTCCGCCGCGCAGGTGAACTACTACGCCAACACCGCCTATCAGAACTGGTACAGCCAGTACGGCAGCATGCTGCAGTACATGGGTCTGGACACCAACCAGCCCATCAAGTCGCAGGCCTACAGCATGGGCGACGAGTATGAGACCTGGGGCGACTACTTCATCGCCAATGCCAAGGAGTCCATCAAGCAGATCGTGGCCATGAGCGAGGCCGCCGAGGCCGAGGGCATGAGCCTGACGGAGGACGAGCTCGCCTCCATCGACGAGCAGATCGCCGAGATCAAGAGCAACGCCAAGACCGCAGGCTTCGGCTCCGGCGCGAAGTATCTGCAGGCGCTGTTCGGTCAGGGCGCAACGGAGAGCATCGTGCGTCAGGAAATGCAGCGCTCCATGCTCGCGAGCGATTACGCCGCGAAGATGCAGGAGAGCTTCACCTACACCGCCGACGAGCTTGCTGCGGAATACAAAGAGCACGCGAATGATTACGATATCTTCAACGGCATGTATTACTACGTCGCCGCCGAGACCGTAGAGGTCGAGGGCGAGGGCGAGGACGCCGAGCCCACCCAGGAGACCACCGACGAGACGATGGCCGAGGCCAAGAAGGTCGCCGACGAGATCGCGAAGGCCGTGGCCGAGGCTGAGCCCGCCGCCAAGGCCGACGCCTTCACGAAGGCCGTGGCCGAGCTGGGCGAGCCCGTGGCCGAGACCGACAGCGAGGGCAACGAGACCGGCGAGACCACCCCTGCCGAGCCGCAGGTGATGGAGGACGTCGCGGGCTCTTCCGTGAGCGCTCAGGCCTTTGCCGAGTGGATGCAGGACGCCTCCCGCAAGGCGGGCGACTCCACCGTCTATGAGCAGGAGGACGCCGGCTACTACGTCGTGCTCTTCCAGAGCCGCGAGACCGAGGAATACAACACCGTGAACGTGCGCCACATCCTCGTTCAGGCTGAGGATACCGACGGCGACGGCACGATCTCCGATGAGGAGAAGGCCGCAGCCGAGGAAAAGATGAACGACATTAAGGCCGAATGGGAAGCCGGCGAGCAGACCGAGGACGCCTTTGCAGCGCTCGCGAACGAATACAGCGAGGATCCCGGCTCCAACACCAACGGCGGTCTCTATGAGAACGTTTACAAGAACCAGATGGTCGCGGAGTTCAACGACTTCTGCTTCGCCGAAGGCCGTAAGGCGGGCGACGTGGACGTGGTCTACAACGAGAACACCGGCTATCATCTGATCTATTTCGTCGGCGAGGGCATGGCCTACACCGACTATGTGGCGCAGAACCTGCTGCGCAGCGAGGACTTCTCCTCCTGGCAGGAAGAGTTCATGGCCGACTGGGAGGACGCCGTGACGGAGCTGCGCGGCATGAAGTACGTCGACTGATCGGAGCCGCGCCATGGAAAAGAAATTTGAGCGCTATAACCGCAACGAAGTCAGCGCCACGGAGCTCGCGGAAAAGCTGGCCGCCGAAGGCCGAAACGGCTGGACGGTGGTCTCCGCCGACTACGAGGGCGACGACTTCGTCGTGGAATTTGAGAAAGAAGCCTGAATACAAATCGATCCCCTGCCTTGCGAGGCAGGGGTTTTTTCTATGCTTGCTGCACGCACATTGAGACGCTGCAGGGCGGGAATGGCTGCCAGCTGCGAATTCGCCGAAAACGGATTGTGACCAAATGCGTCCTGCGCGGGCGGATACTATCCGCCCCTACGATTCCGTTTCTGCGCAATCCGAAAAAGCGGGAGGGGCAAGCCCCTCCCCTACGGCATCTGTTTTCGTGCAGCAAAAGATTTCACAGCGGGCCGCCGAGGACGCCGACCCCTACGATAAGAATCCGCCTCGCAGAGTTCGTGCGCAAGCACGAATGCATTCCGATCCGTTTTTTCAGCGACATGCGCGGTGAAAAAACTCCCTTGGGCGAGCGCGACGCTCGCCCCTCGCGCCGACCAACCGAAGGGCGATGGAGCGCGAGTATAGCAAAATGAGAGCCGCAAACCGGCTCTCATTTTGAATTCAGCAGCATGGACTGAAGCACGGGTTGCAGCAGAGGTTGCACAGAACCATGTCCATGCACCAGCTGCCGGTGCCGAAGCCTGCGTTGGGGTAGTCTCGGCGATAAGCGCTGTAGGCCGTGCCGCCGGATTCGAGTTCCTGCACGAGACGGCGGAACTGCAGATTGTTCGGCTCATACTGCACGGCGATGCGCGCGTACTCGAGCGCGGTGACGCGGTTGCCCATGGCGGCGTTCGCCACGGCGGATAAGTAATACCAGTTTCCGTCCCGCTCCGTGGTCGGGACGCCGGAGAGGGCGTTGAGCGCCTCCTGGAAATGGCCGGAATTGATGAAGTTCATGGCGGCCTGATATTCCGAGCGGATGCTCTGCTGCTGATAGCCGCCCCAGGCGCCGCCGCCGTAGCTGCCCCAGGGGCCGGCGTTCGTCCAGCCGCCGGAGGAAGAGGACGAGCCGTAGCTGTCCGCGGTGCCGTTCTTGATCGCGTCATAGGCGGCATTGATCTCGTTCATCTTCTCCGCGGCCTTCGGATCGTTGGGGTGATAATCCGGATGATATTGCTTGGCAAGGCGGCGGTAGGCCGCTTTGATTTCTTCGTCTGACGCGCCCCGGGAGACGCCCAAGACCTCATAGGGGTCCTTCATGGTTTTCCTCCTGATCAGATGAATGCCCGGCGGCGCGGTTATAGCGCTGCCAGACGCCGGAATAGAGAATGCTGCGCAGGAGCTGCGCGTCCTGCAGCAGCGGAAGGCGCTCAAACGCGTCCGCCGCGGCGCCGAGCTGGGCCTGGAGCACGCTGCGGAAATCCGCCTGCGTCCAGCCTGCCTCCCGCAGCGCTTTGAGCGGGTTATAGCGGCCCCGCTTCACATCGTCCTCCAGATCCATGACGGCGTCCAGAAGATAGATGAAGCGGCCGAGCGCGTCCCCGAAGGGGGCCAAAAACGAATCGAACGCGCCGTCAATCTGAAACAGCTCGGCCATCAGCGCGCCGAAG
>JAFRDQ010000149.1 GCA_017411225.1 Oscillospiraceae bacterium
CGCCCCCCCCAACGCCGGGGGGCGCAAAAACATATTTCGTTGGGGGGGGCGTCCTCGACAGCCCGCGCAGAATGCACCAATTCCACCGCCATTCTCCGGCGAATCCGCGCCGCACCCATGTAGGGGCGGATATCATCCGCCCGCGCGGGACCATCTGAAACATATAAAAAATGTGAGGCGAATTCGCATTCGCCTCACGTTTTTTTATACAGTTTTCTTCCCGTTCAGCCGTCTCAGCACCACCGCCAGCACCCAGATCAGCAGCACCAGCCCGCAGGCGATTGCGATGCCGATCGGCCAGCCCCAGAGGAGAAAGCCGTAGAAATCATGCCGGTTCGGCCACTCGCCCGGGCCCTGAATGAGCACGTTGCCGAGGTAGCCCACGCTGTAGAGCAGCATCGGCACGACCGCCCAGAATGTCTTGTGGAAGGGAAGCATCGTGTCCCGCTCGAGCATCACGAAGCTCACCATGCTGACCACCGGCAGCGCCAGATGATACCAGAAGTTCGTGCCGAGGAACATCCCGCCGTAGCCGAAGACCGGGCCGAGAAAGAGCATCACGGTCAGAAACGTGAGCCCCACGGCAGAGGTTCCGGCGAGCTTCCACGTGCGCAGGCCCTGTGAGGGCGTCTTGCCGAGCATGAGCACAATGCTCGTCGCGGCGCAGGCCGCGCCGTTGAAGAGGTTCGAGAGTGTGGTGAAAAACTTCAGACTGTAGAGCCCGCCCGCCATGAGGGGGCTGCCCATGTCCGTCACGGCGGCGAGGATCGCAATCCAGCACCAGAGCGTGATGACGGCAATGAGGAAATTCACCGTGGCTGCAAAGGCGCGCTTCATCTCAAATCCTCGCTACGCCCGTGCGCCGCGCGGCCTCGGCCACAGCCTTCGCCACGGCGGGGCCGACGCGCGGATCAAACGCCTTCGGGATGATGTAATCCGCCGAGAGCTCCTCCGGCGCGATGAGGGAAGCCAGCGCCTCGGCCGCCGCCATCTTCATCTCCTCGTTGATGTCGCTCGCGCGCACGTCAAACGTGCCCCGGAAGATGCCGGGGAAGGCGAGCACGTTGTTGATCTGGTTCGGATAGTCGCTGCGGCCAGTGGAAACCACCGCGGCGCCGCCGGCCTTTGCCTCGTCCGGGAAGATCTCCGGCGTCGGGTTCGCGCAGGCAAAGACGATCGCGTCCTTCGCCATGGTGGAGACCATTTCCTGCGTCAGCAGACCGGGGCGGCTCACGCCGATGAATACGTCCGCGCCGGGGAGCACGTCCGCGAGCCTGCCCTGCAGCTTCCGCGGGTTCGTGATCTCGGCCATCTCTTCTTTAATCCAGTTGAGGCCCTCGCGTCCGGCGTAAATCGCGCCCTTCGAGTCGCAGAGCGTCACGTCTTTGAAGCCCGCCGAGAGCAGCAGCTTCGTGATGCTGATTGCCGCCGCGCCCGCGCCGGAGACGACCACGCGCACGGCCTCCTTTTCCTTGCCCACGACCTTCAGCGCGTTTGTCAGCCCCGCGAGGGTGATCACCGCCGTGCCGTGCTGGTCGTCGTGGAAGATCGGAATGTCGCACAGCTCCTTGAGCTTGCGCTCGATCTCAAAGCAGCGCGGCGCCGCGATATCCTCCAGATTCACGCCGCCGAAGCTGCCCGAGAGCAGATACACCGTGCGCACAAACTCATCCACGTCCTTCGTCTTGATGCACAGCGGAAACGCGTCCACGTCCGCGAAGGACTTAAACAGCACGCACTTGCCCTCCATCACGGGCATGCCGGCCTCCGGGCCGATATCGCCGAGACCCAGCACCGCCGAGCCGTCCGTGATCACGGCGCAGAGATTGTGCCGCCGCGTGAGCGTGTAGCTCTTCTCCGGATCCTTCTGAATCTCGAGACACGGCGCCGCCACGCCGGGGGTGTAGGCGAGGGAGAGGTCCTCCTTCGTCTGCACCGGCACCTTCGATACCACTTCGATCTTGCCCTGCCACTCGCCGTGCAGGCGCAGGGATTCCTTTGCGTAGTCCATTGTTTTGATCCTTTCTCAGAGGGGCTTTACCATGTTCTCGGGCTTGACCCATGCGTCGAATTCTTCCTCCGTCACGAGCTCGAGCGCCTTCGCCGCCTCGCGCAGGGTCAGTCCGTTCTTGTGTGCGTATTTTGCGATCTTCGCCGCGTTCTCGTAGCCAATATGCGGGTTCAGCGCCGTGACGAGCATGAGCGAATCGCGCAGATGCGCCTCGATGACGGCGCGGTTTGCCTTGATGCCGACCGCGCAGTTTTTGTTGAAGGAGTCCATCGCGTCGGCAAGCAGGCGCGCCGACTGCAGGAAGTTATAGAGAATCACGGGCATGTACACGTTGAGCTCGAAGTTGCCCTGCGAGGCGGCAAAGCCGATTGCCGCGTCATTTCCCATCACCTGCACGGCCACCATCGTGAGCGCCTCGCACTGCGTCGGGTTCACCTTGCCCGGCATGATCGAGGAGCCGGGCTCGTTTTCCGGGATCACCAGCTCGCCCAGTCCGCACCGCGGGCCGGAGGCGAGGTGCCGCACATCGTTTGCGATCTTCAGCAGATCCGCCGCGAGCGCCTTGAGTCCGCCGTGCGCGAAGGTCACGGCGTCCTTGCTCGTGAGCGCGTGGAACTTGTTCGGCGCGGTGACGAAGTCCTGCCCCAGCAGATTGCTCAGCTCTCTGGCCACCTCCTCGCCGAAGGCGGCAGGGGCGTTCAGTCCGGTGCCGACGGCGGTGCCGCCGAGCGCGAGCTCCGAGAGTCCGGGCAGGGCCGCCATCAGATAGTCCGCCGCGTGATCGAGCATGCTCGCCCAGCCGGAGATCTCCTGCCCCAGCGTCAGCGGCGTCGCGTCCTGCAGATGCGTCCGCCCGATCTTCACCACGTCGGCGTTCTCCTCACTCAGGCGCAGAAGCGTCTCCTCCAGCCGCCAGAGCGCGGGGAGCACCCATTCCTTGATTGCGATCGTCGCCGCAATGTGCATCGCCGCGGGATACACGTCGTTCGAGCTCTGCGAGCGGTTCACGTGGTCGTTCGGATGCACGAGCGCATCGCCCAGGATCTCGTTCGCCCGGTGGGCGACGACCTCGTTGACGTTCATGTTCGTCTGTGTGCCGCTGCCCGTCTGCCACACGGCGAGCGGGAACTGATCGTCCCACTTGCCCGCGCGGATCTCGCGGCAGGCCTCGCGGATCGCCCCGGCGCGCGCTGCGTCCACCGTGCCGAGCCGCTCGTTCACGGAAGCTGCCGCCTCCTTCACGGCGGCGAGCGCATAGATCACCGGCAGCGGCATCTTTTCCGAGCCGATGCGGAAGTTTTCAAAGCTCCGCTGCGTCTGCGCGCCCCAGAGCTTGTCCGCTTCGACGGCGATCTCGCCCATCGTGTCATGTTCCATACGGTATTCCATGGCGTTCCCTCACTTTGTCGAATATCAGATGTATTATAGCGCCGGAAGGGGAGGGACGCAAGAAAAGGATTTGTGAACAGTGCGGCGTGTGAATTAGGAATTAGGAGTTA
>JAFRDQ010000150.1 GCA_017411225.1 Oscillospiraceae bacterium
CCCCCATTTCATCTCCCTAATGCACGAACCCCCGAAGGACACCTTCGGGGGTTTGTGCATTTCACAGAGGGCTGCAAATTGCAGCCCTCTGTGAGGTACTCGCGCTTATCGCGCGGGGCCAAAGCCCCGCTTGGTCGGCGCGAGGGGCTGGCGTCGCGCTCGCCCGAAGGAGTTTTTTCACCGCGCATGTCGCTGAAAAATCGGCTTGGATTTCATTCGTGCTTCGCACGAACTCTGCGAGGCCGGAAGACGTTGCTTCACTCCGTTGTAGGGGAGGGGCTTGCCCCTCCCGTGCAGAACGATGTCAAACACCGTACCGATCCTCGGCGAATTCGCAATGATTGATTCTTTGCCGTAGGGCGGGTCGCTTGCGCCCGCCGCTTACGGGATGCTTCAATTCCACAGGCGGGCGCGAAGCCCCCCCGCCCTACGGCGTCTGTTTCGATGCACCTGTCATTCTATAAACTGCCGAAATGCCGTCGGCAGTCCAATCTCGCCCTTGAGCTGCTCGTCCGAGACCCATGTGAAGGTCCCGGGCATTTTTTCGCACTCTACGGTGTAGCACCGCAGGGCCCAGCGGATGTGGGTGAAGATGTGCTCGCCGTCCCTTGCCGCGCGCAGGCGCGTGTCCCCGAGCTCGAGGCCGGAGAGGTATGCGCCCGCCTCCGCCTCGGAGAGCAGTCCTTCCGTGTTCGGCAGCTCCCAGAGCCCCGCGAGCAGCCCCTTCGCGGGGCGCTTTTGCACCGCGGTGTGATCGCCGCAGCGCAGATGAAACACCGTCCGCGCCTCCTCGCGCCGCGCCTTCTTCGGCTTCTTCACGGGGAGCTTCCCCGTTGTGCCGTGCGCTCTTGCAAGACAGTGCTCCGCAATCGGGCAGACCTCGCACTTGGGTTCTCCGTTCGGCGCGCAGACCGTGGCGCCGAGCTCCATGAGCGCCTGCGTAAAGTCGCCGCAGCGCCCCTTGGGGTAGACCTTGCCGAGCGCCTCCGCCAGCGCCTTCTTGAAGGCCGCGTCGTCGATCGGGGTGAAATCCTCGAGCACGCGGGTGCACACGCGCAGCACATTCCCGTCCACGGCGGCGCAGGGCTGCTCAAAGCAGATCGAGGCGATGGCCCCGGCGGTGTAGTCCCCGACGCCGGGCAGGGCGAGCAGACCGTCCTTCGTCTCGGGAAAGCGCCCGCCATGTTCTGAGAGCACCTTCGCGCACTTTTGCAGATTGCGCGCGCGGTTATAGTACCCGAGCCCCTCCCAGAGCTTCAGGAGCACGTCCTCCGGCAGCGCCGCGAGGGCAAAGACGTCCGGCGCAGCGGCGAGAAACCGGGCATAATACCCCTTCACCGCCTCCACGCGCGTCTGCTGCAGCATGATCTCCGAGAGCCAGACGTGATAAGGCTCCCGGTCGCGCCGCCACGGCAGATCCCGCGCGGAAACCGAAAACCAGTCCAGCAGGGGAGAGACAATGTTTAAGAGACGGGTTGTGTCCATGGAGACCTCCGAAATGGTGATGCTGGTATTGTATCACGGGGCTTGGAGGATGTCGAGTTAGGAATTAGGAATTAGGAGTTGAAGGTGCCGCTTTGCGGCATATTCGAATCATTGGCGAAGCCAATACCATCATTCCTAATTCCTCATTCCTCATTTCTAATTGAAACTTCGTTTCCTTTAAGTTTCATTTAGGTTTCGCCTCTTATACTGACGCCAGAAACCACGAAGGAGTGATTGGAAATGGCCTATCAGGCGATCTTTCAGCGCTATGAGATGAAATATATGCTCACGAGAGCGCAGAAGCAGGCGCTGCTGAAGGCGATGGCGCCGTACATGGCGCTCGACCGCTTCGGGCGCACGACGATCTGCAATCTCTATTACGACACGGATTCCTACCGGCTGATCCGCCGGAGTCTGGAAAAGCCGGCGTATAAGGAGAAGCTGCGCGTGCGCAGCTACGGCACCGCGACGGCGCAGAGCCCCGTGTTTGTGGAGCTGAAGAAAAAGTATCAGGACGTGGTGTACAAGCGCCGCGTGTCCCTGCCGCTGGACGAGGCTGCCGCGTGGATGCGGGGCGGCGCGGTCAGAGAGCCGACCCAGATCACAGAGGAGATCGACTACGTGCGCGGGTATTATGAGGATCTCAAGCCTGTCGTTTTCCTCAGCTATGAGCGCGAGGCGTTCTTCATGCGCGACGGGGGAGACTTTCGCGTGACGTTCGATGAAAACATCCTCTGCCGCGAGGATCATCTGACGCTCACGGAGAGCGCCTGGGGCTCGCCCATTCTGCCCGAGGGCATGACGCTCATGGAGCTCAAGACCTCCGGCGGCATTCCGCTCTGGATGACGCGCTTTCTCACCGAGCACCACATCTACAAAACCTCGTTTTCCAAATACGGGACGGCGTATCAGACGCTGATCTTCCCGGAAAAGCAGCATCAGAAAGGAGAAAGAAAATATGCTTGATTCTGTTTTTGACAGCACCGCCTCGGTCATTGCACCGGGCACGTTCCTGCTGTGTGTGGCCTGCGCGCTGGTGCTCGGGCTGCTGCTCGCGGCGGCCTACATGTTCCGCTCGCGCTATACCAAGAGCTTCGTCGCCACCGTGGCGATGCTCCCCGCGGTCGTCTGCGTCGTGATCATGATGGTCAACGGCAACATCGGCGCCGGCGTCGCCGTGGCAGGCGTGTTCGGCCTCGTCCGCTTCCGCTCCGTGCCCGGCACGGCAAAGGAGATCGGCATCATCTTCCTCGCCATGGGCGCGGGCCTGATCGCCGGCATGGGCTATCTCGGCTATGCATCGCTCTTCACCGTCGTCATGTGCGCTGTGATGCTTCTCTACAATACGCTCGACTTCGGCACAAAGAAGAACGCCGCCCTTTATAAGACGCTCCGCGTCACGATCCCCGAGGATCTGGACTACACGAACGTGTTTGAGGACGTCTTCCCCCGGTTCGTCCGCGAGTGGGAGCTCAGCCAGGTCAAAACCACGAACATGGGCAGCCTCTTCCGCCTGACCTACGATATCACCCTCCGGGACGCGAGCGTGGAAAAAGCGCTCATCGACGAGCTGCGCAAGCGCAACGGCAATCTCGAGATCACGGTGTCGAAGCAGGAGACGACTTCTACTGAGCTGTAATGCAGTTAGGAGTTAGGAATTAGGAGTTAGGAGTTAAATGAAATTCAAGAACGGCAAAATCCTTTTAGCTTCATTGATGACCGGCACACTGCTGCTCGGCGGCTGTGCCTCGCAGAAAACCAGTGACGCCGCTGAGACGCAGGCGGCCTCTGGCGGGGCGGAGAATGCGATCACACTCTCCGGAAGTACGGCAAGCTGCAGCAGCTCAAACGTCACCATCGACGGCGGCACGATCACGATCACCGGCGCGGGGACGTATGCGCTCACCGGCACGCTCGATGACGGCATGGTCATCGTCGACGCCGGAGATGAGGACGACGTGGAGCTTGTTTTAAATAACGCTGAGATCACAAGCAGCACCTCCGCCGCAATCTATATTGCGAGCTGCGGCGACGCGACGGTCACCCTCGCCTCCGGCAGCGAGAACGCGCTCTCGAACGGCGGCAGCTTTGTTGCCATTGACGACAAGGACATCGACGCCGTGATCTTCTCCACTGAGGATCTCGCGCTGCAGGGCGACGGCAGTCTCACGGTCACGTCTCCGGCGGGACACGGTATCGTCTCGAAGGATGATCTCACCGTCGAGGGCGGCAGCTATACCATCACCGCAGCCTCCCACGGCGTGACCGGCAAGGATGCGCTGGTCTTAAACGGCGGCGCCTTCACGATCACAGCGGGCGAGGACGGTCTGCATGCGAAAAACAGCGATGAAGCCGCACTCGGCAATCTCACGATTCGCGGCGGCGCCTTCACGATCACGGCGGGTGATGACGGCGTCCATGCGAGCGGAAACACCGTCATTGAGGCGGGCACGGTCACGATTCTCGAAAGCTCCGAGGGCATCGAGGGCCAGACCGTCACGATCTCGGGCGGCGCAATCCGCGTCACGGCGAGCGACGACGGCCTGAACGCGGCGGGCGGCAGTGATTCCAGCGCCGCAGGCGACTTCGGCGGCAGCCCCTTCGAGTCCGATGCGAAGGCGGATATTACGATCTCGGGCGGCACGCTTTATATCAACGCCGGGGGCGACGGGATCGATTCCAACGGCACGATCACGATCTCGGGCGGACAGGTGTTCGTCTCCGGTCCGACGAACAGCGGAAACGGCGCGCTCGACTACGGCATCAGCGCCGCGATCACCGGCGGCACGATCGTCGCCGCGGGCGCCTCCGGCATGGCGGAGAACTTCACCTCCGCCGAGGGACAGGGCGTCATGCTCGTCTCCACCGGCGCGCAGCAGGCGGGCAGCACCATTCAGCTTGCGGACGCAAACGGCAACGTGCTCGTCACGTGGCAGCCTGACAAGGCGTATGAATGCGTCGTCATCAGCACACCCGAAGTGCAGCAGGGCGGAACCTACACCCTCACCGCAGGCAGCAGCACCCAGACCGTCGAGATGACCAGCGCCGTCTACGGCGGCGGCATGGGCATGGGCGGCATGCAGCCCGGCCAGATGGGGCAGCCCGGACAAATGGGTCAGGGCGGTCAGCCCGGCCAGATGGGCCAGCCCGGACAGATGGGTCAGGGCGGAAAGCCAAGTGGAATGAAGCGGCCGTAGTGACGGAAATCTGCCGTAGGGGAGGGGCTTGCCCCTCCCGCGCAGATCCAGTTGAAATAACATGAAATGTGAGGCGAATTCGCAGACAGAACGGATTCGCCTCACATCTGGTTTGATGGTCTTCCCCGGAGCGCCGGGCGGGGCAAGCCCCTCCCCTACATTGCACATTCGACATATTGCCTAAATTGTAACGCAGGCTTTTCTTCATTGTAAACTTTTCCGCGCTGTGATAAAATAGATTGAATGACTATCCCCGGAGAAAAGAGGAAGAAAGAGCCCATGGATGTTTTACGTTTCAGCCCCGATAAATGCATCAACTGCTATAAATGCGTGCGCAACTGTCCGGTCAAGTCGATCCGCGTGTTCAAGAGCATGCCGCAGATCGTCTCGAGCGACTGCATTCTCTGCGGCAAGTGCGTTGCGGTCTGCCCGCGCCGCGCCAAGGAGGACATCAGTCAGGTGCCCGCGATCCAGCGCCTGATCGAGAGCGGCAAGCCCGTCATCGCGAGCGTGGACAGCACCTATCTGCCGTACTTTGGCTTAAACGGCTTTCAGGGTCTGCGCCAGGCGCTGAGGGAGATGGGCTTCGCCGACGCGTATGAGACCGCCGAGGGCGCGCAGCTGGTGCAGCGCCAGCTCGAGGTGCTCGCAAGCCGCGCCGAGGACGCGCCGATCATCACCTCCGGCTGCCCGACGATCGTGCTCTACTGCGAAAAGCACTTTCCCGAGGCGCTGCCGTATCTCGCGCCGGTCGTCTCGCCCGCGCAGGCGCATGCGCAGCTTCTGCGCCAGCGCTGTCCCGGCGCGGCGGTGGTCTATATCGGCCCCTGCGTCTCCCGCAAGGAGGAGACCAAGAGCTTCGAGAGCGTCGGCGCGGACTATGCCATCACGCTCACGGAGTTTGAGATCTGGATGCACGAGAAAAAGGTGGAGATCGAGCGCGACCTGCCCGCCGATGAGCCGAAGGCCTCGCACGCCTACGTCGTCACCGGCGGCACGATGGACGCCATGACCCGCCTGATCGGGCTGGATTATCTCTTTGTCGACGGGCTCAGCGACTGCATCAAGGTGCTCGAGAGCGTCGTCGCCGGGGGACTGCGCGGCTGCTTCATCGAGATGGCCGCCTGCCACGGCAACTGCATCGGCGGCATGGTCTTCACGCACAAGAAGATGAACCTGCTCGAGGCCCGCCGCATGGTCGAGACCCAGTCGGTCTACGACGGCGGGGACTATGACATTCCCGAGCAGATCGGCATGCACCGCGCGCTCGAGGATCACCGCATCCGCCCGCAGGAGGTGCCCGAGGAGGGCGTCATCGCCGGCATCATGCGCAACATGGGCAAGTTCACGAAGGCCGATCAGCTCGACTGCGGCCTCTGCGGCTACCCCACCTGCCGCGAGATGGCGATCGCCCAGTATGCCGGCCGCGCGGAGGTCACGATGTGCGTGCCGTACATGATCAAAAAGGCCGAGACCTATTCGGAGATGATCATCAACATCGCGCCGGAGGGGATTGTCTCGGTGGACCGGGATCTCAAGGTGCGCCAGATCAACCGCGCCGCCTGCCGCATCTTCGGCATCCGCGACACGGGCGACATTGTGGGCTACCCGGTCAGCCGCATTATGGATGAGTATGACTTTATCAAGCTCATGGGCATGGATGAAAATCAATACACCGACCGCGTCTATCTCGCGGAATACAACGTCTATCTCGAGCGCGTGTTCATCTGCGACCCGGACCGCACGGTCTATACCTGCATCATGCGCGACGTGACGCTCTCGCGCCAGCGCCGCGAGCAGGTGCAGAAGACGAAGCTGCACGCCGCCGAGATTGCCGACGACATCATGGAAAACCAGCTGCGCATCGTCCATCAGATCGCGAGCCTCCTCGGCGAGACCGCGGCCGAGACGAAGGTCGCCGTGCACGATCTGAAGCAGGCGATCCTGCTCGATGAGGACGAGGAGGAAGACGAGGAGGAAAACGATGGCTAAATCCGCGCGGCTCGACCGCAACCTCGTCTGGGAGATCGGCGTCGTCACAAAGATGAAAAACAGCGAGAGCATCTGCGGCGATCAATGCGTCTATGACAAGGACCGCAACGGCGCCACGATCATCCTCTCCGATGGCCTCGGCTCCGGCGTGAAGGCGAACATCCTCTCCACGCTCACGAGCACGATGCTCTCCACCATGCTGCACGGCAGCATCCCGCTCGAGGAGGCCGTCTCCACCGTGGCGGCCACGCTCCCGATCTGCAGCGAGCGACATCTGGCCTATGCCACCTTCACGATCGTCACCGCCGAGGGCCGCCATGTGCGCCTCGTGCAGTATGATAACCCGCCTGCCGTTTTTCTCAAGGACGGCAAGGCGCAGAAATATTCCTATTCCGTCCACTTCGTGCAGGACAAGGAGCTGCATGAGAGCACCTTTTCCTTTTCCCCCGGCGACTGCCTGATCCTCTTCAGCGACGGCGTGGCCGAGGCGGGGCGCGGCGTCACGACCTATGACGGCTGGCCGCGCGCCGAGATGGAGGACTTTCTTGCGCGCAACTGGACGCCGGACGTCTCCGCCCAGCGCATCGCCGCGCGCATGCTCAGCACCGTGCAGGCGCTCGATCTTGACGAGCTGCACGACGACACGACCATCGCCGTGCTGCGCCTGCGCGAGCGCAAGCCCGTGAACCTCATGATCGGCCCGCCCGAGAATCAGGACGACGATCTCGGCACGATGCGCCTGTTCTTCGCCAAGGAGGGCCTCCACGCCGTCTGCGGCGGCACGACGGCGAAGGCCGTGGCGAAGTATCTCAACACGCGCGTGCATCTCCTGCCCGACACCGGCTCGGACGAGGTGCCGCCGATGAGCATGATCGCGGGCGTCGATCTCGTCACGGAGGGCGCCGTGACGCTCTCGGTCGCCGTGGAGCTTCTCAAGAACTATCAGATCGACGGCATGATCGCCCTCGATATGGAGCGCCGCAAGGACGGCGCGGCCAAGCTCGCCGAGATGCTCATGGAGGACGCCACCGAGATCAACCTCTTCTTCGGCAACGCCGCCAACACCGCGCAGGAGGACACCGAGTTCAGCTTCGAGCGCAAGCTCAAGCTGGTAAACGAGCTGCAGGACATCCTAAAGGGCGCGGGGAAGAAAGTGAAGCTAAGCATTGTGTGAATTAGGAATGAGGAATTAGGAATGAGGAATGAAGGTGCGCTTCGCGCGATTTCGAATCCGTCGGCGCAAGCCGACTCCATCAATTCCTAATTCCTAATTCCTAACTCCTAATTGACAGAAAGGAGCGCTCTGTAATGAAA
>JAFRDQ010000019.1 GCA_017411225.1 Oscillospiraceae bacterium
ACGCGCCCGGCGGCGAGCAGGAGGCAATAGTCGATCAGGAAATTGACGGCGATAAGCCGGTCGAGATAGAGCACTTCCATGGGCTCATCCTAGCACCGCGCCGGTAAAAAGCCTGTCAAAGGCGGCGGCGGACGGGAAATTCCAACGCACGCGCAAAAACGTATTGCTTCGCCGATTTCGGGCTGGAAAAGCCTGTTTTTTGTTGACAGCGCGTTGAAGATGTGTTAATTTTATAATGATATTTTATCGAAAGAAATGGAGATAAAATCGGGCAATTTTTCAGCGAAAACGGAAATTACAATATTCGGAAGGAAGGGACAACATGAAAGACCTGAAACACCTGATCTTCTTCGAAAACCTGCTGCAGGAAGCCCACAACGAGCTCGTGCAGAAGGCCTGCGAGGAAGGAAAGCGCTGCCTGGGTTATAACTGCTACTATATCCCGGAAGTGCTGCTGAATCTGGACGGCTGCTTCTCCACGCGTCTGCGCGCCCCCAGATGTACCTCCCCGGACGTGGCCACGTATTACATGACCGGCCGCACCTGCCCCTATGTCCGCTCGATCCTCGAGCGCGCGATCGAGGGCGGCTACAACCATCTCTCCGCGCTGTTCGGCTCTGAGAGCTGCGCCGCCATGGAGCGCATGGAAGAGCACTTCTACCTGCTCAGGCCCGTCAAGAACGACGATTTCTTCGTGACCATCATCGATCCCCCGATGAAGGGCGACAAGACCAGCCTCGACTACTACAAGGTCCAGCTGCAGAAGCACCTCATGGGCCCGCTGAAGAACGTCTTCGGCGTGGACACCTCCGACGAGGCGCTCCGCCGCGCGATCGAGCGCTTCAACAAGGTCTGCCGCGTCATCACCGAGATCGGCGAGCTGCGCAAGCTCGACAATCCCCCGATCACCGGCTATGAGTTCCACGTGATCCAGCTCGTGAGCGAGGTCTGCCCGCACGAGCTGATCCTCCCCTATCTGGAGGAGACGCTTGCGGAGCTGAAAAAGCGCAAGCCCGATCCGGAGTTCCCCTTCCGCGCGCGCGTGGTGCTCGCCGGCTCCGAGATCGACGATCCCGAGTTCACCAAGCTCATCGAGATGTGCGGCGCCATGGTCGTGGCCGACCGCTACTGCTTCGGCTCCATGCCCAGCCGCGAGGAGATCGAGATCGCCGACGGCGAGGACGCCTTCACCGCGATCTGCCGCCACTATCTGCACTGGAACCAGTGCGCCCGCTTCATGGACGGCCTGAAGATCGACCAGCGCCATGATGAGCTCAAGCGCCTCGTGAAGGAATACAAGGCGGACGGCATCATCTATGAGAACATGAAGTTCTGCGAATTCTGGAGCTATGAGAAGGTGCTCGCCTCCCACATCATGATCGAGGAGAACGACATCCCCTGCGCCACGATCGAGAAGGAATATGCTCTCGGCTCCGTCGGCCAGCTCCGCACCCGCTTCCAGGCCTTCGTTGAGAGTCTGGAGATCAAGAAGATCAACGCTGAAGGAGGGGTTTGATCATGGGAAAACTCATTGATTTCATCGACGATAAGCTGAAAGTATTCGACCCCATTTGGATGGCCGAAAACGGCAAGGGCGGCCAGCGCACGCGCTATTATGACCGCACCGGCGTCGCCAAGTGGCGCGAGTGGCGCGGCACGAAGGACACCCTGTATGATTACAGCCGCTGGCTGATGAACCTCGGCGCCATGGGTCTCATGGTCGCGAAGAACCCCGTCGCCGTCATGAAGGGCTTCTGGGAATACCGCTGGATGGGCTCCTTCCTCGGCACGTTCATGTTCATCGACCGCCTGTTCGAGGGCTATCGCGGCTGGGAGCTGCGCGTGGCGCACATGCAGATGTTCGGCATCGTCTGCGCGCTGACGGGCCGCATCGGCATGACCCTCGCGAGCGACCGCCGTCTCGGCGCGAGCGACAAGAAGGCCAACCGCTTCATCCCCTTCGACGAGGTAATCCCGCCGCTGTTCACCACCGGCTTCCCGGATCTGGTCGCCTTCCCGATGCAGACCCTGCCGGAGTTCATCATCTGCGACGTCGACCAGCACATTGAGCCCTACTACATCGACGTGGCCGAGTCCTTCGGTCTGCCCGCCGACGTCTGCTCCCGCTGCGCGGCGGAGACCGGCGTCGCGCTCGACGACGCGTTCCCGCTCGTCGGCAAGGTGCTCATCTCCACCAACATGCCCTGCAACGCCTCCGAGGCGACTTCGATGTTCCAGCGCCGCCGCGTCGGCCTGCCTGACTATGCCGCGACCTTCGCCATGATCCACAACGACGAAGAGACCGCGCTGCCCTACTCCTCCCAGATCATGAAGGAAATGATCGCCTTCATCGAGGAGCACTATGACACCAAGTGGAACTGGAAGGCGTTCTTCAAGGCTGCCAAGAACATGAACGAGCAGAACACCTACGAGCTCGAGAAGTGGGATTACATGAAGACCGGCTACACCTCGGAAGTGGGCATCTCTGAGACGCTCTACAAGCTCTTCGAGTGGCAGGCGACGAACGGCACCGATCCCCGCTTCACCAAGATCGACCGCAAGGTCATGAAGATCCTGCGCAAGAATTACGAGGACCGCTATGAGCCCTTCGGCGGCAAGACCCGCCACCGCGCGTTCCTGTGGGGACCCTCCGCGGTTTACTACACCGACTTCCCGACCTGGTGCCAGAACGCCTGGGGCGTCGCGATCGTGCTGAACATGGACTCCACCATGGGCTTCAACATGATCTCCACCGACGATCCCGAACAGGCGATCATTGACCTGACCCGTCTGGAGCAGAAGGCCACCATGCGTCACATGGCCGTCGGCGGCTGGGACAACATCAACGCCGTCTGGGAGTGGGCCCACAACTTCAACTGCGACATGGTCATGATGAACGACAACATCGCCTGCAAGGGCATGCTCGGCATCCACTCCATCATGGAGGAGCAGGCCCGCGACCTCGGCTTCCACTTCATCTTCATCGAGCATGACCTGGAGGACAGCCGCACGGTCTCCCGTCAGAACATGCGTGACTGCGTCAACCAGTACATGTCCATCGTGCTGGGCGAGGAGCCTCTGGATCCCACGATCATCACGTTCGACGATTCTGACGCATACTAAGAAAGGCAGGGACTATCATGAATCTGAAACTCGTTGCCAAGATCCTCTGCAAGGCCGGCCTTTACGGCTTCATCGGCTTCGTGGCCACCTTCAGCCTGTATATGTTCAACGGCGAGAACAAGCTCATCTACTACGTGGTTCGCCCGCTGCTGAACAAGCACTACGACGCACAGGTCCGCGACAGACGGATTGTCTAAAACACATTAAAAAAGAAGGCTCGCCTTTGGCGAGCCTTCTTTTTGGAAACTACCCCGGAGGTGATCTCATGGATCAGGCATTCTCCCGCACGGCGCTTTTGCTTGGTGCGGAGGCGATGGAAAAGCTCAGAGCTTCGCGCGTGATTGTGTTCGGGCTCGGCGGCGTCGGCGGGCATGCGTGCGAGGCGCTGGTGCGCTCCGGCGTCGGCGCGATCGACCTTGTGGACGACGATCAGGTGAGCGAATCGAACCTGAACCGGCAGCTCTTCGCCACGCGCAGCACCATCGGCATGGACAAAACCGAGGCGGCGAAGGCGCGCCTGCTCGACATTAACCCCGATCTGAAGGTCACGACGCACAAGTGCTTTTTCCTGCCCGAGACGGCGGATCGGTTTGACTTTACGCAGTATGACTACATCGTGGACGCGATCGACACCGTGACGGGGAAGATCGCGCTCGCCGAGGCCGCCGACCGCGCCGGAACACCGATCATCAGCAGCATGGGCGCGGGCAACAAGCTCGACCCCACGGCCTTCGAGGTGACGGACATCAACAAAACCAGCGTCTGCCCGCTCGCGCGCATCATGCGCAAGGAGCTGAGAAAAAGAGGCGTGAAGAAGCTCAAGGTCGTCTATTCGCGCGAGGACGCGATGACGCCGCTCGAGCCCGCCGAGCCCGACCGCGAGGGGCGCCGCAGCGTCCCCGGCAGCACGGCGTTCGTCCCGTCCGTGGCAGGGCTGATCCTCGCGGGCGAGGTTGTAAAGGATCTCGCGGGGGTATAATTGTTTTTCCAAATCCAACGTAGGGGAGGGGCTTGCCCCTCCCGTTTTTTTGCCATGCTCAGATTCTTGTCATTGCGAACCAGCGCGCACGCTGGTTCGCAATGACATTACTTTTTTACGCTGCGTCTAACGCAGACGCCCACGGCAATCAAATGAGGCGTATTCGTTGAGTCTGCGAATTCGCCTCACACTTGTTATGCTGTTTTCTCTGGAACGCCGGGAGGGGCAAGCCCCTCCCCTACATTCCAACCGACCTTTTTCCTTGCCTATATCGGTGATTTCAGTTATAATATTTAATTAATCACCAACAGGATCATTCCGAAAGGAGCTGCCTATGAGAGAACGACTTTCCCTCTGCCGGGACTGGGAGTTTACGGAGCGGTTTTCCGAGGACTTCTGCAAGGGTCTCGCCTGCGAGACCGTGACCGTAAATCTGCCCCACACCTGCAAGGAGACCCCCTATCACTACTTCGACGATCAGATCTACCAGATGGTATCCGGCTACCGCAAGCGCGTGACGATTCCGGACGACTGGACGGACAAGGACGTCTTTCTCTGCATCGGCGCGGCGGGTCACTACGCCGAGGTGTATTTAAACGGCGAGAAGCTGGCTGCGCACGCCTGCGGCTACACGGCCTTTGAGGTCGCCCTGCCGCTGGGGGCGGGCGAGACCGGCGAGATCGCCGTCATGGTCGACAGCCGCGAGAGCCTTGACCAGCCGCCCTTCGGCTTTGTGATCGACTATATGACCTACGGCGGGCTCTATCGCGAGGTCTGGCTGGAGGCGCGGGAGAAAACCTGCATCCTCGACGTGTTCGTGCAGCCGAAGATCCCGGCGCGCACGCCGCTCTTAAAGAAAAACGCCTCCGCTGCGGAGCTCGCGAAAATCCGCTTCCCCGGGCAGATGGAGAGCTTCATCACCTTCCGCGCGGCGAACAACCACAAGCACATGTTCCTGCGCCAGAGCATCTACCGCCGCGGCGAGGAGGACGGCAAGCCCCTCGTCCAGAAGGACTGGGAGGCCGAAAAGCTCAAGAACAACGAGCAGCGCGTGACGCTGCTGCTCGTGCCGGACGCGGAGCTCTGGGACGTGGAGCGCCCCGCGCTCTACACGCTGCGCACCGAGCTGATTCAGGCGGGCAAGAGCGTCTCCGAAGGGCCGACGCTCGACCGCGTGGACGTGACGTTCGGCTTCCGGCTGGCGCAGTTTCACGCCGACGGGTTTTATCTCAACGGGCGGAAGCTCCTCCTGCGCGGCTTGAACCGCCACCAGAGCTGGCCTTACATCGGCTATGCCGCGCCGAAGAGCCTGCAGCGGCACGACGCGGAGCTGTTAAAGCGCGAGCTCGGCTTAAACGCCGTGCGCACGAGCCACTATCCGCAGAGCCCGCATTTCATCGACCGCTGCGATGAGCTGGGTCTGCTCGTCTTCACGGAGATCCCCGGCTGGCAGCACATCGGCGGCGACGAATGGCAGGAGCAGGCCGTGCGCAACACCGAGGAGATGGTGCAGCAGTACCGCAACCACCCGAGCATCATCCTCTGGGGCGTGCGTATCAACGAAAGCCGCGACAACGATGCGCTGTATGCGCGCACGAACGCGGCGGCGCACCGCCTCGACCCGACCCGCCCGACCGGCGGCGTGCGCTGCTACAAAAAGAGCAGCCTGCTCGAGGACGTCTATACCTACAACGACTTCTTCCACGACGGGACGAACGCCGGCTGCGAGCCGAAAAAGGCCGTAACGAGCGACATGTCGAAGGCGTATCTGATCAGCGAATACAACGGGCACATGTACCCCACGAAGCCCTTTGACAGCGAGGAGCACCGCCTGGAGCACGCCATGCGCCACGCGCGCGTGCTCGACGCCGTGGCGGGCGAAAAGGACATCGCCGGCTCCTTCGGCTGGTGCATGTTCGACTACAACACGCACAAGGACTTCGGCTCGGGCGACCGGATCTGCTATCACGGCGTGATGGACATGTTCCGCAACAAGAAGCTTGCCGCCGACGTCTACAGCGTCTATCAGGACGAGACGCCGGTGCTGAATGTGTCGAGCTCGATGGACATCGGCGAGCACCCGGCGGGCAACCGCGGGCGCATCTTCCTCTTCACGAACGCGGACGAGGTGCGCATGTACCAGAACGATCAGTTCATCCGCAGCTACACGAAGAAGGACAGCCCGTTTAAGCACCTGAGCCGTCCGCCGATGGAGATCACGGACTACATCGGCGAGCGCATCCGCGAGGGCGAACATTTCACGCCGACGCAGGCGAAGCTGGTCAAGGACATGCTCAACCACTCCGCACGCTTCGGCTCCGGCAGGCTCCCGCCGAGCGTGATGGCAAAGGCGGCGGTGGCCATGGCGAAATACGGCATGAAGCCGGACGACGCCTACCAGCTCTTCGGCAAATACATCGGCAACTGGGGCGCGGCGGCGACGGTCTACCGCTTTGAGGCGGTGAAGGACGGCAAGGTCGTCGCCGCCATCGAGCGCGGGCCCGCCGAGGGCATGCGCCTGCACGCCGAGGCGAGCCAGACCGTGCTCCATGAGGGCGAGACCTATGACGCGGCGCTCGTGCGGCTGCGCATGGAGGATCTGCGCGGCAGCACCCTCGCCTTCTACGGCGGCGCCGTGACCTTCAAAACCGAAGGCCCGATCGAGATCGTCGGCCCCGAGACGACCGTCCTCCGCGGCGGCATGGGCGGCACGATCGTGCGCACGACGGGCAAGACGGGAGAGGCGAAGCTCACAATCTGCGCCGAGGGCGCGGAGCCGGTGGAGATTGCGTTTGCAATCAAATGAATTTCAAGCCATAGATCATTTTCACAGAAAAGAGAAAGGTAGGAAACAATGCAGAAAAAACCGATTACGAACAAGCTGCTCTGGATCTTTGCGATCGGGCAGTTCGGCTGGAGCCTGCTCTCCGGCGTGATCACAAACTGGATGGTGTTCTATTACACCGGCGTCCCCACGGCGGACAGCCCGAACACGGGCATCTTCGCCTCGTCCATCACGCAGAACCCGATCTTCCTGAGTCTCACGCTCTTCGGCCTCGTGATGGCCGTGGGCCGCGTCTTTGACGCCGTGACCGACCCGCTGATTGCGGGCTGGTCCGACCGCTCGAACTACAAGGGCGGACGCCGCATCCCCTTCATGCGCGCGATTGCAATCCCCTTTGCGCTCGTGACGATCGGCGTGTTCGTCATCCCGCAGACGGCGAGCAGCGGCCTGAACGACGTGCTGCTCTTCGTCCTGATCATGACGTTCTACCTCTTCATGACGATCTTCTGCACGCCGTATAACGCGCTGATCGCCGAGCTCGGCGACACGCAGGAGCACCGCATCAACGTCTCGACCTACATCTCGTTTACCTTCATCGTGGGCCAGAGCCTCTCGTTCATGCTGCCGAATCTCGCGGGCATGCTCGAGGGCGTCGCAGGGTCCGCCGCGGGCTCGATTAAGCTCGCCGTCGCGATCATGGCGGCGATCGCCTGCGTCGCGATGCTGATCCCCTCGCTCTATATCAAGGAGCGGCAGTATATCGACTCCAAGCCGAGCCAGACCGCGCCCTTTAAGTCCCTCATCAAGACCTTCTCCAACGGGCAATTTCGCCGCTTTGTCTACAGCGACGTGATCTACTTCTTCGCGCTCACGCTCTTCCAGACCGGCCTTGCGTTCTATGAGACGCGCCTGATGGAGATCCCGGAGACGTGGACCTTCCCGCTGACCGCGACGATGACGGCCGTGAGCCTGCTGCTCTACCCCGTGGTCAATAAGCTCGCGCCGAAGCTCGGCAAGAAAAAGCTGATCGTGACCGGCTTCTTCTGCTACTCGGCGGTGTTCCTCATCACGAGCCTCTGCGGCAAGGGCCTCTACTGGGGCTTCATCATCGCCGTGACGGCGGCGGTGCCGATGGCGATCCTCGGCATTCTGCCGCAGGCCTGCGTGGCGGACGTGGCAGAGCTCGACCGGCTCGAATCGGGCGAGGACCGCAGCGGCATGTTCTTCGCCGCACGCACCTTCGCGTTCAAGATGGGCCAGGCGATTGCGATGGTCGTCTTCACCTCCATCACCGTGAAGAAGATGGTCGACGGCGTCGAGACCGTGCTGCCCTCGCAGGACCGCCTGACGGCGGTCATCGCGACCGTCACCTGCCTCATCGGCGCGTGCCTCTTCCTGCTGTATAACGAGAAAATGATCCTTGCCAAAATTGAGCAGCTCAAAGGCAAAGAATAACGCACCGGCTTGCGCTTTCTGTCATAACATGGTATACTGAATCCAACCCAATTGATAGGAGTTCCGGTATGAGACGATTTGTTTGCATCAGCTCTGCAGACGCGGCTTGCGTCTGTTGCTGCCGTGCGCAACAATCGTCTGCTTTCTGCCGCTGAATCTCCATACATA
>JAFRDQ010000020.1 GCA_017411225.1 Oscillospiraceae bacterium
AAAATCACTGAATTTTTCACAGGGAGACACGCATGGATAAACTCAGAAAGCTATTGAGCGGCGGCATTCGGCTGCGAATCTTCAGCATGCTGCTGATCACGATTGTGCTGATCATTGCGGCCTATACGGCGGTCTTTTTTTATCAGACCAACCGCGTGGAGCAGCTGGTGAGCAATACCTATGAGACACAGAAGCAGATCTATGTTGAAAACGGTCTGGAGGACGAATATGAGACCATCCGGAGCGAAGCGGTGAACACTTTTCACCGGGAGATGTTTCATGCCCGCAACATTCTCATTCTGCTGATCGTGCTGATCGTAGCGGCGGGAATGGCTTCGGCCTACTCCATTGCGAGCCGGATCACGGATCCGCTGAACACGATCACCCGGCGCGTGGCTTCGCTGGGCGTTCGGAACCGGCAGTTTCAGATGGAGGACGTCTACAAGACCGGGGATGAGATCGAGGTGCTGGCGGAATCCTTCGCCAAGCAATCGGCGAGAATGACGCTGTACATCGACCAGATCCGACGCGTGACCGCGGAGAAGGAACGCATCGGCGCGGAACTGGACATGGCGAGCAAGATCCAGGGCAGTCAGCTGCCAAGCCTCTTCCCTCCCTTCCCGGACCGGAGGGAATTCAGCCTCTTCGCCAGCAGGACGCCGGCGAAGGAGGTCGGCGGCGATTTCTATGACTTCTTCATGATCGACCACGATCACATGGGCTTTGTGATGGCGGACGTCTCCGGCAAGGGCATCCCCGCGGCGCTGCTGATGATGGTCACGCGCGTGCTGATCAAATCCGGTCTGCAGAACGGAAAGAGCCCCGCGGAGACGCTCGCGAGCGTGAACAACCAGCTATGCGAGGGCAACGACGCGGACTTCTTCGTGACGGTATGGCTGGCGGTGCTGGAGATCTCGACCGGCAAGGGCGTTGCGGCGAACGCCGGGCATGAGCACCCGGTGCTGCGCAGAGTCGGCGGAAGCTATGAGCTGCAGGTTTACAGGCACTCCATGCCGATCGGCGCGATGAAGGATCTCCCCTACCGGCAGCACGAATTCCAGTTAAATCCGGGCGACAGCTTTTTCGTATATACGGACGGCGTCGCGGAGGCGACGAATCGAAACAGCGAGCTCTACGGAACCGGGCGCATGCTGGATGCGCTGAACCGGGATCCGGACGCGATGCCGGAGCTGGTTCTGGCCAATGTTACGCAGGATATCAACCGCTTTGTGGACGGAGCCGAGCAGTTTGACGATATCACCATGCTCTGCTTCCGTTATGCAGGGCCGTCTGCAGGCACACAGGAGAAGAATCCATGAAAAAACACAGCATCCGAAGCGCCTTGCGCGTGATCGGAGATATCTTTATCCCACTGCTTCCGGGCATCATCGCCGCCGGACTCTGCGGCGGGTTTGCGTCCCTGATCGCGCAGACGGTTCCGAATTATAGCGATCACAACGTCTGGGCCTTTGTCTATCAGATTCTGACGCTGATCAACACCTCCATGATGACCTTCCTGACCGCGTGGGCCGGCTATCGCGCGGCAGAGCGGTTCGGAGGCACGCCAATTCTGGGCGGCATGCTCGGCATGATTACGTCTCTGGACGGCATCAATCAGATTGCCTCCATCATGGGGCTCTATAACAGCGCCGTGCCGTTGGACTCGGTGCTCTGCAGCGGAAAAGGCGGCGTGCTGGCCGTGATTGCGGGCGCGCTTCTGATCGCCCATGTGGAAAAAGCGATCCGCACCGTCATCCCCAAGTCCGTTGACGTGGTGTTCACGCCGCTGCTGACCATGTTTCTGTGCGTGATCCCCTACATTGTGTTCATCATGCCGCTCTTCGGCTACGCTTCCGGCGGCATCGTCTGGCTGTTCGGCAGAGCGTGCCTGTCTGACAACGTGTTCATCCGAGCCATCTCCGGCTACTGCGCTGCGGCGGCGTTCCTTCCGCTGGTGGCGGCGGGTATGCACCACGGTCTTGTGGCGCTCTACAGCGTGCAGCTGCAGGAGCTCGGATTTGTGACGCTCTACCCTGCGCTCGCCATGGCCGGCGCAGGACAGGTGGGCGCGGCGATCGCGCTCTGGCAGAAGGCCAAAAAGGTCGGAAACGACAATCTCTGCTCGGTGATCTCCGGCGCGCTGCCGGCAGGTCTGCTGGGCGTCGGTGAGCCGCTGATCTACGGCGTGACGCTGCCGCTGGGCAAGCCGTTTCTGACCGCCGGGCTCGGAGCGGGCTTCGGCGGGGCATTCATCATGGTCACGCAGGTGGCCGCCACGACCTGGGGTCCCTCCGGTCTGCTTGGCGCGTTTGTGATGACCGCCGGTCCCGGCGGCTCGGGGCGGAGCGTGCTGCTGTATCTGGCGGCGCTCGTCATCAGCTATATCGGCGGCTACCTGATTACAAAGGTTCTCTATCGCGAGGAGGAGCTGTGCTTTGAGACCACGCACTCCGACGAGCAGACCGCGGCTTGGCGCTCGGCCTCCTTCACGCGGATGAGCAAGAAAAAAGCCCGGAAAATCAAGGCCGGTGAGCCGCTCGCGGTCACCACAGTTCATGATCCTTCCAGTCTTCCGCTTACCGCTCCCGTGAGCGGTGAGACCGTTCCCATGAAGCAGATTCCGGACATCATGTTCTCCTCCGGCGTCATCGGAAGCTGCATCGGCATTCTGCCGGAAAACGGCCGCATTCTCTCTCCCTGCGACGGTGAGGTCATCGAGATCGCCGACACCTGCCATGCACTCACCTTCCGGACGGCGGATGGCATGGAGATCCTGCTTCACGCAGGCATCGACACCTTCCTGCTGGGCGGGGACGGGCTCACACCGCTGATTGCGGAGGGCGACGCTGTTTCCAGAGGGCAGCCGGTGATGGAGGCGGATCTCGACAAGATCCGAAACGCCGATCTCTCGCCGATCATCATCACGGTTCTGTGCAGTGAATGACGGTTTTTAATACTGCAGCGAAAAGCAGCACGCGAGCTTGCGTGCTGCTTTTTTTATTCGTATTGAGGCTCTTCCCCTCTGTCAAGCTTCTTTCGCTTCCATAACCGTGATGGTGTTCACCAGATAGGTCAGCCGCTTTCCGAAGCCATCGGAGCCCTCTGGGAGATACTGGATTCTGGCGACGCGGCAGCCATCGGCCGTGGGAATGACATAGACTGCCTGCATCACGTCCGCCGTATAGGCGCCGCCGGGAACCGCCGAGGCGTCCATCCGGATGCACTCACAGCCGCTGCTGAGCACGGTGGTATCACGATAGACCTCGTAGTCCTCGGAGAGCTCTGTCTCGATCGTATCGGCAACGGTCTCGGCGTCCTCGGCGCTGTAGGACACCTCGACAAAGTTTTCGGGATTCTCGGGATCGTCATAGCTCCAGACAAAGCGCTCGCAATCCGCAGCGCTCTGGCGCACGAAGCTCTCATAGTCGTAGTCCATCGCAAAACCGGCAGTCTCGTTGATGACATGCTCGAGCTTGATGGTCTCCTCCATGCCCTCGATTGTGATCACGTCTTCAAAGCACTCGCCGTTCTCGCGCTCGGGCTTGGCTGCCGCCTCCGGCGCTTCCGCCGATTCTTCGGGAACCTGCGCCGATTCCTCCGGAGCAGCGGACTCAATCGGCTGCACATCGCTGTTCTTTCTGCCGCAGGCGGTGAGCGCTGCAAGCAGCATTACCAGTCCCAGCAGCAGCGCCAGATACCGTTTAGATTGCTTCATAATGATTCCTTTCTTCGCAATAGTCACGGTTTAAAAACCTTTGTAATTAAATTGCCTTACCTCTGTCTGGGCAAACTCGCCGTAATAAATATAATTCAAAATCTGATTCTCATAATCAAGCGAGTCAAAGTAGCAATCCCAGAGCTCGGCAAAGGTCTCATCGTTCGCAGCGTAGGCCGGATGCGGATGATCCTGAGAATAGTTGGAAAGATACCAGAATCCGTCTATCGGGAAGCCGCCCTGGGAAGAACGCTCTGCATCGGTCATAAGGAAATAGGCGAGCTTGCCGTCCTTTTCGAGCACCCAGGTGGGGTCAATGTGATAGTCATGGCCGCCCAGTCGGATATAGCTCCACTGGTGCCCTTCTTGGTTTTCGCCGACGCCGGCGACCGTGCCGGTTTCCACGCCGGCCTGCATCAGCAGATAGGAGTAGGCCACGGAAAGCTCCTGGCAGATGCCTTTCTTCTCGGTGAGCATACGGTAGCTGGAGAGATAATACGCCTTGCCATGATAATTGTCGTCATATGTGTCCCAGTCATAGTTATAGTGCGAGTCAAAGTAATTGTACAGCAGCAGTGCCTTTTCAAAATCGGAGTTTTCCGGCTTCATGGTCTCGTTGAGGATGTCCTCAACCAGCTTGGAAAAGTCCGCGATCAATGACTGCACCTCGGCATAAGGAATGTCATACATGAAACGGCCGACGCCGTTTTTCACAGGATCGTCCGGATCAACAGCCCAGATGTGACCATGCAGCAGCGGGAGGCATTTGTCCGGGAACTGACCTGTCACCCAGTCAAAGGTTTGGTCGTCCGGGCAGGCAAACTCGGTTTTTCCGGCCATGATCGCGTCGACCAGATTGAACCAGGCCTCGACCATCGTCTCGCCGAAGATTTCAGTAAAATACTTTGAGGCAACCTTGGGCTGGAAGTGGAATTTGCCGTCCGTCTCCACAGGCGCGAGGGGCTTTGCCAGCGCACGGTAGAGGAACGTGACAATCTGCCCGCGGGTGCAGGGAGACGCGGGGCCAAATGCATTCACTCTCACGCCATTCGTGATGCCGTTTTCATACGCCCAGAGAATGGGGGTGAAGGAATACCACTCCTTGTCGAGCACGTCCGCGAAGGGCGAGACGAGCAGCTTCGTATCAGGCTTGCCGGAGGCGCGATGCAGGAACGTCGCTACCTGCTCGCGCGTGCAGGAATTGTTCGGGCTGAAGTGCGTATCGTCCGTGCCGTTCGTGACGCCCTTCTCCACGGCCCAGAGAACCGCGTCATAGAAATAATCATTCGTCTGGACGTCCACGAAGGGGTTCTCTCCCGTCATCTTCTCCGCGCCGAAGGCACGCCAGAGGAAGGTGACGACCTCGCAGCGCTTGCAGGTGTTGTCCGGGCTGAAGGTCGTCGAGCTGGTGCCTTTCGTGATCTGCGGATCATGATTCACCGCCCAGTCGACGGGATCATAGTAATACGCGCCGGGCTTGACGTCCTGAAAGCCCGCAGCAGCCGCGCCGAACGGCAGCAGGCTGAACATCATGCACAGCGCCAGCAGCAGGGCTAATGTTTTCTTCTTCATGCTTTTTCCTCCTTTTTAAGATTGAATTTGGATTTGTAAAAAAATCATATCCCTATAGATAAAATTATATCATGGTACTCTCCTGCAAGCAACAGAGAAAACCTCTTTTGCCCCATTGAACAAAAGAGGTTTCTTTGGATCTGAAAGCAGGTCAATTCTCTTCCCCGCTCCACTCAAACTTATCCCAGTGCGCAGCCTCATTCAGAAGCAGTTCTTTCACTTCGGGCACGATAGCACCGGCGAAGGAGACGGTGTTTTCATGAGAAAAATAAATCGCCCAAGTAAAGCCCTTATCCGTAAAAATAGTTTCAAATCCAGAATATTCGATCAATTCCACCGTCTCAAAGCAGAATTCAGGGTAGAAAGCGTTTTCTCCGTAGCTGTAGATATGCGTCTGCGGAAGACCGATGATTTGCTCCAGCTGCTCCCGATACGGCTCAAAGCGATCATACATGATAAATAACTTTTCGGCAATCTCTTCCGGTTCCTCCCCAATCAGCGGAAACCAGAACGATGAATTGGCATATCCCCATACGGAGCGAAATCGGTCTATCAGCTTTGTGGCTTCCTCTCCGACGATCACGCGGGTATATGGAATGTCAGCAATCGGAAGCGCGTCCTGCTTGAACAAGAGTTCCTCCAAAACTGCAAGGAATTCCTGATTGATTTTGCCAATGATATGCTTCGCAGTGCTGTTCTGAGGGTTCAAGACCGAGGGCTCATAGTGAACGTCCAGGAGCGCCGTAATATCCCGCTTCAAGGCATTCGAGTTTTCAAAGGGCTTGTCGATGAGCGTCGAAAGCTTGAATTCCAGCTCATTGCAGAGCTGATATCCGACATACATAATCCCGCCGTGCGCTCCATATGCCTTTTGATACCGCTCCGCGTTCTGAATGCACCAGAGCTTTAAGTGGTTGATGAGGTTGTTGCAGTTCATAGGTCGCTCCTCGATTGTTTCGGATTATGGAACGTGATATCAGCAAATTGCGTAATAAGGGAACTACGTTTGTATACGCAAGACACGATTGGCACAAAATCTTGCGGACTGATTTTTCTTTCTACTTCTGGAATCTAGGCAAAAGAAAAACCCCGAAACCATTGAAATATCAAGTGTTTCGGGGATTGGCGGAGAAGGAGGGATTCGAACCCTCGATACCCTTTTGGGGTATACACGATTTCCAATCGTGCGCGCTCGGCCGGACTACGCGACTTCTCCACGGTGCTCGGCTGATCGTGATTCTTAACTTGTCAGCTTGAACATTATAATCTGCATCCCCCATAAAGTCAAGCCCTATTTTTACTTTTTTCACAAGATCCTGCACAGCAGCGCCGCGAGGCGTTCGGCGTGGGTCTGCTCCTCGACGGAGAGCGTCTCATAAAGCGCGGACAGATCGCCCGGCGCGGTCTTTGCTTCGGCGGCATAGCGCCCGGCGCGGGCACGAGATGCGAGACAGTCGGTGCGCAGTTCCGGCAGGATGCCGCCGCGCACGGGGCAGGTCTCAGGCGGACAATGGCGCTCCCCTGTATGCAGATAATATGCCGCGCGCAGACGGCGCAGGCGCGAGAAGGTGTCGCGGCAGAGCGGCAGCATCTCTGCGCATCTTGCCTGCAGTCTGCGCTCGAGCGCAAGCGACTGCGCGGTCTCATCGAGAAAGCGGCAGAGTGCGTCGGTCTGATTTTGGCGCGGCGGAGCTTGCTCGGCTCCCTGCACGCGCTGCCAGAGGCGGTCAAACGTCTCCTGCGTCATGATGAATTCTTCCATACTGATCCCTCCGAAGCATCCTATTCCGATTGTCATGCGGCGGTGCAGCGGCGCATAGGCTTTTATCAGGAGAATCTGAAAAAGGACGGGATGCGGATGAGACGATGGATATTTCTGCTGCTGGCGGCACTGCTGCTCACACCGGGCGTGCGGGCGGTTTCCGCCGCGCCGGAGGAGGCGTTTGACCTGACCTCAGACGCGGCGGTGCTGATGGAGCCGGAGACGGGGACGGTGCTCTATGAAAAGGACGCGCACGGGCACCACTCCCCCGCAAGCGTGACGAAGATCATGACGCTGCTGCTGATTGCGGAGGCGGTGGACGCGGGGACGATCTCGATGGAAGAGAGCGTGACAGCAAGCGGCGCGGCGGCCTCCATGGGAGGCAGTCAGATCTGGCTGGAGGAGGGCGAGAGCCTGACCGTGGACGAAATGATCAAGTGCATCGCCGTGGCCTCGGCCAACGACTGCGCCGTAGCCATGGCAGAGAAGCTCGCGGGTTCGGAGCGCACCTTTGTGCAGCGGATGAACGAGCGGGCCGCCGAGCTTGGGATGAAGGACACGCACTTTCTCAACTGCACGGGGCTGACCGAGGACGAGGAGCACTACACGAGCGCCTTTGACATTGCGCTGATGAGCCGGGAGCTGTTAAAGCACAAATGGATCACGGATTACACGACCGTCTGGATGGATCAGGTGCGCGGCGGGCAATTTGGGCTGACAAACACGAATAAACTGGTGCGGTTTTATGACGGGTGCACAGGACTCAAAACCGGGTACACGAGCACGGCCATGTACTGCCTCTCCGCGACGGCAGAGCGAAACGGCGAGAGCTACATCGCGGTCGTGATGCACGCGCCGAGCTCGGATCAGCGCAATCAGGATGCGCGCTCGCTGCTGGACTACGCCTTCGCCTCCTACTCGCTCTGGCGACCGGAGGCGAACGTGACGCTGCCGCCGGTGAAGGTGAAGCTCGGCACAGCGGAGAGCATCCAGCCGGTGCTGCCCGACGGCGGCGCGGTGCTGCTCGACCGGGACGGCGGTGAAGTGAGATGGGAGATTGATCTGCCCGAAGAGCTCGCAGCGCCTGTCAAAGCAGGCGACGTGATTGGAACGCTCACGGTGCAGAACGACAAGGGCACGGCAGCGGAGATCTCGATCCTCGCGCCGGAGGACGTGGAGGCGCTTTCGGTCTGGGATCTCTGGTGGCAGATAATCACAGCATAGATAAATCACCCTCTCGGATAATCCGAGAGGGTCAATTTTTAGAGATACGGAGCCATGCCGAGGAGCCATTCATAATCCTCGGGCATGTTGCAGTTTCGCATGAGGACTGGATCGCCCTTATATTCCAGAAGGCGGGGCGGGCAGATTTCATACAGGCGGCGGACGGCAGTGTTTTCGCTCATTAAGATCTCCTCCGCTGCCGGACGAAGCCTGCGGTCGTAGACGCCGATCAGCGGCTGCGGCGCGCCGTCGACGGTGAGGAGCGTGACGCCGCCGGTGTGGGCATCGAGGAGGGCGCGCAGCGTCTCGACCGGGACGAGCGGGACGTCCACGCTGAGAAAGAGCACAGCGTCGTGCTCCGCCGCGCCGAGGCAGGCGTGGATGCCGCTGAGCGGCCCGCGCGCGGGCAGCTCATCCGGGACGAATCGCGCGCCGGGGATCTCCTGCTGCCAGCCGGAGAGCATAAGATCATTGAGGCCGAGAGACTTAAACTTCTCCGCCTGATAAGCCGCGAGCGTCATACTCCGGAACATCAGTCCGGCCTTGTCAGCCCCCATGCGGGTGGACCTGCCGCCGGCAAGGACAGCAGCGGAATAATGGTTTACATAATTCAAAAGTCATCTCTCCTTCAGGAGCATGAGGCGATCCGGCGGAAGGCGCAGATAGATTGCGTCCCCGATCTTCAGCTGTGGGCAGTCCTCCTTCGGCAGCTCGAGCCGGAGGCGGGATGCACCAGAGTCTCCGCCGGGTGTGGCGGCCATGACGATGAAGGAAAACACATCATCGACCACGCGCAGGACGCCGCAGGAGATCACATTTTCACCGGGTGCGTCCGCGCGCTCCAGATGGTGCGCACGGATGGCAACATAGGCAGGATCAAAAGCAGCATTCCTGCAGGAGAGCTCTGCGCCCCAGTCGACGGCCCGGATGCGGTTCTCTGATAGACGCTCGGCGCGGCTGTAATTCTTGCAGCCGGTGAGCAGACAGGCTGAAAGCGTCTCGGGTGCGGAGAAGAGCATGGACACCGGTACAGAGCCCTCGCCGCGGCCGTGGTCGAGCACGGTGACGGTGCGGCAGAGGCGGTGCACCTCCTCCCTGCTGTGCGTGACGAGCAGGGTCGGGCCGGTGAAGGAATCGAGCAGATCGGCGAGCTCCAGCTCGGTCTGCCATCGGAGATAGCTATCGAGCGCAGAGAGGGGTTCGTCAAGGAGTAAAATTTCCGGTTTGGTGAGCAGAATGCGCGCGAGCGCGACTCGCTGCTGCTGTCCGCCGGAGAGCTGGCTTGGGCGATGGCGCTCGAGTCCCGTGAGCTCAAAGCGCCGGAGCATGGCGGCAATCTCCCCTGCTTCGTCCGCAGACTTCTGCCCGCGCAGAGCGGCGCGGAGATTCTGCTCCACGGTCATGTTCGGGAAGAGCGCATAGTTTTGAAACAGCAGGCCGACGCGGCGCTGCTGCGGCGGAAGATCGACGCCGGTTTCGCTGTCGAAGAGGACGCGCCCGTTGACCTCAATATGCCCGCGGTCGGGCTTCACGACGCCGGCGATGCAGCGCAGCGTCATGCTCTTGCCGCAGCCGGAGGCGCCGAGGAGACCGTGCACGCCGTTTTCAGACTCGAAGTTCACACGCAGGTGAAACGCGCCAATGTCTTTTTCGATTCGGACGATGAGAGACATCAGGCCGCCCCCCTTCTCTGCTGCTTTTCAAGCAGGTTTACGGCCATGAGGACGACGAAGGAGATGGCGACATTGATCATGACCCAGCGAAAAGCGAGCGCGTCGTTATTCGTGCGCCAGAGCTGATAGACTGTGGTGGAGATCGTGGCGGTGCGGCCGGGGGTATAGCCCGCGATCATGCTGGTCGCGCCGTATTCGCCGAGGGCGCGGGCAAAGGCGAGCACTGTGCCGGCGAGAATGCCCTGACGGCAGCACGGCATCTGGATGCGCCAGAAGATATAGCTGTTTGAGAGACCCAAAGTGCGCGCGGAATCGCGCAGCGTGGGATCGAACGACTCGAACGCGCCGCGCGCCGTGCGGTACATGAGCGGGAACGCCACCACGACGGAGGCGAAGATCGCGCTGTACCACACCATGGTGAGCCGGACGTGGAAAGCGCTCTGCATCCACGCGCCAAAGGCGCGGTTCGGCCCGAAGGCGAGCAGCAGAAAATAACCCACGACCGTCGGCGGAAGCACGAGCGGCAGCGTGAGCACCACGTCCAGCAGTCCCTTGACCGTGCGCGGGAGCTTTGCGACCATGTGGGCGAAGAAGATGCCCAGAAAGAACACGATCACGCAGCTGATCGCCGCGACACGGAGAGAGTTATAAAGTGGATACAAATCCATGAAACGATACCTGTTCTAAAATGAGGAATTAGGAATGAGGAATGAGGAATGACCTGTCGCGGACATTCCTAATTCCTAATTCCTCATTCCTAATTATGATTATTTATGGCTCTCTGATGAAGGTTCCGGATTTTCCGCCGGATTTGGACAGCAGACGGATATCCGTGATTTCCATGTCTTTCTGCACGGCCTTGCACATGTCGTAGACCGTGAGGGCGGCGACGGAGACAGCGGTGAGCGCTTCCATTTCGACACCCGTGACACCCTGACAGCGCACGGTGGCGGTAATGTCCACGGTGCAGTCCGCGTCATTGAGCTCGAAGGCCATATCGACGCCGGAGAGCAGCAGCGTGTGGCACATGGGGATCAGGTCGGGCGTACGCTTGGCCGCCATGATGCCGGCGATCTGCGCCGCGCCGAGGACGTCTCCCTTTTTCATGCCGCCGGTTTTGACGAGCTCGAATGTCTCACGGTTCATGCGGACGCGTCCGGCGGCGACGGCGGTGCGGGACGTCTCGGATTTTTCCGTGACGTCCACCATTTTGGCACGGCCGCTTTCGTTAAAGTGGGTAAAATCGCTCATGCTCAGGGTGCGGGCGCGAAACCGACGGACTGGAAGACCGTCATGGCCTCATCGGACTGCAGGAAGGCGAGGAAATCGCGCGCAGCCTGCTCGTTTTCCGTAACGTTCAGCACCGCCGCAGGATAGATGACCTGACGGCAGAGATCGCTCGTGGCCTCGTCCACGACGGTGAGACCGGCGGAGAAGGCGTCAGTGGCATAGATGATGCCGGCGTCGACGGTGCCTTCCTTGACCTGCGTGGTGACTTCCTTGACGTTGGAGCCGTAGGTCAGCTTGCCGGAAGACTCCAGCGCGTCCATGATGCCGAGGGCGTTCAGAATCTCGAGGGAGTACGCGCCGACGGGCACGTCCTCATTTCCGATGCAGAGGAGAGATAGCTTGTCCGTGCCGAGATCGGCGAAAGTCTCGATACCCTTGGGGTTCTCATCCGGAACGGCGAGGACGACCTTGTTCTCGAGCAGATCCACACGAGTGTCGGAGAGGACGAAGTCGAGGCCTTCCTCGTTGCCGCCCTCGGCGTCCTTCGCGGCGTCGAGCTGGTTCATCTGCTTCTGCGCGGCGGAGATGAAGAGGTCGCACTGTGCACCCTCCTGGATCTGGGTCTTGAGCGTGCCGGAGGAGTCATAGGTCGGGACGATGGTGACGTTCGGAGCCACAGCCTTGTAGAGCGCAATGATCTGGTCGAGCGTCTCGGTCATGGAGGCGGCGGCGAAGACATAGAGGGTAACTTCTTCCGCTTCGGTTCCGGCAGCTTCCTCGGAGCCCGCAGGCTCGGCGGCGGGCTCGGTCTTGGATGCGCAGGCGGCGAGTGCAAAGAGCATCGCAAGGCAGAGCAGCAGGGCGATGGTCTTTTTCATTTGCGATTCCTCCTTTATTTATTGGCGAGCGCAGTTATGCGCGGTACCTCTGAGAATTTCCAAACCGTGCTCCAGAGCCGGGAGAATGAACTCGAGACACTCCTTCACGGCCTTGGGGCTGCCGGGGAGATTGACGATGAGCGTGCCCTTGCGGATGCCCGCAGAGGCGCGGGAGAGCATGGCACGCGGCGTGATCTGCAGGGACAGATAACGCATGGCCTCCGGAATGCCGGGGACAGCGCGCTCGGTGACGTCCGCCGTGGCCTCGGGCATGCAGTCGCGCGGGGAAAAACCCGTGCCGCCTGTGGTGAGCAGGAGATCGGCGAGATCGTCATCACAGACCTCGCGCATTTTCTCCGCGAGGGCTTCGCGGTCGTCGGGCAGGAGCACCCGCCCCGTGACCTCATAGCCCGCGGCGGTGACCATCTCCTCGATGCAGGGGCCGGACTTGTCCTCCCGCTCGCCGCGGGAGCCGGCGTCGCTCGCCGTGAGCACAAACACACGAAATGGCATAATTATTCCTCCTCCATGATCGTCAGCTCATCGCCGACGGAGATGACGCCGCCGTGGAACACGCGGGTGAAAACGCCCTCGCGGGGCATGATGCACTCGCCCATCTTCTGATAGATCGCGCAGCCGGAGTGGCACTCCTTGCCGATCTGCGTGAGCTCGAGCACGACGTCGTTGCAGCGAAACTTCGTGCCGACGGGGAGCGCGCGGAAATCGTAGCCCTCCACAACGAGGTTTTCGCCGAACGCGCCGTCGATGACCTCGGCGCCGCGCGCGCGGAAGGCCTCAATCTTCTCATGGCTCAGGAGCGAGACCTGACGGTGCCACTTTCCGGCGTGGGAATCGTTTTCGATGCCCCAATCTTCAATAAACCTTGCGGAACCGACGTTCTGCTTTTCGGTTCCCTTCTTTTCGCTGATGCAGACAGCGAGTACCTTTCCCATATTCGTTAGCCTCCGATCTGACTCATGATGCGCCCCTCCCGGTGCTCCGGGGCGGGGTTGGTAAACTGATGTGAAACGGGCTTGCGCGAGACCGCGTCCTCGATGGCTGCGCGGATGACATCGTCCGGTTCCGCGAGCAGCGGCGCGAGCGCGGCGCCGACGTCGTACTGCAGGCAGGTTTTGAGATAGCCCGACGCCGTGAGACGCACGCGGTTGCAGCGGTCGCAGAATTGATGGCTTACGGCGCTGATGAAGCCGATCTTTCCGGTAAAATCCGGCAGCGAGCAATAATGCGCAGGGCCGTTGCCGAGCGGGGTGTCATACGGCGTGAGCGGCCCATAAACGCGCTCAAGCGCGGCGGAGACCTCCGCCTCCGTGCAGGGCGTTCCTCCCTGCCCCAGCCCGATGGGCATGAGCTCGATGAACCGCACGGTGAGCGCTCGATCCCTCGCGAGGGCGGCGAGGGCGATCCAGTCGTCCTCCGCCCCGGCCATCGAGACACAGTTGATCTTGAGATTCAGCCCCGGCGCGGCAAGCGCCGCGTTCAGCCCCTCGAGCACCTGCGGCAGGCAGTCACGGCGTGTACGCTCGGCAAAGCGCGCGGCGTCGAGCGTGTCGAGGCTGAGATTGATGCCGTCGATCCCGGCGTCGAGCAGGGCTGGAAGCTGGTTTTTGAGATCGACGCCGTTGGTCGTGAGCGTGACGCTCTGCACGCCGTCGATCTTCCGGAGCGAGCGGATGAAATCCGCCAACCCCTTGCGCACCAGAGGCTCGCCGCCGGTGAGCTTGAATTTCGTGATGCCGAGGGAGACGAAGATGCGGCAGATGCGCAGCAGATCCTCATAGCGCAGGATCTCCGTGTGCGGCAGCCATTCGACGCCCTCCTCGGGCATGCAATAGGTGCAGCGGAGCGAGCATCGATCCGTGACGGAGATGCGGAGATAGTCAATGTTTCTGCCAAAAGAATCAATCATCGGCGCGCCTCCTTTTGCAGAAGATCGGCCAGAGCGTCCACGTCCTCAAAGCCGAAGGCCGGAACGCCGGGAACGATGCAGTTTGTATCCGTGACAAGGGCGATGAGCGTTTCCGGATTGCAGACCGGAGCGTCGCTCACGCCGGAGCGGACGAGCTCAAGCTTGGGATAGTCCGTCCACTTGAAGCCCTCGAGCAGGATGAGATCCGCCTCGGGGTAGAGCGCAATCAAGTCTATCTCCGAAACTTCGGTGAATTTGACGGCCTGAAACTTCTCCCCGTCGAAGATCGCGGCTCCCATGGCGCCGGCTGCAAGAAATCGGCAGGTGTCCGTCCCCTCGCGGTCGGCGGCAAAGGAGTGTCCGTCGTGCTTCAAAACGGCGGTTTTCACGCCGCGCGCATTCAGAGCGGGGAGCAGCTTTTCGATCAGGGTCGTCTTGCCGGAATTTTTCACGCCGGAGACAGCGATTACAGCAGCCATACCTTCACCCGGCTGTCTTTCTCAAGCGGCTCGGAGATCGGCGGGATCTCGGCAAGGCAGTTGGTGCCGACGGCGGAGGCGAGCTGCCCGGAGGAATGGCCCTGCGGGGCAGTGACAACGCCGTCGCGGAACACAGCGCGCACAAAGCGGCTGCTGCAGCCCTTTTTGGTGAAGTCCTCTGCGAGTGCGCCCTCGGTGACGATGGGCTTCAGATCCGCACAGCCGAAGAGTTTGGCCAGCAGCGGACGGGCGAAAAGCTCGAACGTGGCGCTCGCGGCAAAGGGGTTGCCGGAGAGGCTCAATAGCGGACGCTCGCGGTAGAGCGAAAACATGACGGGCGAACCGGGCTTGAGCTTGACCTTCCAGAAGATCCGGTCGGCGAAGAGAAGCGGCAGGGTCTCATGCAGAATGTCCTTCGCACCGACGCTGACGCCGCCGGTGGTGATGATGACGTCCGCGTTCTCAGCCGCCTCATAGATTGCGTCGGCAGGAGCATCCGCGCTGTCGGAAAACATGGGCAGGAGCGTGGTGAGCTCCACGCCGAGCTCAGACAGGCGCGACGCGAGCACAGCCGCGTTGGAGGAATAGATCTTGCCCGGCGGGAGCGGACGCGTGTCGTTCGGCACGAGCTCATCGCCGGTGCAGATGACGGCGCAGCGCACTTTATGGTACACGGGGAGCATGATCTCCTCGCGGTAGAGTCCGGCGGAGGCCAGCACGCCGAGGGCGTTGCCGGTCAGGCGCGTACCCGCAGGCAGAAGCAGATCGCCGCGGTGAAAATCGCAGCCGGCGGCGCAGTAATTGTCATAGGGCTGCAGCGCCTGATAGATCTGCACGGTCTCTTCCCCGCCGTCGGTCTCCTCCTGACGGATGACGCAGTCGCAGCCGGCAGGGATCGGCGCGCCCGTCATGAGCCGGACGGCCTCGCCGGGCTGCACAGTGCGCTCCGTCCAGGAACCGGCATAGAGCGTTTCGACCACGCGGAGGGCGACGGGCGTTTCTTTGGAGGCCCCGGTGCTGTCAGCGGCGCGGAAGGCGTAGCCGTCCAGCGGGGAGCGCGGCCAGGGCGGCTGATCCATCGGCGCACAGATGTCCTCGGAGAGGATACGCCCCTGGGCGCGTGTGGCGCGGATATGTCCCGCCTCGACGGGACGTACATTCTGTTCAATCAGTTCAATGGCTCTCTCAACGGAGATTCCGGTTTCCATACTTCTTACATTCCCTTTCCAAAGCCGCAGTTGGGCCAGTTGCAGATCTTGCAGCCGAGGCAAAGTCCGCCGTGACCGAGCTTTTTGAGATCGCGGGGCGTGACGCGCACGCCCGCCGCGACACGCGGCAGCATCAGATCAAAAATCGTCGTGGCGGCGTACATGACGCAGCCGGGCAGACCCATGACGGGCGTACCGTCGGCAAAATAGCCGAGGAGGAACATGGCGCCGGGCAGAACGGGCGCGCCGTAGGAGACGATGTCGCAGCCGGTGGCCTTGATGGCACCGGGCGTGCGGTCATCCGGGTCGACGCTCATGCCGCCGGTACAGAGAATGAGATCGACGCCCGCGGCGTGGAAATCGTTGACCGCCTGCGTGATGGCGTCCATATCGTCGCCGGGGGTGCAGTGGTGCGTGACCTCCATGCCGTATTTTTTCAGCTTCGCGATGATGACGGGGGTGAATTTGTCCTCAATTCTACCCTTGAGCACCTCGTTTCCGGTAGTGACGAGACCAACGGTGCGGAGCTTAAAAGGCAGGATCTCGAGCAGAGGTTTCCCTGCGCAGATCGCCTCCGCCTCCTGAAGCGGTTGCTCCTCGATGACGAGCGGGATGACACGCGTGCCGGCGAGCTTATCCCCCGCCTTGACGGGCGTGTTGGTATGGCGCGTGGCGATCATGAGGCGGTCGATGCTGTTGACCTGCTCGAGCCGCTCGACATCCACACGGAAGAGCCCATCGCACTCGGCGAAAAGCTCGATCTTCCCTTCCTTGGGCTCGCTCGCGCGCATATGTGCATTCATGCACAGGCCGCGCATGCGCTCTGCCGCCTCGTCCTCATGGAGCATGCCCTCGGTCTTTTCCCAGACGAAGAGGGTCTCCTTGCCCATGCTGAGGAGCACAGGGATATCCTCCTGCGTTACAACATGGCCCTTGCGAAAGCGCGCGTCCTTTGTGACGCCGGGGATAATTTGCGTCATATCATGGCACAGGACGTGACCGACGGCCTCGGTGGTTTTGATTTCCTTCATTTGGATCACCTCAAAGAAAAAGGAGTGGTCCGCTCAAAAAGCAGACCACTCCCTAATGGATATGCCACGCCCTTTGCGGGCAGGAGGTCGGTTTCCTTTTCAAGCAGGAAGGCGGCGCCGTTTCCGGCGTCACCCCGTCCAGACGGCCATGAGCAGTGCCTTTAGGCCGAAGGGATCGGAAACATCTTTGGTTTATTTTAACATGTCAAAGCGCGAATTGCAACAGAAAAGCAGTCGAATTTAACCCATAATGCGGATGACATCGTACTTTTCGGGCGCTTCGAGCACCTTGGCGGCCTGCGAGAGATTATGGCAGACGGCGGCCTTGTAGACCTTGCGCCCGCCCTTCTTTTTGAAGGAGATCTCTTCCGGCTCGCCGGTGAGCTTCCAGCCCTCGCAGTTGAGAATGTCGGCATAGCGCTCGTCCTTTTCATAGTCCGCAATGTTCTCGACCTCGGCGGGATTGCGGCGATAAGGCGCGCCGCCGGTGCGCTCGATGATACGGTAAAGCTCGCGGGCGTTCACGAAGTAATCCACGAGACCCGTGTCCGCCATCTCGGCGGCAAAGCCGTTATGGCGGCTCACGTTCACGAGCTTCCAGTCCGGATGCTCGGCGCGCAGCTTCCTGCCGAAGAGCGTCTGCATGGAATCATAGAACGCGAAGGAATCCTTCAGCTGCGGATATTTGGCGTTCAGGAAGGTCTTGGCGGCATAGCTCTCGGTCATAATGATCGTGCCCTTGCCGAGGCGTTCATCGAGGATGTCGGCCGCCTGCTTCAGGCTCTCGGCCTTTGCCCAGCCGGGGCTGAAGACATGCGCGACGCCGATCTTCTTCAGAGACGCCGCAAGCTGCTCATAGGTAAACTCCTTGCCGTAGAGCCCCTGCAGCTCACGCATGACGCAGCCGCAGAGCATGGCGGCGACGGTCGTCTCGCGCGCGTGACCGTGGTAGACGATCTCGTCCTTGTGTTCCTTCATGAAGAGTGCGCCCGTCGGGCAGACGTCCACGCAGCGGCCGCAGCGGAGACATCCGTCCGCCATGAGGCCGTTCTTCGCGCCAACGGTGCTCCCCTTTTCGGTCTTGACCATGCCGAGGATGCCCATGCCCTGCGCCTTGCAGACGTCGACACAGCGGCGGCACTTGACACACTTATTTCCGTCGCGCACCATGACGCCGGTGCTCTCGTCGACGGGAAAATCGTTCTGCTGCGGCTCAAACGGGAGCTGGCTGACGCCAAACTCGCGGGCCAGCGCCTGCAGCTCGCAGAAGCCGTCGCGCTCGCAGTCGCAGTAGAAGCAGTTCTGGCAGAACCAAGGATCGAGATCCTCGATGCGGGTGCCGCCGGTGCGCGCGCAGTGGTGGCAGTCCACCTTGTGCTGGCGGAACATCTCGGTGAGGGTCGCCTTGCGGAGATCAAAGAGCGCGGGGCTGTCGGTGGTGACATTCATGCCCTCGGCGACCTTGACCGCGCAGGCAAGCTTTTCCTTTGCCTCGCCCTCCACCTGCACGACGCAGAGCTTGCAGGCGGCGTGGGGGCCCATGCCCTCATAGGCGCAGAGCGTGGGGATGCGGATGCCGGCGGACTTCGCCGCCTCGAGAATGGTCGTCCCGGCGGGGACGGAAACGGCATTGCCGTTGATGGTCAGTTTCACATTCGCCATGGTATCGCACCTCCTCAAACCGCTTCAACCCGGCAGGGCGTGAAGCGCACGCACGGGTTGCCGGTGATTTCATCCATATTGTCCCAGTTGAAGACCTGACCGCCGCTGACGCCCTCGACTTCGCCCTCAAACTTGAGGCCGTAGTGATGCGGGAACATGGCATAGCCGCGGTTGACCTGATAGCTGATTTCGACGGGGATCTCAGCCGAGCCGCCCTTCGTCGTGACGCGCACCATCTGGCCGTCGGCAAAGCCGTAGGCCGCGGCGTCGTCCGGGTTCATGAGGAAGGTGTACATGCTCTTGTGATAGCGGTTCATGTTCTTCATATAGCGCGTCATGGAATTCAGGCCGTCCTCGGTATGACGGCCGGAGGACATGATCAGCGGGAACTCCTCCGTCGGCGTGACGGCGGCGTTCTCTGACTCCGGCGTGAGGTTCTTGACAGCCTCGAAGATTTCATCGCAGTAGAGGTGGATCTTCTTGTCCTTGTGGTGGACGTGCTGCTTGAGGTATTCCTCCGGCTTGTCGTTGTCCGCGATACCGACGACGGCGCCCTCGGGGTGCTTGAGCACCTGCTCGAAGGCCGCGTCCAGCGCGCTGAAATTATCGAGTCCCGGCATCTTTTCCATCAGCGGATGGAAGCCGAGCTTCGGGTGACCTGCCTTGGCGCAGAGACCGGGGGCCATCGGCGTGGTCATCAGCGCGCCCCAGGCGACGCCCTTTGTGGCGGAGCCCCAGGCTCTGCCGAGCGTTGCGCCGAGAATGCCGGTGCGAATCTGATAATACTTCATGCCCGTGCCGCCGAGATAGGCGAGGAACGCGAAGAGGAATGGCATACGGTCGCCGGTTTTTACGGCCTTGTCCGCCGCGGCGTCGAGCCACTTCGGAATCTTCGGGAACGCGCCGGAGACCTTTGCAATCTCGACAAAGACGTCGCACATATCGCGGCGCTCCGCAATCGTATCGATCACGGGCGGACGCAGCGCCATCACGCACTCCGGGAAGTTCATCTGGAAGGCGTTGAACTCATAGCGCTCGAGCGCGCTCTTGGCGGGCAGGACATAGTCGGCAAACTCGCAGTCCTCCGTCCACGCAATATCACAGACGACGAGCAGATCGAGGTTCTTGAACGCCTTTTCGACCATGGCAGAGTCCGGATAGGAGCGCATGGGCGAGCCGAGCGTGCGGATCGCGGCGCGGATGCGGTCGGGCCGGTCGGAGAGCATCTCGACGGGCATGACACAGGACGGGAAGGTCTCAAGCACAGGGAAGCGATTCGTGACCGGCGTGCGCCAGACCTTGGGATCGGTGTCCTCATGGATGGTCTCGCCGCGGGTCGCCCAAAGCTCGTGCGTGATCGTGGCGCCGGGGACCATCGCAACGCCGCAGATGACTGTCAGCATGATGATCAGATAACTGCTGAGGGTGCTGTGGCGGCCACAGAAGATACCGAGATCCTGATGGACGCCCCATTTTCTCGTGGTGAAGATCTTCGCGAGGTTTTCCATCTCCTCCATCGTGACGCCCGCAACGCGGAAGCATTCCTCGATGTTCGTGGTATAGAACCACGGGCGAACCTTATCGAGATCCTTGACGTATTTCTTGCAGTATTCCTTGTTCTCCCAGCCGCGGCGCAGGATGAGGGCGATCAGGCCCTTGAGCATGATTGCGTCCGTGCCGGGACGGTTGGCGATGTGGATGTCCGCCATGCGCGCGGATTCGCTCATGCGCGGATCGATCACGATAAGAAGCTTATCGGGATTCTCAGACGCCTCCCGGATGTTCTTTCTGGCATCGCACATCTGGTGCGTGACATAGGAGTTCGAGCCCCAGAGCACCATGACCTCACAGCCGGTATCGTCCGGCTCGGTGAAGGAAACCTGATCGCCGTAAATCTTGCCGTGGCTCCACCAGTTGCCGAGAAACTCGAAGCCGATGGGGTTGAAGATGTACTGCCCGCCGAGGCCGTTGATGAGCGCCTTGAGGAAGATGAGCTCACTCTGGCCGCCGCCGGAGGCGCCGCCGAGGCCGCACACGGCGCGGGGGCCGTACTGATCGACGATGGAGCGCAGCTTGTTGCCGATCTCCAGAATCGCCTGATCCCAGGAAATGCGCTGAAGCTCGCCGTTGACGCGCTTCATCGGATAGTCCAAGCGGTCGCCGTGGTGCATGAAGAACTTCGTGTTGCGGCCCTTGCGGCAGGCATAGCCGTGGGAGCGCGGGCTGTCCGGGTCGGCGCGGGAGGAGATGATTTCGTTGTTCTCCACCTCGACCTCCAGACCGCAGCTGACGCCGCAGACGGTACATTGTGTTTTCTTCCATTCGCCCATAGATAATCCTCCTTCAAACCAGATTTGTTGGCGGATCTCTTTTCCGTGAGAAGGCGCGGTCGTTTCCAGCCGCACCCCGGTGTGCGTTTCGCACACAGCCTGCCGCCGTATCAAACGACTTAGGCAAGCAGGCTCGAGGTCCAAAACAGGCGTATGTAAAGTGTTTTTCTTATTTTATCAAACAGATTCCGGCTGTGCAATCCGTTATCCTACAGATCCGAGGCACAAAATCGTGTTTTTGTGTCAAGCACGCATCGAAACAGGCTGGTTTTGACAAATTCGCTCCGACACATTAAAATGAAAGCGGATCGGAGGGGATCGCATGACGGAATCGGAAAAGAACAAGCTCGCCATCGCGGACGCCATGAAGCAGCTGATGCGCACGACGCCGATCGAGAAGATCACGACGGATCAGATTCTGAAAAACGCGAACGTCAGCCGCCGGAGCTTTTATCGCTATTTCAAGGATAAATACGAGCTGCTCGAGTGGATTTATAACTACGATTTCTGCCGCTTCGTCGAGGTGCGTCCGGAGAAGTCCATTTGGGAGTATTACCCCGACATTCTCCGCTCCCTGCGCGCCGACCCGGATTTTTACGGCAACGCCTTTGTCTACGCGGGGCAGAATTCCTTCCGGGCGTTCTGCTTTGAGAAGCTCTTCCCGCTCATCATGACGGACTTCGGCGACATTTTCCCGGACGAGGAGACCGCGCGGTTTGTGATCCGCCGGTATGTCTACGCATTCTTCGACGGGTATATCTGGTGGCTCAAGAAGAAGGAACCGATGTCCGCCGAGGAGTTCGAGACGCTGAGCAAGGGCGTCGCCAAAGCGACCACCGACGCCATCCAGCGCTCGTTCATAAAATCGGAGGCCTATCGCAGAAAACGGAACGATGACAAATCGTGAAGTGTTCAGGCACATTCTAACATATGTGTGACGTGTTCACAAGATAAAATTTAGACAAATCAAGGTTTTTCTTTTGGTGAATATGAGAAGCCGCCGCTGACGGAATATGGATGACTGTCAGCGGCGGCTTTCTAATATTATCATTTTCGACTTGAATAATTCTCTATTGCGTAAACAAGCACAATTCGCATTTACATTATTGCCGATAATAAAACAACATGCTATAATAAATTTACTGTATTTGAAACATTGGGACACCCTTTTCACAATCATTTTATCAAGGAGATAATAATGAAAATAAGTCTATTTATGATAAAGCACAAGGTGATTTTTTCAGTACTTTTTGTTCTCATTGCATTAATATCAATATTTATTCTCGGTCCTGTTTTCGAGAACCCTGAAACCTATTCAAAACAAATTGATTCTTTGACTGAAAAAGAAGACATGCTTTATAAACTGACATCTGCTTCCGCTGTGGCTTCTGTAATTATTTCAGCAGTACCCGGTGATTTAACCTCTGCAATAGCGGACGCAATAACAGACTTGACCGTTTTTTTCGTAATATCATTAAGCGCAGTATTTCTAGAAAAATACATTATTACTATTGTTGGATTGGTAATCTTTCGGTATATTCTTCCGATTGCCTGTGCTCTAGGAATACTCTTTCTTTTGTTTGAGAATAACAAGTTCAGAGTATGGGGCTGGAAAGTAGCAGGCTTTGCACTTGTTGTTATATTATCAATTCCACTGAGTACTTTAATGGCTGATCAAATAGTTGCGATTAACCAAAAAACAATTGAATATACCATTGAAGCTGGAAACGAAAACAACCTCACTGACGAAGAAGATAAAGAATCAAATGGAGGGATTATAAACAGTATTACAAACGCAATTAATAGTGCTTCTAATAGTGTTAAGTCTGCTACTCAAAAAGCCAAAAATACTCTCAGAGGATTTGTTTTATCTGTCGCTGTTATGTTAGTTGCAACATGTGTAATGCCAGTTCTCGCTTTTGCCATTGTATTAATAGCATCAAAGTTCTTTTTTAATCTTCAATTCGATGTGTCTATCCGCAAATTACACTCTTTCATTCGTGATTCTGTTCATCTAGATAAAGATGATGACGAGGTAACAGTCTAAACATATAACAAATCCGACCATTCATATCATTAGTTGTTGCACGAGAGCGCCGCTGGATGACAGCGGCGCTCTTGTGTAAAGTATGATAACTATATTTTCTGAAATAGACCACTAAACAGAGGTTGGCGTCCATACTGCAAACGGTAAGATTATGCGGTTTTGCCGGAGATTTGCAGCATTTGTGTATCCTACTGCTCGGGCGCTTCGTGAAGCGCCCCTACGGAAGTGCGGTGCGAATTCGCCGGAGAGCGGCAATCAGATAAGATGGTTCTGCATGGCGCTATGTGGGCATCGCGCCCTACGGGAATGATGAGATGTTTGGCTGCGGATAATCATTGCACGCAATTATCCATGCATGCCATCCAAGGGGCGGGAGCACCTTGTGTCGTTTCAATGAGGGATTCTTAAGGGGGAGAAAATGAAATCTTTCCCTTCAGCGATTCTTTGCATCCTTTCTGATCGTTCAGAAAGTGTGCCCCCGGAGGGAATCCGGCAGTTGGAGAGATGCGCCGAGTTCTCTTTTCCTGTGTTGCCAAGATCCCTCGACTCTGCTTCGCTGCGCTCGGAATGGCAAAACGGAAGAGGTGCGGATTCGCTGCAGAATATGCGAAAATCAGTGCATTCTGCCGGGACGTCGAGGACGCCGTCCCCTACAAAGCACCATTCAAAACCATGCAGAGGGTGGAGATCAGTACCCTGCCGTTGACCCGGTGCGAAACACGGCGGCCCACGGGTGGCCGCCCTACAATGGATGCGATCGAATTCGCCGGAGAATGGAGCACAAATCCTGCATCGTTTCTGCATGGCGCGATGTGAGCATCGCGCCCTACGAAGTCTGGTGGTTCTCTGTCAGACAATTGCAGTTTCGCCCTCTAATGGCAGGTGCATGGCGTTGATGAGACATAGTCTCGCCGCAGAGACATCGCGGTCTCGGAGGAGACGGTAGATTTCCTCGGCGTTTTGCGTGACGTGGTCTCTGCCGTTTTGGGCCATGAAGGTCGTGTACATAAGGATCTGGTGCGGGATGGTGGAGTGGTAGATGAGCGCGAGGAAGCTGTTGCCGGAGAGCTGGTACATGCGGTGGAAAAAGCGCGTGATGCGCTCGCTGGCCTCATGGTTATCTGCGCTGCGGCGGTATTCCTCCAGCAGTTCTCCGAGCTCGTCAAGCTGCTCCTCGGTGGCTCTCCGGATGACCCACTCGGCAATGCTCGGATCGATCGCCATGCGGGCCTCGCAGAAATTGCGCACCTCGGCCGCACCGAGCCTTCCGCCGTGGAAGCGGATGAGCGAGATGAGCGCCTCGGGCGTGCCGCGCTGCAGATAGTCCGCGACGAAAACGCCCTGCCGCGGCACGATCTCCACGAAGCCCTTGGCCGCGAGCTCGCCGAGGCCGGTGTTCACCGTGGTGAGGCTCACGTCAAGCAGCTTGCACAGCTCACGCGCCGAGGGCAGACGATCCCCGATCTTGCGCTCGCCGGAGAGGATCTGGCTCTCGATCGTGCGCACAAACTGCTCGCGCACGGAGGCGGCGCCGGCTTTCCTGGTCATGGCAGTGTTCTCCTTCTCGTGTTCTGATTTTCTGATATCAGTATAACACAGGCAGGTGCATCCTGAAAAGAGTCAAACGTGCCGTCTTTTTTGTAGGAAAAACACATTTTCCTCTTTTCGCGCGCGTGTTTTTATGCTATTCTAATAAAAGGAATGCTTTTTGACGGAGGGATCGCGATGGCGACGCTGGATGAGGCCCTGCAGGCCCTTCCCTTTTGGGACAATCTGACAGACGAACAAAAGCAGATGGCGCGCGGCGCATCGCGCATCGTGCCATATGAGAAGGGCGAGATGATCCACTCCTGCACGGGCGAATGTCTCGGGCTGATTGCGGTGCAGACGGGCAAGATCCGCGCCTACATGACGAGCGAGGACGGGCGCGAGATCGCGCTCTACCGCCTGTTCGAGGGCGACGCCTGCGTGCTCGCTGCAAGCTGTGTGATCCGGCAGATCACCTTTGACGTGCAGCTGGTAGCCGACGTGGACACGGAGCTGCTGGTCTTGAACGCGCACACCTTCTCGCTGCTCTCGAAGCAGAATGTGTATGTAGAGTGCTGCATGTACAAGCTCGCGACGGAGCGGTTTTCCGACGTGATGTGGTCGATGCAGCAACTGCTCTTCACGAGCTTTGACAAGCGTCTGGCGCAGCACCTGTGGGACGAATCGCAGCAGGGGCGCGAGCCCATCCGCGCAACGCACGAGCAGCTGGCAAAAGACACCGGCGCCGTGCGCGAGACCGTGACGCGCATGCTGCGCAATTTTGCCGAGGACGGCATGGTCAAGCTCGGGCGCGGCACCGTGACGATCACGGACCGCGAAAAGATGAAAAAGCTGGCGCTGGCCTGAAAAAAGCGCCTTATGTGACAAGAACACAGAAAGAAAGCGTCCGAATCCGGTATACTAAGGTCGATCAAAAAATAATACCGAAAAGGAGATTACAACTATGGTTACTGTTATCACGAAAGACAACTTCCAGGCTGAGGTTCTGCAGTCTGACAAGCCCGTTCTGGTGGACTTCTGGGCCTCCTGGTGCGGCCCCTGCAAGATGCTCTCCCCCGTTGTGGACCAGATCGCGGACGAGAATCCCGACATCAAGGTCGGCAAGATCAACGTGGACGACGAGCCTGAGCTCGCCGGTCAGTTTGGCGTGATGAGCATTCCCACCCTGCTCGTGTTCAAGGACGGCCAGATCGCCGGACAGAGCGTCGGTGTTCGCCCGAAGGCCACGATCCTCGAGATGCTCGGAAAGTAATGTGAATATCGTCACCAGCCGGAGCGTTCCTCCGGCTTGGCGGCGTTTTGGAGAAAAGAAAAACTATGTATAGGAGGATGTTTCATGCACTGCACGATGAAAATCTATGACGATCTGCACTGGGTCGGCGCGTCTGATCGTCGTCTGGCTCTGTTCGAGAGCGTCTACCCCATTCCCCGCGGCGTGAGCTACAACGCCTACGTCCTGCTCGACGAGAAGACCGTTCTGTTCGACACGGTGGATCACTCCGTGTCCGGTCAGTTCTTTGAGAACGTAGCGCACGTCCTGAACGGCCGTCCGCTCGATTACATCGTGGTGCATCACATGGAGCCCGACCACGCCAAGACGCTGGGCGACACCGTGCTGCGCTATCCCGACGCGAAGATCATCTGCAACGAGAAGATCCGCGACATGATCAAGAACTACTTTGAGTTCGACATCGACTCCCGCGCGATCCTCATGAACGAGGGCGACACGTTCTGCTTCGGCAAGCACACCTTCGCGTTCGTCATGGCCCCGATGGTCCACTGGCCCGAGGTCATGGTGAGCTTCGACGTGACGACCGGCACGCTCTTCTCTGCCGACGCCTTCGGCACCTTCGGCGCGCTGAGCGGCAACCTCTTTGCCGACGAGTATGACTTCGAGCACGACTGGCTGCCCGACGCCCGCCGCTACTTCACGAACATCGTGGGCAAGTACGGCACGCAGGTGCAGGCGCTGCTGAAGAAGGCGTCCACGCTCGACATCCGCATGATCTGTCCGCTGCACGGCCCCGTGTGGCGCAAGAACATCGGCTGGTTCGTTGACAAATACGACAAGTGGAGCTCCTACACGCCCGAGGGCAACGGCGTGATGATCGCCTACGCCTCCGTCTACGGCAACACCGAGAACACCGCCCACGTGCTGGCCTCCATGCTGGCCGAGCGCGGCGTGCGCAACATCGCCATGTACGACGTGAGCCAGACGCACGCGAGCGTGATCGTGGCCGAAGCCTTCCGCTGCAGCCACCTCGTTTTCGCCTCCACGACCTACAACGCAGGCATCTTCGTGAACATGGAGAACACCCTGCACGACATTGCGGCGCACAATGTCCTCAACCGCAAGGTCGCCATCATCGAGAACGGCTCCTGGGCTCCGACCTCCGGCGGTCTGATGCGCAACATCCTCAAGCCGCTCAAGGGCATTGAGTTCCTGAACGACCGCTTCACGATCAAGTCCTCCCTGAAGGAAGGCCAGCTGCCCGAGCTGGAGGCCCTCGCCGACACGATCTGCGAGAGCATCCCGAAGCCGCGGCCGATCGTGAACGAGGGTCCGCAGAACCCCGCGGCGCTCTTCAAGTTCACCTACGGCCTCTACGCCCTCGGCGCCAAGGAAGGCGACAAGGACAACATCTGCGTGATCAACACCGCCCAGCAGATGGCGAACAAGCCCGAGCGCATCTCCATCTCCGTCATCAAGGCCAACTACACCTGCGGCATGATCGAGCGCACCGGCAAATTCACGCTCGGCATCCTGACGAAGGAAGTGCCGTTCAGCTTCTTCCAGCGCTTCGGCTTCCAGTCCGGTGCCGACACCGACAAGCTCGAGGGCTATGACTTCGTCGAGCGCGCCGAAAACGGCATCCTCTATCCGAACCGCTACGTCAACGCCATGTTCTCCTGCAACGTGCTCGAGAGCTACGATCAGGGCAGCCACCGCATGTTCATCGCGGAGATCGTGGAGAGCAAGGTCTTCTCCAATGACGAGGGCGTGACCTACGATTACTACCGCTCCAACATCAAGCCCGCGCCGAAGCCGCTGGCCAAGGCCGAGGGCGCCTGCTGGGTCTGCTCCGTCTGCGGCTACGTCTACGAAGGCGAGGAGATCCCCGCCGACTTCACCTGCCCGCTGTGCAAGCACCCCGCGAGCGACTTCACCAAGCGCGAGGCCACCCCGGGCGACGACCGCGTGGGCTGGGTCTGCAGCGTGTGCGGCTACGTCTACGAGGGCGAGACCATGCCCGACGACTTCGTCTGCCCGCTCTGCAACCACACCAAGGCCGACTTCAAGCCGCTCGAGTAATTCGAGACCAACACAAAGCACCGCATCCCCTCTGCCCGGGCAGAGGGGATGCTTTTGATTTTGGTTTGCACACGCTAACGAATTGTGGTATGATGCAGAAAAAGCCATTCTGTCCGAAAGGAGGGAATCTCTTGAAGCATCATAAATACTGGGCCATGTGCACCATGTTCTGCTTTTTGATGACCATGTACACGGGACACAAGCACATCTAATGTGAAAACCCCTTCCATTTGGAAGGGGTTCTGCTTTTAAGCATCCCATTGGTATTTTTTCATGTCCACATTACCGTTCGGGAGAAACTCGACGCCCTCTTCTCTCAGCCGCGGCTCCTGCTCGTGGAAGTATGGCGCGAGGCGGCCTGCGTGGTTCACGACGCGGTGGCAGGGATAATCGCCATATTGCTCCGCCATACTCAGCACCTTGCCGACAAGGCGGGAATTGCGCTCGCGGCCGATCAGGCGTGCAATCTGCCCATAGGACGCTACGCGGCCATACGGGATTTCCCCGACAACGGAGAGAATTTCGTAGATGAGGCTTTCGTCCAGAACGGGTTTCATACAAACGCTCCTGTTCTACTCGAAAATGAGCGGATAAGCGATGGTCATATCTGCCGTCCGAAGCTTGACGCTTCCACCTCATCCGTCATCCGGCTTGCGGGAGACGCCGGATGCCACCTTCCCCTCAAGGGGAAGGCTATTTCTTCAATTATACTGCTGCCAGGTTTTGATTTCAACCGCGCTTGACGGGTTCGATATAATAGAGGCAAAGGGAACGAAAGAAGTGAATCCTATGAATCAAGCAGAAAAACGGCGGTATCTCATTGACGCCCTGCTCTCCGAGCAGCCACGGTATCGCGGCACAGAGATTCCGTCCGATGAGACGGAGCAGCGGCAGCTGCTGCGGGGGCTGATGAACGTCCGCATGCCGGGCGCAATCGATGAAGAAGTGCTCCGCGTGCAGGATGCATATCTGCGCGAAGCGACACTGGAGAAAGGCATCACAGACGTCGAGGATCTGACGCCGGTGGAGCCGGGGATTTACCTCTGGCAGGGCGACATTACGACGCTCCGATGCGACGCGATTGTGAACGCGGCGAACTCCGGCATGACAGGCTGCTATCAGCCGTGCCACAGCTGCATCGACAACTGCATCCACACCTACGCGGGGATGCAGCTGAGAAATGTGTGCGCCGAGATGATGGCGGCGCAGGGGCACGAGGAGCCGACCGGGCAGGCCAAGATCACGCCGGGGTTCAATCTCCCCTGCAGGTATGTGATCCACACCGTCGGCCCGATCGTGGACGGGCGGCTGACAAAGCGGCATGAGGCGCAGCTCGCCTCCTGCTACCGCTCCTGTCTCGCGCTCGCAGAGGAAAACGGATGCGGGAGCATCGCCTTCTGCTGCATCTCCACGGGCGTGTACGGCTTTCCGAAGGAGGAGGCCGCGGAGATTGCGATCCGCACCGTGCGGGAATGGAAGGCAGAGATCGGCAGCGGAATGCGCGTGGTCTTTAACGTATACAGCGACCGCTCACTCGCGCTGTACAAGCGCAAATTAAGGGCATAAGAAAAAGCCGAATTCGCTAAGAATTCGGCTTTTTCGTTATTTCAGCAGGCGCAGAATCTCGTGCGCGTCTCCGGCGATGCAGATGGAGCGGTCGCGGATCTCATCCGGGCAATCGGCGTGGCTTCTGCTCATGCAGACGTACGTCGCATTTGGATTCTTCGCCGTCCGAAATCGGAACGGATATTTGATGATGACCGGCGTGTTATAGCCGACGCCAATCTCCCAATAGACGATCTTCTGTCCGTCGTGCGCGCGCAGGAACTCCTGATAGCGCGCGCTTGCCTGCCGCCAGCCGGCATCCTCGACGAAGGTATCGTCCGCGCGGAGATTCATCGACATCGGCCGTCCGCAGTGCGGGCAGCGCGGCACCAGCTCCGTCGGAACAGTCATCTGAATGCTGCTCCAGTTCGGCGCCTCAAGCTCGCCGTCCTCCGTGATCTCGAAGCCCTGCGCGAGCAGCATTTGACGCACGGTCTCCTCGTTGTCGTAGGTCTCGTCATGGCAGGGGCGGCTGCACTGCCAGAGGCCGTAATCGCCCTGTGTATAGAACAGGCGCTGCTTGTCAAACCCCGCGCGCTGGAAGCAGTGGTCCACGTTGGTGGTCAGGACGAAATAATCCTTGTCCCGGACGAGCTCAAGCAGCTTAGAATAGAGCTCCGACGGGATCGGCGCATAGCGGTTGATCCAGATGTGGCGGCTCCACCACGCCCAATATTCCTCCAGCGAGGCAAAGGGATAAAAGCCGCCGGAATACATGTCCGGGATCTGATATTTCTCGATAAAGTCCTGAAAATACCGCTCAAACCGCGCGCCTGCATAGGTATAGCCCGCGGCGGTGGAAAGCCCGGCGCCCGCGCCGAGGATGACCGCGTCCG
>JAFRDQ010000002.1 GCA_017411225.1 Oscillospiraceae bacterium
AAGTTTGACTATGTGCCCGTCCTCGTCGGCAAGCAGGGCAGCGGCAAGAGCACCATCGTCCGCTGGCTCGCCGTGGAGGACGACTGGTTCACGGAGCTGACCACCATGGAGGGCAAGGAGAGCATCGAGCAGCTCACCGGCGCGTGGATCTGCGAGATCACGGAGCTGCTGGCGCTCTCGCGCGTGAAGGAGCAGGAGGCGGTCAAAAGCTTCCTCTCGCGCCAGCGCGACCGCTATCGCCGCCCCTATGACCGCGAGGTCACCGAGCAGCCGCGCCAGTGCGTCTTTCTCGGCACGACGAATCGCAGGCAGTTTCTGCGCGACCGCACCGGCAACCGCCGCTTCTGCCCCGTGGAGGTGCACACGACCGGCGCCGAGCTCTATGCAAAAGAAGCCGAGTGCCGCGCCGAGATCCTTCAGTGCTGGGCCGAGGCGGTGGAGCTCTATGAGCGGGGAAAGCTCTCCGCCGTGGCGGACACAAGGCTCCTGCAGGACTTCGAGGACGTGCAGCGAGAGGCCATGGAGGAGGATTGGCGCGTCGGCGCCATCGAGCGCTATGTGTACAGATGCCCGGAGGACTACTTCTTCTGCGTGCGCGACGTGGCGCGAAACGGCCTCGTGCTCGGCATGGATAACCCCCGCGACCCCACGCCGCAGGAAAGCCGCGAAATTGCCCTGATCCTTGACAGCCTGCCAATCCTCGAACGGGCAGGGAGGAAGTACTTAAAGAGCTTCGGCCGACAGCGTGTGTGGAAAAGAGCGGGACTGGGGGACGGACTGGACGCAGATTCCTAACCTTTCTTTTAAAAAATATTTTTTTAAGACTTTATATAAAAGTCAGTCCGCTCAGTCCCTCAGTCCCCTACGACGGGGATGCACCAAGACAGAATTCGTAGGGGCTGGCGTCCTCGACAGCCCGCGCAGGACAGGGCAATCAAATGATAGGACTGCGGCGAATCCGCAGCGCACGCCGTTCGCTGTAGGGGCGACCTGCGGTCGCCCGCGCAGGATCCTGTAATTGCAGCGCCGTACTACGGCGAATCGGAGAACATTTCAGTCCGGCGAGGCGGGCGACCAAAGGTCGCCCCTACAGCAGGTTTGCGTGCCGACGATATTCGCCCGGGATCAGCATTCCTTTTGCGCACACCGCAGGGACGTCGAGGACGCCGTCCCCTACGACGCGGCATTTCCCGTAGGGCGCGATGCCCCACATCGCGCCGCGCAGGATCAGGCGAATCCATTGCCGCACCCCGGCGCAAACGCAGAGTCACGGCGGGCGCAAGCGCCCCGCCCTACGAAGGCTGATCGACTGCGCACAGTCATGATTGCACTTCTCCTGTTTCTGCGCTAAAATAAGGCAGAAAGGAACGATCCGCCATGAAACGACTGCTCATCTTCATCCTGCTGCTGGCCGCGCTCCTCGTTGCCTGCGGCCACGCCGAATCCGCCCCACCCGCCACAGAAACGGAGGAACCGCTCATGGAAACCGTCAACACTACCCGAGCGCCGGCGTCCCGTCTGCTCTATCTCGGCCACGCGAGCCTGCGCATCGTCACGCCGGAGGGGAAGGTCATCTACATTGACCCCTTCGCCCCGGGGGACTACAGTCTCCCCGCCGACCTCATCCTCGTCACGCACGACCACTTTGACCACTGCGTCTATGACCGCATCGAGTCCCGCGCGGACGACTGTCAGGTCATCACACAGGTCGAGGCATTGAGCGGGGGAGCGCACCAGACGTTCGAGCTCCCGTTCGTCACCGTGCAGGCCGTCGAGGCCGGGAACAACCCAAACCACGATCTGAAATCCTGCGTCGGCTACGTCCTCACGCTCTCCGACGGCGTGAAGGTCTACGTATCCGGCGACACGTCCGAGACCGCGCAGATGGCCGAGATGGCGTCGTGGGAGATCGATTACGCCTTCTTCTGCTGCGACGGCATCTATAACATGGACGACGCCGAGGCCGCCCGCTGCGCCGATCTCGTCGGGGCAAAGCACAGTATCCCGTATCACAACATCGCCGCCGGCGGCGACGTCTACTTTGACGCCGAGAAGGCCGCGCGCTTCCCGGCAGAGAATCTCCTTGTCATCGAACCGGGAGAAGAGATCGAACTAAACTGAAAAGGTAATGCCGAAGCCGGATCCTGTCGTAGGGGAGGGGCTTGCCCCTCCCGTGCAGCACCATGCAAATCCAACAGAAACAGAAGGCGAATTCGCAGAATTGGAACGCTGCGGATTCGCCTTTCATTTGTGGTATTGTAAAAATGGAACGCCGGGAGGGGCAAGCCCCTCCCCTACGTTCCAATCTTCATATTACGCAGCGAGCCCTTTAACGTTTTTGTAAACATTTTTTGTCGAATTTTGCATTGTCTGCCGCCGCATTTTGTTGTAAACTGATGAGGTTATAAAATGATTCTGTGTGTTGGAGGGAAGACGTATGCAGCTGATCGGCTTTGACAATGACAAATACGTGCGCATGCAGTCGGAAAAGATCCGCGAGCGGATCGACTTTTTCGGCGGCAAGCTCTATCTGGAGTTCGGCGGCAAGCTCTTTGACGATTACCATGCCTCCCGCGTCCTGCCGGGCTTCCAGCCGGACAGCAAGGTGCGCATGCTCATGGAGATGAAGGACGATGCCGAGATCGTCATCGTCATCTCCGCCGACGATATCGAGCGCAACAAGCGCCGGGGCGATCTCGGCATCACCTATGACGAGGACACCCTCCGCCTGATCGACGCCTTCCGCGGCTGCGGGCTCTATGTCGGCAGCGTGGTGCTCACGCATTTTCGCGGCCAGAGCGCGGCGGAGAAGTTCCAGCTCCGTCTCGAGCAGCTGGGCCTGAAGGTCTACCGCCATTTCATCATCCCCGATTATCCGGACGATATTCAGCTCATCGTCAGCGACGACGGCTTCGGCAAGAACGATTATATCGAGACGACGCGCTCTCTCGTCGTCGTCACCGCCCCCGGCCCCGGCAGCGGCAAGATGGCCACCTGCCTGAGCCAGCTCTATCATGAGAACAAGCGCGGCGTCCGCGCGGGCTATGCCAAGTTCGAGACCTTCCCGATCTGGAACCTCGCGCTCAGCCACCCGGTCAACATCGCCTACGAGGCCGCCACCGTCGATCTCGACGATGTGAACATGATCGACCCCTACCATCTCGAGGCCTACGGCGTCACCACCGTGAACTACAACCGCGACATCGAGATCTTCCCGGTGCTCAACGCCATGTTCGAGCGCATCTACGGCCACTCGCCGTATAAGAGCCCCACGGACATGGGCGTCAACATGGCAGGCAACTGCATCAGCGACGACGCCGTCTGCCGTGCCGCCGCGCGGCGCGAGATCATCCGCCGCTATTATGAGACCGCCTGCAGCCAGATCCGCGGCTTCTGCGATCCCGCGGAGGTGCACCGTCAGGAGCTTCTGATGAAGCGCATCGGCGTCACGATCTATGAGCGCCCGGTCATCCAGGCCGCGCTCGACCGCGCCGAAGCCACCGACGGCCCCGCCGCCGCGCTCGAGCTGCCGGACGGCCGCATCATCACCGGACGCACAACGGATCTGCTCGGCGCCATGTCCGCCTGCCTCTTGAACGCCCTCAAGGCGCTCGGCAACATCCCGGACGAGGTCACGCTCATCTCCCCCGAGATCATCGAGCCGATCCAGCATCTCAAGGTCTCCCATCTCGGCAACCGCAACCCCCGCCTGCACACGGACGAGGTGCTCATCGCCCTTTCCATCTGCGCGGTCACGGATCCGAAGGCGGAGATCGCCATGCAGCAGCTCGAAAAGCTCGCCGGCTGCGAGGCGCACTCGAGCGTCATCCTCTCCGGCGTCGACGAGCACACCTTCCGCAAGCTCAAGGTCAACGTCACCTGCGAGCCGCACTTTGAGAATCAGAAGCTGTATCATAAATGAACCAATGAGGAATGAGGAATCAGGAATTAGGAATTATGGCTTCGGTCATTCCTAATTCCTCATTCCTAATTCCTAATTTACTGAAAGGGGCAATCTTATGCGCTCACCCACACTCGTTATCATGGCCGCCGGTATGGGCAGCCGCTTTGGCGGGCCGAAGCAGACCACGCCCGTGGACGCCGCCGGCCACTTCATCCTGCATTATTCGCTCTTTGACGCCTGGCGCGCGGGCTTCCGCAAGGTCGTCTTCATCGTCAAGCCCGGCATGGAATCCGAGTTTCGTGATGCGCTCGGCGAGGGCGTCGCGGCGCACTTTGACGTCCGCTTCGCGCCGCAGGCGCTCGATGCGCTCCCGGAGGGCTATTCCGTCCCCGCCGCTCGTCAGAAGCCGTGGGGCACGGCGCACGCGGTGCTCTGCGCCGCGGGCGAGATCGACGGCCCCTTCGCCGTCATCAATGCCGATGACTACTACGGCGTCACCGCCTTTCAGGTGCTCTATGACTTCCTCGCCGCCGACCGGCCGGAGTCCGAGTACGCCATGGTCGGCTTCCGCCTGCGCAACACCGTCACCGAGCACGGCAGCGTCGCCCGCGGCGTCTGCGAGGTGGAAAACGGTCTGCTGCAGGGCGTCACCGAGCGCACCAAGATCGTCAAGCGCGGCGACGACGCGGCCTACACCGAGGACGGCGGCGAGACGTGGACGGACCTGCCCGGCGACACGCTCGTGAGCATGAACTTCTGGGGCTTCACGCCGCTCTATCTCTATGAGCTCGCCCGCCGCTTCCCGGCGTTTCTGGAGAACGAAGTGCCGAAAAACCCGCTCAAGAGCGAGTATTTCGTCCCCTCCGTCGTCAACGCCCAGCTGCAGGAGGGCAGCGCCACGATCACCGTGCTCGACACGCCCGACGCCTGGCACGGCGTCACCTATCCCGAGGATCTCCCCGGCGTCAAGACCGCGCTCAAAGCGCTCACCGACGCGGGAACCTACCCTGAGAATTTCTGGAAGTAATCGTAGGGGCCGACGCCCTCGGCGGCCCGCTGTGAAATCTTCCTCCGTACCAAAATAGACGCCGTAGGGGAGGGGCTTGCCCCTCCCGGCGTTCCGATGTTGAAATCCATAAAACTTGTGAGGCGAATACGCAGAAAGCGCGAATTCGCCTCACGTCTGTTTTTATAGAATCCCCAAATGCTCCAATAGGATTTTTGTCCCGAGCAGAATCAGAATGATTCCGCCCGCGAGCTCTGCGCGGTTGCGCCAGCGCGTGCCGAAGATGCTGCCGAGCTTCACGCCCACGGCCGAGAGCGCGCAGGTGATCGCGCCGATCGTCAGCACGGCGGGGACGATCCGGATCGTCAGCAGCGCGAACGTCACGCCGACGGCGAGCGCGTCGATGCTCGTCGCCACGGCGAGGGGCAGCATCGCCCCGGGCGTCATTGCGCTGTTCATGCCCTCTTCCTCGCCGAAGGACTCGCGGATCATGTTCGCGCCGATCAGCCCCAGCAGGGCAAAGGCAATCCAGTGATCCACGGCGGTGATCTTCTCGGCAAAGGTCGCGCCGAGGAAATACCCGATCAGCGGCATCAGCGCCTGAAACGCGCCGAACCAGACCCCCGCGGTCAGACATTCCTTCACGCCGACCCGCCGCAGCGCCAGCCCCTTGCAGACCGAAACGGCAAACGCATCCATGCTCAGCCCCACAGCCAGCACCAGAAGCTCCCAAAGCCGCAAGCAGATCACCTCCGAAGTAAAATCGGGCTACATCATAACACAGATGACGGGGAAAGTAAATCGGAGCGTGGAGCGTGTATTTATCCTTCGTAGAAGATGAACGTCACCGGCTCGGAGAATGTGCGGTAGATGAAGGTGACGATCTGCCCGCGGGTGCACGGCGCGTCCGGGGAAAAGTGGGTGGCGTCCGTGCCGTTGGTGATGCCGCAGTTGTGCGCCCAGTAGACGGCGTGATAATAATATTCGTTCAGCGATCTGACGTCCTCGAAGGTGCCGAAGCCTGCGCCTTGCAGCTCATGTTCGGCGCGCCAGAGGAAGGTGACCACGTGCGCACGGGTGCAGGGACGCTCCGGGGAGAAGTGCGTCTTGTCCGTGCCGTTCGTGATGCCGTTCTCGTTGGCCCACAGGACCGCGTCCGTGTAGTAGGCGTCTTTTTCCACATCCACGAAGGGGATCTCGTCCGTCTCCGGCTCGGGGCAGCCGTACGCTCTCCAGAGGAAGGTGACGACCTGCGCGCGGGTGCAGGTGCCGTCCGGGGTGAAGACGCCCTTGTCCGTGCCGTTCGTCACGCCGCGGCGCACCGCCCAGTCGACGGGCTCGGTGTAGAATTGATCCGCCGCAACGTCCGTGAAATCCTGCGCGAGCGCATTGTCGCCGAGCGCGGGCGTGCGGACGAGAATCGTTTCCTGCCCGCAGATTTTGCAGTGGTAGAATGCATAGCCCGGCGCGGTTCCGGTCGCGGGCGTGGATTTGTCCAGCGTGCTCTCATCCCATTCCGGGGATGTTACCTGCAGCTTTTCCGTACGCGTCTTACCGCAGATGGTGCAGGTATAGGTCATTTCACCGACGCTGCTGCAGGTCGGCGCCCTGGTCACGACACCGTCGTCCCAGATGTGCGTCACGTGAGGCATGGGCATGTTGATGATGATCTTGCTGTGGTAAATGTCCTCGCCCTTCTGGAAGGCGAGACTGTCCGGAATACCAGCATGGTCAAAATATAAACTTTCATCAGCGCCATTGATTTCAAGCAGATTGTGTTCTCTGCACCAGCGCTCGGGCCGATCATAAAAATAGTAAGGCGGCACGTCCGGTGTCGAGACCTCCGGCTGCCCTGCCGCGCGGTAGATCCACGTGACGATGATGCCGTTTGTGACATACATGTTCGGAACAAAGTGTGTCTCACCCGGTGCGGAGGTGATATGGTTTGCTAACGCCCAGATCACGGCGTCCAGCTGATGCTCGCTCAGCCCGTCCAGATCGACAAAGGGCAGCGGAACTTCCTCCGTAACGGATCCGTCGAAGAGATCATACAGCATCTCGCAAAGGCCGATGCGCGTGGCGGGATAGGTTTTCGCCTCTGCCGCAGCGGCACCGAAGGGCAGCATCGTCAGCACCATCACCAAGGCCAGAACCAGACCGAGAACTCGCTTGCTCATTGTGGATTTTCTCCTTTCAGATCAGAATCATAAGTTGTGCGATAAAACAAGTCTATCAGATATCGTCCTAAATAGCAAGAAAAAACCGAACCGGAGCCCAAGGAACTGGGTCCGGTTCGGAGAGGAAGATCGGGGGCGCGGATGCGGAGCCGTCGGGCATAGGCAAAGCCTGTGTCCGACTGCGCAGCGGAGCAAGCCCGATCTGACGTCAGCAGGCTTCAATCAGGATAATGTTCTTCAGCAGATCCACGCTCTTGATCCGTCCGGGCACCTTCTGGCGGATGCCCATCAGGTTTGTCAGCAGGACGCAGTCGTCCTCGGTGGAGATGTCCTGCACGCGGGAGAGGATCAGCTTCTGCTCGCCGTCGACGAGCTCATATGCATCGGACAGACACATGGTCGTTATTCTCCTTTCGCAAGTGCGACCGCCTCGGCGAGATACTCGTTGCAGTGGTCGAAATGATGCAGCGCCTCGGCGAGCTTTTCCGCCGCGGCGGCCTTGCCGGCGTCCTCGAGGGAGTGGCAGATCTCGTGCAGCTCGTCGGCGTGGTGGCGGTTGTGATCGAGCATATAGGTCAGCAGCGCGAGCGTCTCCTCCGGGCTCATGGCCTGCGCCTGACCGTGCGGGTGATCGTGGGTGTGAGGATGGTCGTGGTCGTGAACATGATCGTGCATAATACATCGCTCCTTAAAAGATTCAGATTGTTTTGATTCTAACATAACAGACGGCAATTATCAACAAGAATCTTGTTTCAGAGGCAAAGAAAACCGTAAAAAACACATAGAAAAGGCTTGTAAAATGGGAGCGGATATGTTAATCTATTGTCGAGTTAAAAGGCAGAGTGTTTATTTCTCTCTGCATGGACGCTCGGTAAGTGTAAGCTAGGGGTGAAGGATGCGCCCCAAAACCATCATTAAAGGGAAGAAGAGGTGTAACACTTGAAAGATCTCAAGCATCTGATCTACTTTGAGAATCTTCTCGACGAAGCCAACAACGAGCTTTGCCAGCAGGCGAAGGCTGAGGGAATGCATCCCATCGGCTATACCTGCTATCATATGCCCGAAGTGGTTCTCAACGTAGACAACTGCTTCTCAGTTCGTCTGAGAGCACCCAAAACAGGTACGTTTGACATCGCGTCCTACTACATGTCCAACTATACCTGCGAGTACTGCCGCGCTCTGGTCGAGCGCGCCATCGAGGGCGGCTACAACTTCCTCGATGCCATCGCCGGCGTCGACGCCTGCGCCGAGATGAACCGCTGCATGGAGAACATCGAGATTCTGGCTGTCCCCGACATGCCCGAGAAGAAGATGTTCGTCACCCATTGCGACATCCCCTACAAGGTTACGGACTACACCCTGAAGCACTATGTGGTTCAGATCCGCAACCGCTTCCTGAACGTCCTGGCCGAGACCTACGGCGTCGACACATCCGACAAGGCTCTGCGCAAGGCCGTCAAGGAGCACAACGAGGTCTGCGACATCATCACCGAGATCGGCGAGATGCGCAAGATGGACAACCCGCCCATCACCGGCTATGAGTTCCACGTCCTGTGTCTCGTGACCTACTGCTGCCCGAAGGCGAAGATCCTTCCCTACCTGAAGGAGACCCTGAAGGAGATCAAGAAGAGAAAGCCCGATCCGCAGCCGTGGTACCGCGCCCGCGTGGCCATCGTCGGCTCCGAGATCGACGACCTCGACATGACCCGCATGGTCGAGCAGGCCGGCGCGTTCATCGTCTCTGACCGTTTCTGCTTCGGTTCCACCCCGGGCCGTGCGCGCATCGAGCTCAACGATGAGGAAGACGTCCTCACCCAGATCTGCGCGCACTACCTCAAGACCACCCAGTGCCCGCGCTACATGAGCCAGGAGAAGATCCAGGAGCGCCGCGACTTCTCCGACTACCTCGCCAAGGAATACAAGGCCGAGGGCATTATCTACGAAGCAATGAAGTTCTGCGATTTCTGGGCCTTCGAGCGCACCCTCGTCAGCCACATCATGAACGAGGAATATGGCTGGCCCGTGCTGTCCATCGACCGTCCTTATATGGCGAGAACGTCCGGTCAGCTGCGCACCAGACTGCAGGCCTTCGTCGAGAGCCTTGAGATCAAGCAGATCCAGAAGGCTGCCAAGGAGGGTTAATCGCTATGCTGAAAACGAACATCGAATGGCTTAAGAAAAACATGGGTCCGGATCTCAAGATCTGGACGCAGATGATCAAGGAGATCGACTGGGGCGAGGTCAAGAGAAAGACCAAGCTCAGCATGCAGCGCGACAAAGAGCGCGTCGTCGGCGAGTTCAAGAGCTTCATGGCCATGTCTCCCGCCGAGAAGATGGACATCGTCATGAACGGCGATATTCACCTCGGCTGGCTGTACAAGAAGGACGCCATCGCGTTCTCCCGCCGTGAGTGGAAGGGCCTCAAGTCCGTCGGCATCGACTTTACCGGCTGGCTGAAGACCTGGGCCGGCATGATCAACATGGTCATGAAGGATCCGTTCTCCATCGCTCTGGCTGTCTTTGAGTATCACTGGTTCGCCTCCTACCTCGGCACTCCCGTGGCCATCGACCGCTCCAACCTCGGCCGCCGCGGCCAGCTGCTGAAGTCCGACATCCAGATGTGGGGCGCCATTACCCACTGGGCTGAGTGGCAGATCCAGACCCAGATCCGCGCCGACGCCCGTCTGGGCGGCGACGAGAAGCTCTCCAAGCGCGTCGTTCTGTTCGACGAGATGACCATGGCGCAGATGATGGCCGGCTTCCCGAACCTCATCAGTATGCCTTATCAGATGATCCCCGTCTTCATGTCCTCCGAGCTGGACCAGCTCGCTCTGATCCCGTTCATCGACGCGGTCGAGCAGTACGGTCTGCCCGGCGACGCCTGCCCGCTGCCTGTTGCAGAGTGCGGCTGCGCCATCATGGACGAGTATCCGATCCTCGGCATGGGCTTCATCGCCTCCTCCATGCCCTGCGACGGCTCTACCATGGCGTCCTCCTTCCAGGATCGCCGCTTCGGCAAGTACCTGCCCTACTACCCGCTGTGCTTCCCCGTCCGCTATGACGACGAGGACACCATCGAGTGCGCTGCTGCCGATATGAAGGAGTGCATCAAGTGGGTCGAGGGTCTGTCCGGTGAGAAGTGGGATTGGGACAACTACTTCAAGACCATGGACATCATGAATGAGTGCACCCGCATCGAGCTCGAGAAGTGGGAAATGAACTCCACTCCGTATCCGCAGATGGTCGGCTCCTCCTATGAGCTGTTCCGTAAGTGGAACTACGAGATGGACGGCGGCCTCTTCCCCGAAGGCATCGCCGTGCAGCGCAAGCTCCGCGACACCATGTACAAGACCTATGAGAAGCGCCTGCCCGCTTACCGCGGCGGCTATGCCAAGCATCGCGCCCTGATCTGGGGCCAGCCGGCGCACTTCTATGCCAACTTCTCCAACTGGCTTGCCAACTCCTGGGGCATCTACATCCTCGCTGAGATGGAAGCTCTGAACTACACCAAGATGCTCAACACCACCGACAAGGAAGAGGCCATCCGCGACCTCTGCCGTCTGTACGAGCGCATGGTCATGCGTCGCCATACCAACGGCGGCCACGATCACGTCCTTGGTGAGCTGTGGCGCCAGCTGAAGGCCTTCAACGCTGACATCGCGATCCTCTATCAGCACGTCAGCTGCAAGACCATGGCCGGCCTGATGGGTCTGTTCGACGACCAGGCGCGTGAGAACAACGTGCACCTGATCTGGGTTGAGCACGACCTGATGGATCCCCGTACCATCTCCCGTAAGGATATGCGTGCCCGCGTGAGCAACTACATGGTCAACGTCATGCACGCCGAGCCCGTTGACCCGACTCTGATTGAGTTCGACGACGAGGCTTCCTGGTAATCTCTATCACCTTTCATAACAATCTTAGGAGGAAATACTAATATGAAATTCTTTGGCGGTTGCGACGTAGGCTCTACCTACACGAAAGCTGTTATTATGGACGAGACCGGCAAGATGGTCGCGGACACCACCATTCGCTCCAAGATCAACGCCGAGCAGAGCGCCATCGCTGCGATGGACGA
>JAFRDQ010000021.1 GCA_017411225.1 Oscillospiraceae bacterium
AACGAGTGGAGCGTGTATTACTTCCCGCATGTCTTCTCCGAGGACTACGCCGCAGGCTGGTACGACAAGGTCGAGGCCATGCAGGGCAAGTACGACACCTATTATGCCGGCGAGGTCATGAGCTTCGGCGACATGGACGAGACTGCCGAGTACTCCCGCGAGCTGGTCGATCGCTTCTTCTAAAAAAACCGGACAGGGGGCATACCCATGCCCCCTGTTTCTTTGAAAGGAAAAAGGCATGAATTTTTACAAAGACCATTACGACGTCGTAATCATCGGCGGCGCACTGGCCGGCATGTCCGCCTGCCTGCAGCTGCAGGCCTGGGGGATCAAGGACATCCTGATCCTTGAGAAGCACAACATGCCCGGCGGCCTCGCCACCGACTTTGTGCGCAACGGCTTCGAGATCGAGGCCACACTCCACGAGATGATGTCCATCGGTCAGCCCGGCAAGCGCCTGAAGGTCGGCAAATTCTTCGACGACATGGGCGTGGACATCGACTGGCTGCCCGTGCCCGAATGCTACCGTGTCGCGCTTCCGAACTCCGGCATCGACAAGGTGCTGCACCCTGACTACGACGACAGCTACACCACGGTTGCCCGTGAGGTCGACGAGGTCTGCCCCGGCACCTACGAGAAGGTGCACGAGCTGATGCTGCTCTGCCGCCGCGTGTACGACAGCATGAACTATCTCTCCGTCAACCCGATGAGCAAAGTGCAGATGCTTCTCAAGCACCCCGATTTCGTCAAGACCGTCGGCTACACCGCCACCGAGGTCATCAACACCTTCGACCTGCCCAAGAAGGCCGTCGAGATGCTGACGCCCTACTGGATCTACGTGGGCAACCGCATGGACGATCTGCCCTTCACGATCTACGCCTTTCTGATGGCCGACTACTTCACCGGCACCTACGTCTGCCGCGGCTTCAGCCATGAGATGAGCATGAAGCTGCAGGCGAAGTGCGAGGAAAACGGCGCCCAGTACGAGTTCAACCAGGAAGTTGAGAAGATCCTCGTCAAGGACGGCAAGGTTTACGGCGTACGCACCGCGCGCGGCGACGAGATCCACTGCGACTACGTGATCTCCGGCGCGTACCCCAACCGCGTGTACACCCAGATGATCGAGCCGCTCAGTGAGGTCCCCGAGGGCGCGATCCGCATGATCAACAACCGCAAGCTCTCCGTCGTTCCCGTTTCCGTCATCATGCTCATTGAGGGCACGCCCGAGGAGAACGGCATTACCGACTATTCCACCTTCTCCGGCACCACGATGGACACCAACAAGATCTGGGAGAACTACTCGAACATCACCGAGCCCTACAACTACATCACCACGATCTGCCTCAACTACGCCAACCCGACGCTGCCCGAGGGCATCACCCAGCTGTCCATCACGGCGCTCGTCCCCTCCAAGCCCTTTGAGGACGTCAAGGAGGAGGATTATTTCGATCTCAAGCGGCGTCTGGCCAACGAGATGATCGAGGAATGCCTGCGCATCACCAAGGTCGACTTCCGCGACCGCATCGTCGAGATCGAGGTCACCACGCCCATGTCCGTTGCGCACTATGTCGGCGCATGGAAGGGCAACATCTACGGCTACCTCCACTCAATGGAGGACCACGCCGTGGCCCGTCTGCAGATGAAGGAGAAGGATCACTTCATCGAGGGTCTCGAGTTCGCCGGCGCTCACGGCATGAGCGGCGACGGCATGGGCCCGCAGATCACCAACGGCCGCGCCGCCGCAAAGGGCGTCAAGGAAGACATGCAAAAGAAAGGGAGGCTGTGAGAAATGAGCATTAAAGTCAAAGGCTTTCTGAAGGACGTCGGCGGTGCCTCCCGCGTCACCAAGCTCAGAGAAGAGAACTTCGCCAAGGGCTCCCCGGTCCCCGATCCGAAGGACCCGATCCGCGAGATGGCCGACAAGCTGCATCCCAAACACATGGTCTTCAAGGTCGTAGACATCCGCGAGGCCTCTCCCACCTCCCGCGTTTTCCGCTTCGAGAGCGGCGACGGTCACATCCCCGTGTTCCAGAGCGGCCAGTACGTCAACTTCCGTCTCAAGATCGGAGAAAGCGTGCTGTCCCGTCCCTACACCATGTCCTCCGCCCCCTACGAGGCGCGCGGCGAGCACCCCTTCTTCGAGATCACGGTGCGCCGCAACGTGCCCTATCTCGTTCCCGACTATCTCTTTGAGAACGTCAAGGTCGGCGACGAGCTCGAGGGTGCGCTGCCCTTCGGCTTCTTCTACTATGAGCCGATGCGCGACGCGAAGGAGATCGTGGCCCTGGCCGGCGGCTCAGGCATCACGCCCTTCCACTCGATGGCCAAGGAGATCGCCTACGGCAAGCTCAGGGGTCTCAAGCTCACGATCCTCTACGGCTCGGTGAAGGCCAACGACATCGTCCTCAAGGACGAGCTGGCGAAGATCGAGGCCGACTGCCCGGACGTCAAGGTCGTGCACGTCCTCTCCGACGAGCCCGACTGGCCCGGCGAAAAGGGCTTCATCACCCGCAAGATCATCGAGAAATACTCCACGCCGGACTGCACCTACATGTTCTGCGGCCCGCTGCCGATGTTCCGCTTCGTCAAGAAGGCGCTCGACGAGATGTCGGTGCCTGTCCGCCGTTTCCGCCACGACGTCGTGAACAATCCCGCGGACGTCTCCACGCTGCCCGGCTACCCCAAGGGCACGGAGGAAAAGACCTTCAAGATCACGGTGCTGCGCGGCATCCACGAGGACGTCATCGACGCCAAGGCCTCCGAGCCGGTCGCCGTTGCGCTCGAGCGCGCGGGCATCGCGATCGACACGCACTGCCGCAACGGCGAGTGCGGCTTCTGCCGCAGCCATCTGCTGGAGGGCGAGATCTTCGTCTCCCCGATCGGCGACGGCCGCCGCCGCATGGACAAGGAGATGGGCTGGTTCCACGCCTGCTCCTCCTGGCCGCTCACCGACCTCAAGATCAAGATCCCCATCATGTGATTTCATCAAAGAAAAACGCCGGTCCTTTCGGATCGGCGTTTTTCTTGCAATTTGCGTCTGTTTGCTGTATCCTTTGCCACAAAGGGAGGGAGACCAGACATGGAAGAAAAGCTTTTGCTCCTGCGGCCAGACGAGGGCAACATCGGCCAGTATGAAGACTACCGCCGCGAGTTTCTGGAAAGCGGCGACAGCATGGACGGGACCGGCCCTATGCGGCGCTTTGAGAACAGCCGCGACTGGCTCGCCCATGTCCGCAGCTATGAGAGCATGGAGGCGCTGCCGGAGGGCAAGGTGCTCGCCACACAGTATCTGCTCTTTCGCGAGAGCGACGGGAAGCTGCTCGGCATGCTGCAGCTGCGGCATTATCTCAACGACTACCTGCGGCGGATCGCCGGACATATCGGATACTCCGTGCGGCCGAGCGAGCGGCGCAGGGGCTACGCCAAGCGCATGCTCGCCATGGCGCTGGATGAGGCGCGCAAGCTGGGGCTTGAGCGCGTGATGATCTCCTGCTTCGTCGGAAACGAGGGCAGCCGCCGCACGATCCTCTCAAACGGCGGCGTGTTCGACAGCACGGTCTTCGACGAGGAAGACGGCGAGCTGCTCGAGCGCTACTGGATCACGCTGTAAGGAGGACGCGGATGGGAAAAGACCTGTGCATCGACTATGACGGCGGCGTGGTGAATATCCGCGTGGGCGCGATCATCATGAGGGACGGCAGCTTCCTGATGGTCGGCAACCCGAACTTCGACTATCTCTATTCCGTCGGCGGGCGCATCCGCTTCGGCGAGACGGCGGAGGAGGCCGTCGTGCGCGAGGTGCGCGAGGAGACGGGCCGCGACATGGAGATCGACCGGCTCGGCTTCGTGACGGAGGACTTCTTTCTCGGCGACAGCCCCGCGAAGATGGGCAAGCTGATCTACGAGCTGGGCTACTACTTCTACATGAAAACTCCCGCGGACTTCGCGCCCGTGTGCGAGAGCTTCACCGAGGACGGTCAGGAGGAATTCCTGCAATGGGTCATGCCCGATACCCCCATCAAAATCTATCCCGATTTCTTCCGCACGGAGCTGAATCACCCGACCGACAGCGTCAAATTCTTCACCAACGATGATCGCTGACAAACGGCAAAAATAGCTGTTGATTTATCCCGTATAACTATGCTATACTAAGGATGAAGGAGGGATATCCATGACCGCTAAAGTATACACAATCAACGAAATCAAAAACATTGTCAGTCCGATTGCGCAGCGTTACGGTGTGGACAGG
>JAFRDQ010000022.1 GCA_017411225.1 Oscillospiraceae bacterium
CAGCACGCATGAAAATAAAGAACCATCTGAGGCGAATTCGACAGCAGTGCGAAATCGCCTCAGATTATTGATATTAGAATATAACGGAACGCCGGGAGGGGCAAGCCCCTCACCTACGAGAGATCAACCGCACCCACGTAGGGGCGGATATCATCCGCCCGCGCGTTCCGGTCTGAAATGACAAACGGATTCCGGCGAATCCGCAATCGGAACCCATCGGCTGTAGGGCGGGTTGCGAAGCGCCCGCCTGTGGGATGCTGCGTTTGCGCCAAGATGCGGCAATGGCTTCGGACGGTTCTGCGCGGCGCGAGTGGGCATCGCGCCCTACAAGGTGCGGTGCAATTCGCCGAAGATTGGCGCGGGTTTGAGAGGAATCTGCGCGGGTCGTCGAGGACGCCGACCCCTACGAATCAAGCCTTACTGTTTGATTCAAACGCGTGCTATTGACAGCGTGCGTTTGAAGTGGTATGCTTAGCCCTGCCTAATTTCGGAAAGGAGGCGCGCACATGGTTCAAAAACAGCTTCCATATGCAGCCCTCATCAAGCAGCTCTCCACCGAGATCCAGAAGCGGGCGGACGCCGCACTGCAGGAGAGCGATCTTACGATGACACAGATGTATTTCCTCGGCGCGCTCAGCCATCTGCCGGACGGCTGCGCCACGCTCAAGGAGCTCGAGCGGTATTTCCGCGTGGCGCAGTCCACGGCGGCGGGCGTGACCGCGCGGCTGGAAAAGAAGGGGCTCATCGAGAGCCTGCCGAACGAGAACGACCGCCGCGTCAAGCGTGTGCGCATCACCGACGCCGGAGCCGACACGCTCCGCCATGCGCTTGAGACGATGGAGCGCGGCGAGCATCAGATGCTCTCTCCGCTCAGCGACGCCGAGCAGGAGACGCTGCTCACACTATTGCGCCGGGTGCACAACGCCCTGCGCCCGGAGGAGGGAGAGTGCACATGTCCATGATCAAAACCCTGCTGGGCTATGTGGGGGAGTATAAAAAAGACTCCATCCTCACGCCCCTCTTTATGATTATCGAGGTCACGATGGAGGTGCTCATCCCCTATGTCACCGCCTCGATCATCGACGACGGCATTCAGGCCGGGAACCTGAGCCACGTCTTTGCCTACGGGGGACTGATGGTGCTGCTCGCCATGTTCTCGCTCGCGGGCGGCATTCTCTCGGCCCGGTACGGCGCGAGCGCCTCCACCGGCTTTGCGCGGAACATCCGGCAGGCCATGTATGAGAAGGTGCAGACGTTCTCCTTCTCGAACATTGACAAATTCTCCACCGCCGGTCTCGTCACGCGCATGACCACGGACGTGACGAACCTGCAGAACGCCTACATGATGATCCTGCGCATCGCGGTGCGCGCGCCGCTGATGCTCATCTTCAGCTTTATCATGTGCTTTGTGATCCACGCGCGCCTTGCGCTGATCTTCCTCGGCTTCATGGCGCTGCTCGCGCTCTTTCTCATCTTCGTCATGCGCAAGACCATCCCCATGTTCCGCAAGGTGTTCGAGCGCTATGATGATCTCAACGCCAGCGTGCAGGAGAACGTCTCGGCCATCCGCGTCGTCAAAGCCTATGTCCGCGAGGATTATGAGAACGATAAATTCACCAAGGCCGCGACGAATCTTGCTGATCTCTTCATCCGCGTGGAGAAGATCATGGTCGGCTTCAGCCCGGTGATGAGCCTCGCGATCTACGGCTGCATGCTGAGCCTCGGCTGGTTCGGCGCGCACTTCATCGTGCAGGGCACGCTCACGACCGGAAATCTCACGAGCCTGTTTACCTACGTCATGCAGATGCTCGGCAGCCTCATGATGCTCTCCATGATCTTCGTCATGATCACCATGTCCACCGCGAGCGCGAACCGCATTGCCGAGGTGCTCGAGGAGACGCCTGATCTCGCCGATCCCGAAAACCCGGTCATGGAGGTCGCCAATGGCAGCATCGACTTTGACCACGTCTCCTTTGCCTACCACAGCGGCACCGGCGAGGATACGCTGCATGACATTGACCTGCATATCAAATCCGGCGAGACGATCGGCGTCATCGGCGGCACGGGCAGCGGCAAATCGAGCCTCGTGTCCCTCATCAGCCGCCTCTATGACGTGACAGACGGCGCGGTGCGCGTCGGCGGCGTCGACGTGCGGCAGTATGACATGGAGGCGCTTCGCAATCAGGTCAGCGTCGTGCTGCAGAAGAATGTGCTCTTCTCCGGCACGATCCTCGAGAACCTCCGCTGGGGCAAGCCGGACGCGACGCTGGAGGAGTGCCGCGAGGCCTGCCGCCTCGCCTGCGCGGACGAATTTGTCCTCCAGCGGCCCGACGGGTATGACACCGTCATCGAGCAGGGCGGCGCGAACGTCTCCGGCGGACAGCGCCAGAGGCTCTGCATCGCCCGCGCGCTCCTAAAGAAGCCGAAGGTGCTCATTCTGGATGACTCCACCTCCGCCGTCGACACGGCGACGGACGCCTCCATCCGCGCGGCCTTCCGCGAGCACATCCCGGGCACGACGAAGCTCATCATCTCCCAGCGCATCTCCTCCGTGCAGGACGCCGACCGCGTTCTGGTGCTGGAGCAGGGCCGGGTCTCCGGCTTCGACACGCATGAAAATTTACTTGCGACGAACGCCATCTATAAGGAAATTTACGACGCACAGCGCAACGCGGGCGGCGACTTCGACCGCCCCGGCGAATGAGAGGGGGGGAGAGAACATGGCCAAAGAACGAAAAGCCCCCGAAGGCATGCCGAAGAACACCGGCGCGACGCTAAAGCGCGTCATTGCCTATGTGATGGAGCACTATAAGATCCATTACGCCGTCGTGGTCGTCTGCATCATCTTCTCCACGCTCGTCTCCCTCGTCGGCACGCTCGCCATGCGCACGCTGATCGACGATTATATCGTCCCCCTCACCAAGCAGGCCGTGCCGGATTACAGCCCCCTCGCGCGCATCATGTTCGTGCTCATGGGCGTGCTGCTGCTCGGCGTCGCGGCGAGCTATCTCTACAACCGCATTATGATCACCGTGAGCCAGGGCACGATGAAGCGCCTGCGCATCGAGCTCTTCACCGGCATGGAGGAGCTTCCGATCTCCTATTTCGACACGCACGCCCACGGCGATATCATGTCCGTCTACACCAACGACGTCGATACCCTCCGTCAGGTCATCAGCCAGACGATCCCGCAGTTCATCTCCTCGGCGATCTCGCTCATCGGCAGCTTAGTTGCCATGATCGTGCTGGATCTCCCGCTCACGATCCTGAGCCTTGCGATGGTGGTCGTCATGTTCCGCGTGAGCATGTCGATGGCCAAGCGCTCCGGCGAATATTTCAAGAAGCAGCAGAACGACCTCGGCGCCGTCAACGGCTATATCGAGGAGATGATCTCCGGCCAGAAGGTCGTCAAGGTCTTCTGCCACGAGGAGCAGGCGATCGCCGATTTCAAAAAGCGCAACGACCAGCTGTGCGACAGCGCGAACAATGCAAACCGCATCGCGAGCATGCTCATGCCCGTCAACGGCAACCTAGGCAACCTCAGCTACGTCCTCTGCGCCGTCGTCGGCGCGATCCTCGCCCTCAACGGCCACACCAGCCTCACCGTCGGCACGCTCGTGAGCTTCCTTGCGCTGAGCAAGGGCTTCAGCCAGCCCGTCGTGCGCGTGAGCCAGCAGCTCAACAGCATCGTCATGGCCGCCGCGGGCGCCGAGCGCGTGTTCGATATCATGGACCAGCCGCCCGAGACCGATCAGGGCTATGTCGAGCTCGTCAACGCCGTCGAGAATCCGGACGGCACCCTCACCGAGACGGCGGAGAAAACCGGCGTCTGGGCGTGGAAGCACCCGCATCAGGCGGACGGCACGGTCTCCTATAAAAAGCTCGAGGGCGACGTCACCTTCGACGGGGTGGACTTCGGCTACACGCCGGAGAAGACCGTCCTGCACGATATCAAGATGTTCGCCGAGCCCGGGCAGAAGATCGCCTTCGTCGGCAGCACCGGCGCCGGGAAGACGACGATCACGAACCTCATCAACCGCTTTTACGACATTCAGGACGGCAAGATCCGCTATGACGGCATCAACATCAACAAGATCCGCAAGAGCGATCTGCGCCGCAGCCTCGGCATGGTGCTGCAGGATACGCACCTCTTCACCGGCACGGTCATGGAGAACATCCGCTACGGCCGCCTGGACGCCACGGATGAAGAGTGCATCCGCGCGGCGAAGCTCGCCAATGCCGACGGCTTCATCCGCCGCCTCGAGAACGGCTACAACACCATGCTCACCGGCGACGGCGGCAACCTCTCGCAGGGCGAGCGGCAGCTCTTGGCCATCGCCCGCGCGGCGGTCGCCGATCCCCCGGTGCTGATCCTCGATGAGGCCACAAGCTCCATCGACACCCGCACCGAGGCCCTCGTCCAGCGCGGCATGGACGCGCTCATGAAAGGGCGCACCAGCTTCGTCATTGCCCATCGCCTCTCCACCGTGCGCGACGCCGACTGCATCATGGTCCTCGAGCAGGGCCGCATCATAGAGCGCGGCACGCACCAGCAGCTGTTGGAGCAGCGCGGACGGTACTATCAGCTGTATACAGGCAATCAGATTGAAGCGGAATAATGAAATAATTAGGAATGAGGAATTAGGAATGAGGAATGAGGAATGATGGAATTGGCTTGCGCCAATGAATTCAAATTGTCGCAGAGCGACACCTTCAATTCCTAACTCCTAATTCCTAATTCCTAATTCGCAAATCTCTCCATCAGATCGGAGCATGAAATAAATGATTGAACTGAAAAACATCACCAAAGTTTATGAGACCGGGGGCGAGACGGTCAACGCCCTGCGCGGGATTGACCTGCAGTTTCGGGAGAATGACTTCGTCTCCATCCTCGGCCCCTCCGGCTGCGGTAAGACGACGCTGCTGAACATCATCGGCGGTTTGGATCAGTACACCGAGGGCGACCTTGTCATCAACGGCACCTCCACCCGGGAGTACAATGACCGCGACTGGGACACCTACCGCAACCACTCCGTGGGCTTTGTCTTCCAGAGCTATAACCTGATCCCCCACCAGACGGTCCTGTCCAACGTCGAAATGGCGCTCACGCTCTCCGGCGTGAAGAAGAAGGAACGCCGCGAGCGGGCGATCAAGGCGCTCGAGGCCGTCGGCCTCGGCGATCAGCTGAATAAGCGCCCCGCGCAGATGTCCGGCGGTCAGATGCAGCGCGTCGCCATTGCGCGCGCCATCGTGAACGATCCGGAGATCATCCTGGCGGACGAACCCACCGGCGCGCTCGACACCGAGACGAGCGTGCAGGTCATGGAGATCCTGAAGGACATTTCCCGCGACCGCCTCGTCGTCATGGTCACGCACAACCCCGACCTTGCCGAGCGCTATTCCACGCGCGTGATTAACATGCTCGACGGCAAGATCCTCGGCGATTCCCGCCCGCTCACAGAGCAGGAGGTGCGCGACGGGCGCGACATCGCCCGCGAAAAGCTCGCGCTTCGGACGCGCGCAAGCCCGTCATGAAGTTCTCCACCGCCTTTGGCCTGAGCCTCAGAAACCTCTTTACCAAGAAGGGGCGCACGATCCTCACCGCCTTCGCCGGGTCCATCGGCATCATCGGCATCGCGCTGATCTACGCCGTCAGTCAGGGCACCTCGGACTATATCGACGATGTGCAGCAGGATACGCTCTCGACCTATCCGCTCACGATCATGACCGAGACCTCCGACATGACCAGCATGATCACCGGCATCATGGAAAACGAGAAGGACGCCGAGCAACAGCCGGACGGCACGATCTCCGAGCGCCCGTTCATGACGAGCTTCTTCGCCCAGATCGGCACGAACGACCTCAAGAGCTTCAAGACCTATCTCGAGGGACATTATGACGAGGTCGAGCCGGACTTAAATGCCCTCGCCTACGGCTACGGCATCACCCCGCAGATCTACACCCGCGACACGGCGGGCGAGCTGCTGCAGGCCAACCCCGGCATCGTCGAGCGTTATCTCACGCAGAGCATGGGCGCGGCCGCGCAGTCGAACCCGATGATGCAGTCCTCCGGCCTCTTCAACGAGATGATCGAAAACCGCGAGCTGCTCGATTCGCAGTTCGACTTCGCCGCCGGACGATGGCCGGAGAACTATAACGAGGTCGTGCTCGTCCTCTCGAGCCCCGGCCGCATCACCGATATGCTGACCTATACCGTCGGCCTGCGCCCCGCGGAGGAGCTGGATAATATGGTCAGCACGATCATGGACGGCGGCGTCGTGGAATCCACGCCCGACCCGCTCCGCCTCACGACCGATCAGCTCATGAACCTTGATCTGCGCCTCATTCACGCCACGGATTACTACGCCTACAACGGCGAGCACAACGTCTGGGAGGACCGCAGCGGGGAAGAGGGCTGGATGGAAAACCTCTATGAAAACGCCGAGAAGCTCACCGTCGTCGGCATCGTCGCGCCGAAGGACGGCGTGGCCGCCACGGCGCTCAGCCCCGGCTTTGCCTATCTCCCGAGCCTCACGCAGCACATCATCGACCGCGCCGCGGAGAGCGAGATCGTGAAAGCGCAGCTGGCCGACCGCGAGGTCGACGTCTTTTCCGGCAGCCGCTTCGACGCCGACAAGGACGAGGAAAACGGCCTCGACTTCCAGAACATGATCACCGTCGATCAGGCCGCGCTCTCGCGCGCCTTCGGCGGCGGCAATGTGCCGGACATGGCGAGCATGATGCAGAATATGCCCATGCCGCAGTCCACGGTCGATCCCGCCGTCGCGCAGACGGATCTGCTCACCGCGCTCGGCCGCCTCGGCCGCGGCATGCTGCAGTCCTTCGTCGCCCAGAACGGCGAGGGCGCCGTCCTCACCGCCGACATGGCCGAGAGCCTTGCGGCGAACTATCTCGCCTCCGGCGCCGCGGCCTCCGATCTCGCGCATTTGAAGTCCAATTATCCGCTGCCGGAGTCGGCGCTGAACCAGATGTTCCAGCCGATGCTGGCGGGCCTCGTCACGAGCTACGTCGCCGCCGCCTCGCAGCCCACGCTGCCGCCGGACTTTGATATCAGCGATCTCCCCGCCGGCATCGACCCCTCCATGCTCGAGAACATGGATCCCGCCGCGATTGCGCAGCTCCTGCAGCAGTATGGCCTGACCGGCAATCCCTCCGGCGGCGCGCCGATCACCTCCGGCGCAATCGACGCCGCCGTCAGCCAGTACACCGGCTCCGCCGCGATCACCGCCGCCGCCGGACAGATGGCGCAGCAGCTCGCGCAGGCCGATGTGCAGGCGCAGATGGCCCAGAGCATGGGCGCAATGATGCAGCAGATGGCCGCCTCCATGCAGGTCGACCCCGCCGCGCTCGCGCAGGCGTTCCGCTTCAACATGACGCAGGATGATCTCACGCGCCTCATGCAGGCGCTCGCGCGCGGCAACTCCGCCACGACCGCCGCCGGCAACCTCCAGCAGCTCGGCTATGCCGACACGGCCGAGCCCGCGCAGATCTCCGTCTTCCTCAAGGACTTCGAGGGCAAGGAGCGCTTCATCTCCTTCCTCGACCGGTATAACGAGGAGATGGAGGCCGCCGGCAACGACGATCAGGTCATCCAGTATACGGACATCACGGGCGTCCTGATGAGCAGCGTCACCACGATCATCAACGCCATCACCTATGTCCTCATCGCCTTCGTCGCGATCTCGCTGATCGTCTCGAGTATCATGATCGGCGTCATCACGCTCATCTCCGTGCAGGAGCGCACGAAGGAGATCGGCATCCTGCGCGCCATCGGCGCGTCGAAGAAGAATGTCTCGAGCATGTTCAACGCCGAGACCATGATCATCGGCTTCGTGTCGGGCCTGATCGGCGTGCTCGTCACGTATCTGCTGTGCATCCCGATCAACGCCATTTTGCACAAGCTCACCGGCATCGCCACCCTCGGCGCGAAGCTCCCGCTTCTCGTCGCCGTCATCCTGATTCTCATCAGCATGATGCTCACGCTCGTCGCCGGCGTCATCCCCTCGCGCAGCGCCGCGAAGAAGGACCCGGTGGAAGCGCTGAGAACCGAATAAAATCAGAACCCCGACTCAAACGAGCCGGGGTTTTCTCATGCTGCGAATTGGCCTCGCAGAGTTCGCGCGTAAGCGCGAATAGAATCAAAATCCGTTTTTCCGGCGACATGTGCGGCGGAAAAACTCCCTGAGGCGAAGCGTCACGCGAGCCCTCGCGCCGACCAACTGAGCAAAGCGAAGGCGATGGAGCGCGAGCAGTTCAAAAGAGAGCCTGCAAAGCAGGCTCTCTTTTGAGGTTATTTCTTCTTCTTCGGCAGCGGCACGATCGTGCCGTCCTCGCGCTCGATGCGCAGGCTCTCGAGCGTTTCGATCGTGCCGCGGCGCCATTCGGCGAGATATTCCTCGCGCAGGGCCTGCCGCTCGGTCTTTTCCGCCTCGGTCAGCTCCCGCTCGCGCGAGATGCGCGTCAGCTCGCTGATGCGATCCATTTTTTCCTGTACCATATCAATTACCTCTTAATTCTTCAGGCTGTGCAGCGGCGCGGGGATGCGTCCGCCTCTTGCAATAAATTCCTTCGGGCTGCACCGGTTCACCGGCATGACCGGCGCCGTGCCGAGCAGGCCGCCGAAATCCACCGTGTCGCCCACGGTCTTCCCCGGCGCGGGGATGAGCCGGGCCGCGGTGGTTTTGTTGTTCACCATGCCGATGGCGGCCTCGTCCGCGATGATGGCGGAGAGCGTCTCGGCGGTCGTGTCGCCGGGGACGGCGATCATGTCGAGCCCGACGGAGCAGACGCAGGTCATCGCCTCGAGCTTCTCGATCGTGAGCTTTCCGGCGCGCGCCGCGGCGATCATGCCGGCGTCCTCGCTCACGGGGATGAACGCGCCCGAGAGCCCGCCCACGTGGCTGGACGCCATCACGCCGCCCTTTTTCACCGCGTCGTTTAAGAGCGCGAGGGCCGCGGTCGTGCCCGGCGCGCCGACGCTCTCGAGGCCCATTTCCTCCAAAATTGCGGCCACGCTGTCGCCCACGGCGGGCGTCGGCGCGAGGGAGAGATCCACGATGCCGAAGGGAACGCCCAGCCGGCTGGACGCCTCCTGCGCGGCGAGCTGACCCATGCGCGTGATGCGAAAGGCGGTTTTCTTCACCGTCTCGGCCACGACGTCGAAGGGCTGACCGCGCACGGCGCGCAGCGCGCTCTCCACCACGCCCGGGCCGGATACGCCGACGTGCACCTCGCACTCCGGCTCGCCCACGCCGTGGAACGCGCCCGCCATGAAGGGATTGTCCTCCACCGCGTTGCAGAACACGATGAGCTTCGCGCAGGCCATGCCGCCGCGGTCGGCGGTGAGCTGGGCGGCGCGCTTGATGGTGCGGCCCATCTCGCGCACGGCGTCCATGTTGATCCCCGCGCGCGTGGAGCCGACGCTCACGCTCGAGCAGACGAGCTCCGTTTCCGCGAGCGCCTCCGGGATCGAGGCGATCAGCACGCGGTCTGAGTCCGTCATGCCCTTCTGCACCAGGGCGGAGAAGCCGCCGAGGAAGTTCACGCCGATCTCCTTTGCCGCCCGGTCGAGAGCTTTGGCGTAGGGCACATAGCTTTTCGCGCCTGTGCCCGCGCCGATGAGCGCGATCGGCGTCACGGAGACGCGCTTATTTACGATTGGGATGCCGAACTCGGCCTCCAGATCCTCGCCGGTTTTAACGAGATTTCCCGCGAGGCGGCAGATCTTGTCATAGACCTTCGTGCAGCTGCGCGCGATGTCGGTGTCCGCGCAGTCGAGCAGGGAGATGCCCATCGTGATCGTGCGGATGTCCAGATGCTGCTGATCGATCATCTGGATCGTCTGCAGAATTTCGTGTCGTTGAATCATGGCAGTCCCTCAGATGCGGTGCATGGCGTTGAACACGTCCTCGCGCTGGGCGCGAATCTGCATGCCCATCTCCTCGCCCGCGTCCTTCAGCAGCGTGGCGAGCTGGGCGAACGGCACGGCGCACTGGGATGCGTCCACCAGCATGATCATGGTGAAGTATTCCTGCAGCACGGTCTGGCTGATGTCCAGCACGTTCACGCCGTGCTGACTCAAAAGATTTGTGACCGAGGCGATGATGCCCACGCGGTCCTTTCCGATGACGGTGACAATGGCGCGCATGACGCTCCTCCTTTACATCGTGTCGAATTCGTCCAGCGACTGTTCAAACGCCGGGATAAAGTGTTCCAGAAAATAGTCGACCTCCGGCAGCGCCATGCCCTCGAGCGCGGCGCGCGTCTGCTTTTCGGCGGCGAGAAATTCGTCGTTGCCCGCGCGGCGCTCGGCGATGCACTTGACGTAGGCCGAGAGCTTGTCCGCCGCCTTCACGAGCGGATCCTCCTGCGCGGCCTCGCGGTAGGCGGCCTTCATCTGGTCCGGCAGCAGGGCGATCAGCTTCTCCACGGCCAGATGCTCCACCTCGTGGTAGGCGTTTGTGATCTCGCGGTTGTGATATTTGATCGGCGTGGGGAGGTCTCCGGTGAAGATCTCGCTCGCGTCGTGATACAGCGCCTGCACGGCGAGGGCGTTCACGTCGCATTCCTGCCCCAGCACGTCCCGCCGGATCACGCCGAGCGCGTGGGCAAACACCGCCACCTCATGGCTGTGCTCCTGCACGTTTTCCGAGATTGCATTGCGCATCAGCCCCCAGCGGGAGATATACTTCATGCGGCTGACCAGCGCAAAAAAACTGGATGGATTCATGGTAAGGCTCCTTGTAAATGGCAATTAAATCATTCTAGCATATTGTGGGAGAAAAGTAAATCGGAGCGCGGAGATAAGAGATGCGCTCCGGCGCTGAGCTGTTTTCGGAGCAAAAATATGACAAAAAAAGAAAAATGGTCAAAAATGAGATTTTTTTGAGGAAACGAGGCAATACATCATGTCAGCAGCGACCGGTATCGCCGCTCATGGTGATTAAACACCGCTTTCTCACAGCTGTCACAATCCAATGCCTTTGTGACAACTTGTCTCTTAAACATCCGTCAAGACGGAGAAAACCCCGGGAGAACCTTGCTTTTTGGGGCAGTTTCGTGTATTATGGTAACGCATTTATTATTTGAAAGCGGCCGGTATTTTCCAAATGTATTTGTTAATCAACAGGTTTTCGGGAGGCTTGTTGAGCATTTGACCGGTTGCGCACAGCGAGATGGAATGGGACGTTTTTAAGAGGGAAAGGAACGCTATGAAAAGAACACTGTCTGTATTGTTGCTGATCTGCATGTTCGTTTCGTTGCTGCCTGCCGCGGCGTTTGCCGTGGAGGACGCCCAGACGGATGCGCAGGTTGTGACGGAAGCCGCCGTCACGGAAGAGGCGGCTGTCGCTGAGGCGGAAGCCGCTGCAACGGAAAGCAGCCTGAAGGCTGTTTTCAATTCCAAACTTTATGTTGAGAAGAACGAGGCCGCCGGTCTCGCCGGCCGTGTGGACGTCAAGCTCGATCTCATCGGCGCGACGGGCACGCTCTATCTGCCCGGCAAGACCGACGCTTCCCAGCTGTTCTTCTCCTGGGAGGACACCGGCATCACCGTCTCGAAGGACGGCGTTGTCTTTGAAAACGGCGCCGCTCCCGTCGCCCCCGCGGGCGAGAGCGTGACCTATAAGATCACCAAGGGCTATGCCTTCGCCTATCTCACGGTCAAGACCGTGAAGGGCTCCGTGGGCGTCGAGCCCATGTTCCTCGAGCTCGATGGGTCTCAGGGCACGATCGAGGCCATGAACGCCGACGAGACGCACGAGACCAAGTGCGTCGGCAACGTTGTTTTTGACGGCGAGACCAGAGCCATGACCATGAAGGGCCGCGGCAACTCCACCTGGGGTCTGCCGAAGAAGCCCTATAACATCACACTCAAGGATGACGCCGAGCTGATCCCCGGCGCGGGGAAGGCCGAGAAGTGGTCCCTGCTCGCAAACTACTTTGACAATTCTCTGATCCGCAACAAGATCGCCATGGATCTGGCGAGCCAGCTCGGCATCGGCCTTCCCAGCCGCTTTGTCGACATCTGGATGAACGGCGAGTATCTCGGCAACTATCTCATGACGCCGAAGAGCGACTATAAAGCGCCGAAGGGCGGCTTCCACCTCGAGAACGACAACTATCTCGATTCCGAGGACCCGCAGTTCAAGATCCCCGGCATGTACGCCATCGGCGACACGCTCAACGACGACGGCTACTACAACATGATGACCATCAAGAAAATCGGCAAGGATGCGAAGAAGGCCGGTTGGGACGCCGCCAAGGTCGAGGCGTATTTTACCGAGGCGTGGAACGCGCTCGAGGATTTTGACAGCGAGAACTACCAGAACTACTTCGACCTCGATTCCTGGGCGAAGATGTTCCTCATGTACGAGGTCTCCAAGACATATGACTGCTTTGCGGGCAGCCTCCTGATGCACCGCGACAACGTGCAGGACCCGAACTCCAAGCTCGTCGCCGGCCCCGCCTGGGACTATGACGTCGCGTTCGGCCGCACGCTGCACAAGTTCCTCGTCGGCGTCGCCGAGAACGTGCAGCTCAACGCCGAGGGGTGGTATAACGACAGCATCGGCCTCATCGCGGTCGATAAGCCCGTGAGCCTCCTGCAGGAGCTCGGCAAGCACGCGAGCTTTATGCGCCACGTGGCGAAGGTCTATACGGCCAATCAGGCGATCTTTGAGGACATCGCGGCGAACGTCGACCGCCAGCGCGATGCGATCCGCGCCTCCGCGCTGATGAACAACGTCCTCTGGGGCACGCACAGCCTCAGCGCCGAATATGTCATCGCGCCGAACACGATGAGCCTGCTCGGCACGGGCAAGTATGCCCTTCACTATGAAGTGACCCTCAACTGGGACAGCTATGTGAATAACCTCCGCGAGTTCTGCGCCAAGCGCGTCATGTGGCTCTCTGATCACCTCTGGCAGGCGGAAGCGCCGCAGGGCTCCATCGTCAAGAAGACGAGCGAGAGCGGCGTCGTGCTGCAGGCCGTGCTGACCGCCGGCAACCAGAAGAACTCCTACCAGTGGCAGGTGCTCGAGGGCGAGACCTGGACCGACATCCCCGGCGCCACGGCGGACCGCTATGCGCCCGAGGCTGAGGCCGCGGAATATCGCTGCGTGGTCAAAAACGCCGGCGCTGTGATCACCACGGTTCACGGCGGCTGCGTCGCCACCGAGACGGAAACGGCGCTCGATCCCGCCGTCGTCACCGTCGGCATGGAGAAGACCGCGCTCTCCAATGGCGAGCTGACGCTCGCCCTGGACGGGAAGGAAATCGGCGAATATACCTTCCAGCAGGTCAGCGGCGGCTGGACGATTCAGAACGCCGCGGGCAAATATCTCGCCGTGAGCGGCTGCTCGGTCGCCTGGAAGAGCGATCCGGTCGTCTGGCGCTATGAAAACGGTGTCTTTACCGCCACGGCCTCCCTTGCGCGCACCGCGCTCGGCTGGCTCATCACGCTCGGATACCAGCGCGATGTCTCTCTCACCGTGAGCGGCGGCAGCCTTGCCGTCACGACCGGTTCCGGTGCGGCTGCGGCCTTCCTCAAGCCGGTCGCAGAATAACATCCATCAACACCGCGCCGGTAAATCAGATATGGGTTTACCGGCGCTATGCCTTTTTGAGATGAAATGGGAATGTACGAAATGGGAACGAACGGGAAAGGAGCCTTATGAAGAAACCAATTTCCATTGTTTTGCTGCTGTGCATGCTCGTCACGCTGTTTTCGGGCATGACCTTCGCCGTGGATGACCCGGCGCAGCAGGAAGAGCCCCTTCCGGTCGAGGAGACCGTCTCCGAGACCGAAGCCGAAGCTGTCGAGGCCGCCGAGACTGCGGAACCTGCCGAGACCGCGCCATCCGCCGAAGAGGCCGCGCCGGCCGAAGAGAGCGCGCCGGCGGATCCCTCTCTGCTCGAGTCGCTCGACGCCGTGTGGAACAAGCGCCTCTACGTCGCGGCGACCCCGGACGCCGGACTCACCGGCCGTGTCTCCGTGAAGCTCGACCTCCTCAAGAGCATCGGCACGCTCTATCTCCCCGGCAAGGCGGACGTCTCCGGCCTCTTCCTGAGCTGGGATGACCCCGCCGTGACGCTCAAGAAGGACGGCGTCGTCTACCAGAGCGGCGCCGCGCCGATCCCCGCCGCGGGCGAGCGCGCCGTCTATCAGATCACCAAGGGCAAGGCCGCCGCCCTCGTCACGATCCGGACCGAGCAGGGCTCCGTGGGCGTCGAGCCCATGTTCCTCGAGCTCGATGAGAGCCTCGGCACGATCGACGCCATGAACAGCGACGATGAGCACGAGACGAAGTGCTACGGCAAGGTGCTCTTCGACGGCAGCGACAAGTTCGTCTCCATCAAGGGCCGCGGCAACTCCACCTGGTCCTTCTCCAAGAAGCCCTATAACATCACCATCCACAAGGACGCCACCTATGACAAGAAGGAGAAGGTCGTCTTTATCCCCGGCGTCAAGAAGTGCAACAAGTACTGCCTGCTCGCAAACTATCTCGATAACTCCCTCATCCGCAACAAGATCGCCATGGATCTCGCGAACTCCCTCGGCATCGGCCTCGGCAGCCGCTATGTCGATCTCTGGATGAACGGCGAATATCTCGGCAACTATCTCATGACGCCGAAGAAGGACCTCAATGTCAAGGACGGCGGCTTCATGATCGACAACGATCACATCCCCGAGGACGTCGACCAGTTCAAGATCGACGGCATGCACGACATGCTCCTCAAGCACAACCGCATCAACATCGAGGAGATCGGCGATGATCTCGTCGACGCCGGCATCGGCATGGAGTACATTCAGGCCTACGTCAACGAGGCCTTTGCCGCCCTCACCGATTACGACACCGAGAACTATCAGAACTATTTCGACATCACATCCTTCGCCAAGATGTTCCTCATGGTCGAGGTCGCCAAGACCTATGACTGCTACGCCGGCAACTTCCTCATGCGCCGCGACGGCATCGAGCCCGGGGATAAGCTCATCGCCGGCCCCGCCTGGGACTATGACATCGCCTTTGGCCGCACGCTGCACAAGTTCCTCGTCTGGCAGACCGAGCCCATGCAGCTCAACGCCGAGGGCTGGTTCAACGACAGCGTCGGCGCGCTCATCGTCGATGAGCCGGTGAGCATTCTGCAGGAGCTCGGCAAGCACGCGAGCTTCATGCGCGAGGTCGCGCGGGTTTATAATGAGAACCTTGCGCTCTTCGAGGATCTCGCCGCAAACGTCGATGTGCAGCGCGAGGCCATCCGCGCCTCCGCCCTGATGAACAACGTCCGCTGGGGCACGCACAGCCTGAGCGCCGATTACCTCATCGCGCCGAATACGATGAGCCTGCTCGGCACGGGCAAATACGCCCTGCACTATGATATCACCCTCACGTGGGACAACTACGTGAACAACGTCAAGGAGTTCTGCACCAAGCGCGTCATGTGGCTCACCGACCATCTCAAGACCGAGGCGCCCGCCGGCTCCATCGTGCAGAAGCAGCTGGCCGACGGCTCCGTGCAGCTGGAGGTGCAGCTCTTATCGAGCGGCACGAAGAACACCTTCCAGTGGCAGATCCTGCAGGACGGCGTCTGGGTGAATATTGACGGCGCGACCCGAGCCAAGCTCAAGCTCAGCCCTGAGCAGCAGGTCGACGCGACCTACCGCTGCGTCGTGAACAATGTCAGCACCGTCATCACGCAGTTCCACGGCGGCAGCGTCACCGTCCCGGTTGAGACGACGATCGACCACGATCCCGCATCCGAGCCCATTTACATGGAGGATGTCGAGCTGCGTGAGGGCACCCTCACGCTCACGCTCGGCGGCGAGGACGTCGGCGACTATACCTTCATGCCATCCGGCGACGGCTGGACGATTCAGAACGCCGCCGGCAAGTACCTGAACGCCAGCATCTGGGGCGCCAGATGGTCGCGCACGGCGCTGGAGTGGCAGCTCAGGGACGGCGTCTTTACCGCCACGACCACCGCCGCGAGAACGAGCCTCTTCCAGCTCATCACGCTCGGCTATCTCATCGATGTGCAGCTCACCGCCGAAAACGGTCAGATTGCCACGACCACCGGCAGCGGCATGACCGCAGGCTTCCTCGCGCCCGCCGGAAACTGATTTGAGAGGTAAAACACAATGAAGAAGATTCTGTCCATCGTGCTCTGCGCCGTGCTGCTGTTCTCGGCGCTGGGCGTGCAAGCCTTTGCCGTGAACGCGGAGGAATATGCCGCGCTCCCGTATCAGAACTACTGCTATCTTGGCGACAGCATCTCCTGGGGCTACGGCCTCGATCCCAACATGGACAACCACAATAAGTTCAGCATCGGCACCCGCGTCACCGGCTCCTTCACGGACATCATCGCGAGCGTGCTCGAGCAGAACAACAACGCCGTCGTGCACCCCGCCGCCTCCTCCGGCAGCCGCCTGTGCGACTACCGCATCCTGCTCGAGCGCGGCATGGGCGTGGAAAATCCCTATGACCGCGCCAATGACTGGTACGGCAACCGCCACCCCGAGCGCACCGAGGAGCTGCGCAAGTCCGGCGAGCAGGTCGTCAACTGGGTGCGGGAGGCCGACCTGATCACGCTGCAGATCGGCATCAACGATCTCACCGCCGCGATCGTCAACGCCCTCTATGCCACGGGTCTGATCGATCTCGATAAGATCCAGCAGCTCTCGCTGTCCGATCCGGCCACGCTCGCGGATTATCTCACGATGGCGCTCGGCAACCTGCAGCAGAGCCCCGATGTGCTCGGCAACGTCATCCGCACCTTCAACAGCGAGATCCTCGAGATCCGCGCCAACGCCCGCGAGGTTTTGAAGGACATCGTCACCCTCGCGCCGGAAGCGGACGTCGTCATCGTCGGCTACCACAAGGCCGTGCAGTCCCTGCGCATCATCCCCGGCACGGACTTCTCCGCCATCTTCGATATCGCGGACGCCGCGCTCGTCTCGCTCAACGACTACTATGCCGCCCTCGCGAACGAGTACAGCAGCGTCTACTATGTCGATGCGCCGGACGCCGAGATCTTCTATCCCGAGGGAACGAGCCTCGTCGATATCGTCAAGGACATCAAGGGCTTCCTGAAGAACGCACACCCGAACCACAACGGCCACGTCTATATCGCCGACCGCGTGCTCGATGCGCTGATGAGTCTCAACACCGTCTGCCGCCATGAGCACACGAAGAATGTCTGCGAGACGAAGCAGCTCGCCTGTGGCGTGGAGCTCGTCAGCACCGAGTACTGCACCGACTGCGGCGCGGTCATCCACTGGGGCAAGGTCGTCACGCCGTACGCAACCTACACGACCCCGTCCTACACGATCACCAACGCAGTCTCCACCGTCTTCGGCAACATCCACAAGGTCGTCGGCCGCATCTTCAACGGCCTGACGATGGCGTATACGAAGTAAAGATCGGGTTTATTGTAGGGGAGGGGCTTGCCCCTCCCGTGCAGAACCAATGGAAGATAAGATTCAAGTGAGGCGAATTCGTACACTCTGCGAATTCGCCTCACTTCTGTTGGCTCTTCAGAGACAAAGAACCCCCGGCTCAGCCGGGGGGATTAAACTCTTATAGGTGGAAAAGAAAGACCTCCAATGATAGGATGGTGAGGGTTTGCCAACCGCACCAAAATCAAAGGAGGCTGTCATATGGATGACA
>JAFRDQ010000023.1 GCA_017411225.1 Oscillospiraceae bacterium
CACTGCCGGTGGGGTTTTTCCGTTTTCAGCCGCCGGCAACGGCGGGGAAGAGGTACACGAGATCGCCCGGCTGCAGGGCCGTATTCGGCGCGGCGGCATTGCCGTTCACGGCGATGCGGCAGCCCTTGAGTGTTTTGAGCGTGATGCAGGTGTCCGGCTGTTTTGCACGGATTACATCCAGCACCGGAGCGTATATCTCCTTTACGCGCTTTGCCTCCGTCTGCACTTCCTTCACGCCGCTGTCGATGCGCAGTGTGCCGAAGAGCTTGACCGTGATCATGCGGCGATCCTCAGACGCTTGAGCTTCTTCTCGCTCGGCAGCCCGTCGCCGGACCAGCCTCTGGCGCGGTAATAGGTTTTCTTCATCTTTTCCAGCGGCACCTTCGTCGTCGGATCGTTCGGATCCTGCTGCACGTGCGTCAGCCGCTTCGGCAGCGTGTCCTTCTCCGCCGAGACGCCGAACTTCGCATTCACGGCGCGCTCCACGTTGTAGCTGCGCTCGCCCATGCGGATGAATCTGCCGAGCGTGAGCTTCATGCCGGTGGCCAGCTGAATCTCCTTCGTGTGCGGAATCAGCGGCAGATGGAAGAACGCGATCTCCGGGAACTTGTTCAGAAATCGCACCGCCCAGCCGAGGTGCGGCAGAATCCAGTTGACTACCTTTGTGATGATGTTGTTCGGACGGGAGATGAGAAAGCCCGGGAACACGGCGTAGGATGTGAACAGACATTGGCCGCCCATGGAGATCGCCTCCATCACGTCCTGCATGAACATGCACAGATCCGCCTTGCCCTTTGGCGTCTGCGGGTCGATGTGCAGGCCGAGACCCTCTAGCACGACGAGGTAGCCGCCGGTGTGGTGGCAGCCGCCGCGGTTCGAGACTGCGTAGCCCAGCCCCTGACCGACGCTGCGGCGCGGCTCATAGGCCGCGAGCTCCATGCCCTTGGACTGAATGGCGAATTCCGTGCCGCCGTATTTTTCGCTCAGACGTTTGCTGCCCTCAGCGAGCTCTGCGCCGACGCCGCGGCGATGCGCGATGTCCTCAAACACCTGACTGATGCCGTCGACCTCGCCGAACTTGAGCCCGTTGTCCCAGAGCCCCTTCTCGTTTGCCTCCATCGCCCATGCGAGTGTGCCGGCGCAGGAGATCGTGTCCATGCCGAGCTCGTCCAGCTCGTAGTTCCAGCGGCAAATCAGCTCCAGATTGCGGTTTTCAATGCCGCCGCCGAGCAGACCGAGCGTTTCGAGCTCGGGACCCTTTACCTGACGCTCGCCGACCTTCACGCGCCGCGCACAGCGGATCGTGCAGTAGAGGCATCCGTTGTTCTTGATGTTCTGCTCCTCGGCCAGCGCCTCGCCGCTGACCTCCTCGAAATGCTCGAAGGTGCCGGCGGAATAGTTTCTCGTGGAGAGCTGGTGGTTCACCTGCATGCCGCTCACGAGTCCGGCCGTACCGAGCTTCGGCAGCTGATCGCCCGTGATCGGGTGATTCTTGAGCGCCTTGACCCACTTCTTGTTGTGCTCCTGCAGCGCCTTCTGATCGTAGACCGTCACCTGCTTGTTGCCGCGGGTGACCATCGCCTTGACGTTTTTGCTGCCGAACACCGCGCCCATGCCGGCGCGTCCGGCGGCGCGCTCGCCGCTGATGACGCTGGCGTAGCGAACCATGTGCTCTCCGGCGGGGCCGATGGCGAGGATACCGCAGGTGAGCTTTTTTCCGGCGCGCTCATTCAGCTCTGCCTGAATAACCTCCTGCGTCTCCGTCGTGCGCATACCCATGAGCGCCTGCGCGCTGTGGAACAGGATCTCGTCCTCGGAGATTTCGATCCAAGTCGGCTCCGGACATTTGCCGCGCAGAATGACCGCGTCATAGCCCGCTTTCTTCAGATAGTTTCCGAAGTTGCCGCCGCAGTTGGAGGATGAGGTAATCCCTGTCAGCGGGGAGAGGGAGGAGATGTCAAACCGGTTGGAGGAAGGCGCGCCCGTGCCAGTGAGCGGCCCGGTTGCGATCACGATCAGATTCTCCGGGCCGAGCGGATCTTCCTTGCCGGTGAGGTTGTCAAACAGAATCTTGGAGGCCATGGCCTTGCCGCCGAGATAGAGCTCGCGGTCCCGATCCGTCCATGGATACTCCTCCGCCTTCATTGTACTGAGATCGAGCAGCATTACCTTGCCCATATATCCGCAGTAATTGGTCATGCCGTCAGCCCCTTTCTATATTATTGTATTACAGTTTAAATTATCATAGCATATTTCAGTACGGTTGTATAGCTATGATATTTTTTTATGAATCTACGCGGAAAAATATCTTGCATCTTCATTCAACCTATGTTACAATACCAGAGCTTGCGCAGAGCATAACTGCGCGATCACGGCGGTCCGCTGCCGAGGCTCGGCGAAGCCCTCCGGTAAGAACGTCTGTATAAAGGAAGGATTTTATCATGGATCTCATCAAAACTCTGACCGAGCAGTACATGAAGCCTGAACTGCCGGCCATGCGTGTGGGCGACACCGTGCGTGTCACCGTCCGCGTCAAGGAAGGCAACCGCGAGCGCAACCAGGCGTTCGAGGGCACCATCATCGCCAAGAAGCACGGCGGCATCAACGAGACCATCACCGTGCGCCGCATCTCTTACGGCGTTGGCTGCGAGAAGGTCTTCCCCGTGCATTCTCCCACGATCGTCTCCGTCGACACCGTGCGCCGCGGCAAGGTTCGCAGAGCGAAGCTCTACTATCTGCGCGATCGCGTCGGCAAGAAGGCGAAGGTCAAGGAGCTCATCTGAGCACAATACCGACAAAAAAAGAGACCGGATGGTCTCTTTTTTTGTTGCCCGAACGCCGGGTTTTCGTGTATAATATATTTTGTGATTTTATCGAAACCGAGGTACTTATCATGGATGAACAAAAAACCGGAGCTGCGCCGTCGAAACGCGCGGATCTTTATGACTGGATCAACAGCATCATTGCGGCCCTGATCGTCTGTGTGCTCGTGTTTGTGTTTCTCGCGCGCATGGTCAATGTCGTGGGCTCCTCCATGTATCCCACACTGGAGGAGAACGACAAGATCATCATCTGCAATCTGTTCTATGAGCCGAAGCAGGGCGACATTGTGGTTCTGCGCAAGGACACCTTCATGGACGATCCGATCGTCAAGCGTGTAATCGCCCTTGAGGGCCAGACCGTGAACATCGACTTTGAAAACGGCATCGTCTATATTGACAACACTGCCATCAACGAGCCCTACGTCAATGAGCTCACGCACGAGCGCGAGAACTTTGAAGGCCCCTTCACCGTGCCGGAGGGCTGCGTGTTTGTCATGGGCGACAATCGCAATGCCTCCACCGACAGCCGAGCCGCCGGCCTCGGCGCGGTCGACAAGCGCTATATCATGGGCCGCGTCTATGCCACGGTCTTCCCGCTCAAGAACATCGAGTGGAACGCTGTCGATCCCTACTAATCAGAAATTACGGTTGCAATCTATGGATCAGTATTTTGAAAAACTGAATATCCAGTGGTTCCCCGGCCATATGACCAAGGCGCAGCGGATGATCGAAGAGCAGATGAAGCAGGTAGACGCCGTCTGCGAGATCCTGGACGCGCGCATTCCGATGGCCAGCCGCAACCCGGATATCGATCGCCTTGCCGGGGACAAGCCGCGCATTGTCATCTTGAACCGCGTCGATCTTGCCGATCCCAGATGGACGGCCCAGTGGCGCAAAGCCTTCCGCGAGCAGGGCATGGCCGTGCTCGAAACCGACTGCCGCAGCGGCAAGGGCGTCAAAGGCTTTGCCGACTCTGTGCGCTCGGTCCTGAAGGAAAAGATGGAGGCCTACGCCGCCAAGGGTCAGGTTGGCCGCGCCATGCGCGTCATGGTGCTCGGCATCCCGAACGTCGGCAAGTCCACCTTCATCAATCAGGTTGCGCGCCGCAAGGCCGCCATTGCGGGAGACCGCCCCGGCGTCACGCGCGGCAAGCAGTGGATCACAGTATCGAGCGATCTTGAGCTGCTCGATACGCCGGGCATTCTCTGGCCGCGTTTCGACAGTCAGGAGGTTGGCGAGCTTCTCGCCATCACCGGCGCGATCAAGGCCGAGGTGCTCGACCGGGAGACGCTGGCTGCAAACTTTATCAAGCGCCTTGCGCTCACAGCGCCGGATGCAGTGGAGCAGCGATATAAGTTCTGCCCCGACGCGGAGAAAAACGGCTTTGAGCTCTTGGAGCAGGCTGCGAAAAAGCGCGGCTTTCTCATCTCCGGCGGGGAATATGATCTCGAGCGCATGGCCGCTGTGCTGCTGGATGAATACCGCTCCGGCAAGCTCGGCCGCATCACGCTGGAGATACCGGAGGCGAGGGCATGACGCAGCTTTCTCTCTGGGACTATGAAAACGAATTGATCGCCGCCGGCCGCGGGCCGATCTGCGGTGTGGACGAGGCCGGCCGAGGCCCGCTCGCCGGGCCGGTGTGCGCCGCCGCCGTGATGCTCCCGCCGGGGCTTGAGATCCCCGGTCTGAACGATTCCAAAAAACTCACGGAAAAAAAGCGGGATGCACTTTATGATTTGATTTGCTCTTCTGCCATCACCTACGGCATCGCGTTTTCATCTGTTGAGGAGATCGAGGAGCTGAACATCCTCGGCGCGACCTTTCTCGCCATGCGCCGCGCGGTGGAGCAGCTGGAGAGAACGCCCGGGCTGGTGCTCGTGGACGGCAACCGGGATCCCGGTCTGCCGTATGAAACGGAATGCGTCGTCAAGGGCGACGGAAAGTGCGCCGATATCGCAGCGGCGTCCATCCTCGCCAAGGTTACGCGAGACCGCTATATGCTCGAGCAGGCAGAGCGCTTTCCGCAGTATGGATTTGAAAAGCACAAGGGATATGGCACGGCGGCGCATTATGCCGCGCTGCGTGAATACGGGCCGAGCGAGATTCACCGCCCGTCGTTTTTGAAGAAGATGCACTGATATGGCAATTCATTCCGATCAAATCAAATCCACCGGAAAATGGGGCGAAGCGCAGGCGGAAAAGTTCCTCCGCAAACAGGGATACCGCACGGTTGAGCGCAACTGGTCCTGCCGCTTCGGCGAGATTGACCTGATCGTATCCGATCGGGAGTATCTGGTCTTTGTGGAAGTGAAAACGAGAAAAAGCGCAGAATTTGCCGAGGCGCGCGAGTTTGTCGGAACAGGAAAGCAGCGCAGGGTTCGCGCGGCTGCGTCCCTGTGGCTTGCTTCCCACGAGACCGACCTGCAGCCGCGGTTTGATGTGATTGAGATCTACGGCACCGAGGACATGCCATACCGAAAGCTGCAGATCCGCCAGATTGAAAACGCCTTTGAATGAAATGGGAGATTACAGATGAACTATTTCAGCACCAGAAGCCTTCAAAAGACCGGCGCCGCCGGCGCGATCGCAAAGGGCCTTGCGCCGGACGGCGGCCTGTTTGTGCCGGAGCAGATCCCGAGCATCTCGCTGGATGATCTGCGCCAGCTTTGCGCGCTGGACTACCGTTCCCGCGCTGTGAAGATCATGGGACTCTATCTGGAGGAATTCGCCTCTGCGGAGCTCGAGCAGTTTGCGGCCTCCGCCTATGGCGCGCAGTTTGACGATCCCGCCGTGGCGCCTGTGAAGTCTTTGAATGAGAACACGTCCTTTCTTGAGCTGTGGTATGGCCCGACCTGCGCCTTCAAGGATATGGCGCTGCAGATGCTGCCGCACCTGCTCACGGCTTCCCTGAAAAAGACAGGAGAGACGCGTCAGGTCTGCATCCTTGTCGCCACCTCCGGCGATACGGGCAAGGCCGCTCTGCAGGGCTTCGCGGACGTACCCGGCACGAAGATTATGGTATTCTATCCGCACGGCGGTGTGTCCGATGTGCAGCGCCTGCAGATGGTCACGCAGCAGGGGCAGAACGTCGGCGTCAGCGCTGTAAACGGCAACTTTGATGATGCGCAGACCGGCGTCAAGCAGATCTTCGGCGATGCTGCCATGGCAGAGCGTCTGAGCGAGCGCGGCTGGTTCCTGTCCTCGGCCAACTCCATCAACTGGGGACGCCTGCTGCCGCAGATTGTGTATTATATCTCTGCCTATTGTGACGAGGTGAATGCCGGACGCATCACGATGGGGGAGAAGATCAACTTCGTCGTCCCCACCGGCAACTTCGGCAACATCCTTGCCGGCTGGTACGCAAAGCAGATGGGCCTGCCGGTCAACCGCTTTGTCTGTGCATCGAACGAAAACAATGTGCTTACGGAGTTTATCCGCACCGGCACCTATAATAAGAATCGCCCGTTCCACGTCACGGCCTCGCCGTCGATGGATATTCTGGTCTCCAGCAATCTCGAGCGCCTGCTCTTCACGCTCTCCGGCAGCGCGCCGGAGACGGACGGCTATATGCGCGCGTTGAGAGAGCAGGGGCAGTACACGGTTTCAGCCGCGCTGCTGGAGAAGCTGCAGGCGGAGTTCTCCTGCGGCTTCTGCGACGATGAGCGCACCCGCGCCGCCATCGGCCGGGTCTGGGCAGAGCACCACTATCTCATGGACACGCACACCGCTGTGGCCTATCAGGTGCTGGAGGATTACCGTGCCGAGACCGGCGACCAGACGCCGGCAGTTGTGGTATCCACGGCAAGCCCGTTTAAGTTCTGCGACCATGTGCTTCGCGCTGTCGGCGGCAATGCCGACGCCCCGGGCGTGCAGCTCATCGACCGTCTGTCCGAGACCACCGGCATTCCGGCTCCCGCACCGCTTGCGGGTCTGGATCAGCGCGAGGTGCGTTTCGGCAGCGTCGTCGAAAAAGAGGCCATGCCGCAGGCCGTCGAGTCATTCTTGGCATAAAAACAGCCGGGAACGGAATTCCGTTCCCGGATTTTTCGGAAAGGAGGAAACGCCATGTCGCTCTTTGCCATCGGAGATCTGCATCTCTCGCTGGATGGGTCGAAGTCCATGGAAATCTTCGGCGGACGCTGGACGGATTATCAGCAGAAAATTGAGCGCGGCTTTTCTCTCCTCACGGAAGAGGACGTCTGCGTTCTCTGCGGCGATCTGGTCTGGGGCATGACGATGGAGGCGGCGCTGGAGGACTTTCGCTTCATCTCCCGTCTGCCCGGCAGAAAGATCATCCTCAAGGGCAACCACGATTACTGGTGGAGCACCGCCGCGAAGGCCTACCGCTTCTTTGAGGAGAACGGCATGGAGAACATGCAGATCCTCAATAACAATTTCTATGAATACGGCGAATACGCCATCTGCGGGACGCGAGGCTGGTTCTTCGAGGAGGAGCGCGGCGATGAGCATGACCGCAAGATCATGCTCCGCGAGGTCGGCAGACTCGAAGCCTCGCTCAAGGCGGCAGGGGAGCGGAAAAAACTCGTCTTTCTCCACTATCCGCCGATCTATCAGGGCTATGAATGCCCGGAAATCCTTGCGCTCCTTGAGCAGTATCAGGTGGAGCGCTGCTATTACGGGCACATCCACGGCAAAGGACACGCCGCCGCCTTTCAGGGAGAGCGAAACGGAACGGTGTTCCGCATGGTCTCTGCCGATTATCTTGACTTTTATCCGCTGAAAGTAGAATGAAAAAACCGGTCAGATCCCATGAGGTGCACCCCGTCAAGAGGACAATGAAATAATATAAAAGTTTTTCACGGCTAGCAGCTTCGGCTGCTGGCCGCTTTTTTATGCGGCTAGACACAACTCATGCTTCTCCATCGGCGTCAGGACGCCAAGTCTGCGCTG
>JAFRDQ010000024.1 GCA_017411225.1 Oscillospiraceae bacterium
CTTCCCCTTGAGGGGAAGCTGTCAGCCGCAAGGCTGACTGATGAGGTGTCTTTTCATGCTTCCTCCGCGCCTGGCAGATTCATCCGCCGCAGAAGATCGGCACACACCTCTTCAAAATTTCGGTTGATATCGTCATTGGAATACCGCACGACCGTGATCCCAAGCTGATTCAGCATATGATCTCGCTCCCGATCAGCAGCGGAAGCTTCATCCTCATAGTGCTGTGAGCCGTCCAATTCGATGACCAGATTGCACGAGGCACAGTAAAAATCTACGATATATGACCCTATGACCTTTTGCCTGTTGACCGTAACCGGGAGCTGTTTCAAGAAGTCATACCAGATTCGGCGTTCTTCCTTTGTCATATCGCGGCGCAGCTTTTGCGCGTATCTTCTTAATTTAGGATTGTTCGTTTGATTCAACGCTTCCACCTCATCCGTCACGGCTGGCGCCGCGCCACCTTCCCCTCAAGGGGAAGGCTTTTCTGGTGCCATATCTTTGAAACCGGACTTTATATCCACCATTCCGGAGTGAGTTCTCCGAGTGTCACTACTTTTTCATCCTCATAGTCCAGCATGATCTCGACGCCGTGATAATTCCCCGGCATCAGTTGGGTCATGAACTCTCTGCAAGCGCCGCACGGTGCTCCGGTTTTCCCATCCGGCATGATCGTCAGCACACGCCGGATCTCATGCTCACCGTTCGTGATCATGTTGAACATCGCGTTTCGCTCTGCGCAGATTCCGAGCGTGCAGGAGGTGTCTATGCATACGCCTGTGTAAATCCTCCCGCTCGCGGATTCTATCGCAGCTGCCACGCCGCCGGCATAAATTCTTTCAGAGATCTCTCTGGGATTTTGCACCGCCCTCGCCGCTTGATAAAGCGCGCTCCAAACAGCTTCCACGTTTCATTCCTCCGTCAAATTTCGATTGATTGGGATGATAGCAGCATTCATGTTCATTTTTTCAGCTTTCCTGCGTACAGGGAATCGAACTCTGCGAGGCTTCGCTATGACTTCCTCACAAAAAACCATCCGGCGAGGCCGAAGATCAGGGCTGTGACGCCGAGAAGATAGTCGAGGACTTTCGGCGTATCGAAAAACTGTAAGATCCCGACAACCAGCAATATGATCAGCATGAGCGTTTGAAACAGTTTTGCGTTCTGCATTTGGACTCTCTCCTTATACGACCGAATAGGCTGGAAGAATTATACTGCTCAAATATGGCAGTGTCAATTCCGGAAGCGTCATGCACGACTCTTCTTAAGCGATCATTTGGACGCCTTTGATCAGGAGCATCAAGCCCATGGTGATGATGAGCATGGTGCTGGCTTTGAGGATGTATTTGTTGTATTTTCTGGTCAGCGCGTCGCCGAGGAGCCCGAAGAGCAGCATACAGACACAGGTGCCCAGACCGAACACCAGCATGATCGCCGCGCCCTTTGCAGCAGATGCAGCCGAGGCCGCGACGAACCACATGGAGGCGAGCATGCCGCAGGGCATGATCGCCGTGAGCAGGCCGATGACGAAGGGTCTTCCGGTTCGTCCGCAGGGGCTCGGAAGTCCGGGTCGGAGTCTGCGCAGGAGCGGCACGCCCCACATTTGAAGACCGATGAGGATCACGAGCCCACCCGCGATAACAAACACCGCGCTTTTCAACCCCGCGCTGAACACCAGGGCGCTTCCCACCGCCCCGAAGACACCGCCCATGATCGTATAGCCGATCAGGCGGCCGCCGTTGTAGGCGAGGGCGTTGTGCTGCGTGAGCATGATGCCGCCGCACATGCCGATGCAGTGGACGCCGCCGAGAAGCCCCGTCAGAAACACGATTCCCATGGACATGCCGCGCTCCGCGGCGGGAACACGGACGATCCCTGTCAGCCAGGTCAGCAGGAAATACAGCGCAGCGATACATAGGACGCCCAGCGCGTCGGACAGGAGATTGCTTCTCCCCTTCCCGACCGGGTAGCCCATTTTGGCAAGCTGCGCCTCGAGCTCCGGCTCGGTGATCTGCGCGGGATCATACTCCGCCGTGACCTCGCTTTTGATGTAGCTCGTCTTCACGGAGGAAACGCCCGCTGTCCGTTTCAGGCGGGCGCTGATTTCATACGTGCAGTTGGGACAGATGACGCCGTCCACCCGTTTTTGAAAGATCTCCGTGCTCATGCCGATCCTCCGAGATGCTTCAGCTTTGCCGCCATGCGCTCCAGAACGGTCGGCTTTCGCTCAAAGGGCGGATAGCCCAGTTCCTCCAGAACCTCGCGCAGCGTTTCCTCGGACACGAGCGCGGGGTCGTATTTCACCGTGACGAAGGACTGGAAGTACGCCACGTCCGCGTCGATGACGCCGCGCGTCTGCAGAAGGCCGAAGATGATCTTCTCCGGACACTCCACGCAGTAGATGCCCCTCACATAGGTTTTGAAAACCGCGTCTTTCATCAGCGGTCACGCTCCTTGTTCTTCCCGAGCTTCTGCAGGCGCAGGGAGTTCATCAGTACGCCGATGGAGCTCAGAGACATGGCCATCGCGCACAGGGACGGATGCAGGAGACCCGCAGCCGCCGCCGAGATGCTGACGGCGTTATAACCGAGCGCCCAGCGGAGA
>JAFRDQ010000025.1 GCA_017411225.1 Oscillospiraceae bacterium
GATGAAGCGCCTGTAGCAGTCCCATGCCCAGCGCGGGTTGCCGGACTTTTCGGCAAGATGCTCGACGACGTCTTCGTTGAGGCCGAGGTTCAGGATCGTGTCCATCATGCCCGGCATGGAAGCCCTGGCGCCGGAACGGACGGAGACGAGCAGGGGATTGCGCAGATCGCCGAACTTCTTGCCGTTGATCTTCTCCATCTCGGCGACGTACTGCATGACCTCAGCCATGATCTCGTCGTTGATCTTGCGGCCGTCTTCGTAGTACTGGGTGCAGGCTTCGGTGCTGATGGTGAAGCCCTGGGGAACCGGCAGACCGATGTTGGTCATCTCGGCGAGGTTGGCGCCTTTGCCGCCAAGCAGCTCGCGCATGGTGGCATTGCCTTCGGAAAACAGATAGACATACTTTTTGCTCATGTTTTCGTTCCTTTCCAATCATTGTAAAAATAATGCTTTTTGAACCGCACATAGATTACCACAAATATGGCAAATTAATCAATGCATTTTACGCACAAATCCGCGCCGTTTCCGGCGCGGATTTTGTGGATTCTCAGTGTTTTTATTCAAATTTGTGTTGGATCTCGGCCAATCGTGATCCGAAAACCTTAAAATTGCATTCAGAACAGCGAAACGATCCAGCAGATCACCGGCGCGAACACGATCGCCGGCAGGTAATCCGCGACCTTGATTTTCGTCACGCCGAGCAGGTTCAGACCGAGCCCGACCATGATCAGCGAGCCCGCCGCGGTCATCTCCGCGATGGCCTCCGGCGTCAGCGCCGGGGCGATCCACCCGGCCAGCAGCACGAGCAGCCCCTGAAACACCAGCACAAATGCCGCCGAGAGCATCACGCCGAGACCGAGTCCGGCCGCGAGCATCATGCTCGAGCAGAGATCCATCAGCGCCTTGGTGTAAAAGAGCGTGTTCTTGCCCTGCACACCGGCCTCGATCGCGCCGTTGACCGTCATCGCCCCGACGCAGAAGAGCAGACTTGCCGTCATGAACCCCTCCGCGAGGGAGACCTTCTCGCCCTCGCCGCGGTTGAATTTGCGCTCCGCCCAGAGACCGAGCCGGTTGATCGCGCCGTCAATGTCCAGCAGCGTCCCGACGATCGCGCCCAGCACGAGCGAGGCGACCACGATCAAGGCATTCTGTGCGCCGAGCGCGCCGTCCATGCCGATGTAGAGCGTGAAGAGCCCGAGCGCGATCATCACCGCGCGGTTCACCTTCTCCGGAATGCCCTTCTTGAACAGCAGCCCGAGCAGACTGCCCGCAAGCACCGTCCCGGTGTTCACAATGACCCCTGTAAAGCTCATACCGTCGTCTCCTTTGCCATCGCGTCAAGCCGGTCGGAAAGCCGCGCAAACGCTGCGATTCCAAGCGCCTCGCCGCGCACCTTTTCGTCCAGACCGCAGTCGGAGATCGCCTGCGCGAGCTGCTCCTTCGTAAAGCCGTTTAAGCCCGCCGAGAGCGCGTTCAAGAGCGTCTTGCGCCGCTGGTTAAACGCCGCGCGCACCACGGAGAAAAAGCGCTTCTCGCTCATGACTTCCACCGGCGGCGCCTTGCGCACGGTGAGCTTCACCACGCTGCTCGTCACCTTCGGCGCGGGCAGAAAGCATCCGGGCGAGACGTCAAAGAGAATCTCGGGCTCCGCGTGCCACTGCGTGAACACCGTGAACGCGCCGTAGTCCGCCGTCCCAGGCCTGGCGCAGAGGCGCTTTGCCACCTCGCGCTGGATCATCACCGTCACGGTCTCGAAGCATCCCGCCTCCAGAAACGCGGTGAGCAGGGGGGAGGTCACGTTGTACGGCAGATTTGCGCACACCACAGGCCGCAGACCCTCGAATTTTTCTCGCACGAGCGCGGGCAGATCCTGCTTGAGCACGTCGCCGAAGAGAACCTCCGCGTTCTCGCAGTCGGAGAGCGTCTCGGCGAGCACCGGGCGCAGCCGCTGATCCAGCTCCACCGCGAGCACCTTTCCGGCGTACTGCGCAAGCTCATGCGTCAGACAGCCAACGCCCGGCCCGACCTCCAGCACACCTGTGCACTCGTCAATCCCGGCCTCAGCGGCAATCCGCTCCGGCACCCACGAGGCAATCAGAAAGTTCTGCCCCATGGCCTTCGAGAAGCGGAAGCCGTGCTTTCCCAGAAGGAGTTTCAATTCAGATGGGTTGGTTAAGTTCATGGGAAGCCTCTTTTGCAACAGATAGGAGTTAGGAGTTAGGAGTGTGGAGTTGAGGTGTCGCCTTGCGGCGACGATTGAAACCGATTGTTTTAAACTCCACACTTCACACTCCACACTCCACACTGTTTACAGCTCTTTTTCAAACGCCTGCCGTCTCGGATCGTGCCCCGGCTCGCTGGTCACCATCACGTTTCCCGCGAAGCGGTAGCCGCATTTGCCGAGCAGCTCCTTCATGGCCTTGTTCTTCCGGTGCGTGTCCGTGCGTACGGCGGTCGCTCCCATCTCTCTGGCCAGCGTCTCCACCGCGTCCAGCAGCGCCTTCGACGTGCCCGTGCCGCGAAAGTCGCTCTTCACCGCGCTCCGGTGCGCCACCGCGTAGGGCATCTCCGAGTGCCATTTGCCGTCCGTCAGCTCGTCATAGCCCTCCTCCGGCCCCGGCGTCAGCACCAGAAACGCCGCGATCTCCTGTTTGTAGCAGAGCACGTGGCACACGCCGTTTTCAATGTCCGACCGCAGCAGCTCCTCGGTCGGATATTCGCCCTGCCACTGGTCGACGCGGTGCTTTTTCAGGCTGTTTCGCGCCTGCCGCACGATCTCCATGATCGCGCCGAGATCCGCCGCCTCCGCCTTCCGGCAGGTGAGGGGCTCCGAGAGCTTCCGGCGGTTTTGCTGCTTTTTGATGTGCTCGATCCGCTTCAGATCCGCCGCGTCCGGCTCGAAGGCCGCAAAGAGATCCGGCCGCTTTTTCATCGTCCGCTCGAGACTCTGCATCCGCCGCCATTCCTCAATCTCGCCGTGGTTGCCGCTCAGCAGCACCTCCGGCACCTTCCGGCCTTCCCACTCCTCGGGGCGCGTGTACTGCGGATATTCCAGCAGCCCGTCCCAGTGGCTCTCGCCGGTGTAGCACTGCTCGTCGGCGAGCACGCCCGGCACCATACGGCACACGCAGTCGGCCACGGCCATCGCCGCGATTTCCCCACCCGTGAGCACAAAGTCGCCGAGCGAGAGCTCCTCGTCCACGCATTCCTCGATGAAACGCTCGTCCACGCCCTCATAATGGCCGCAGACCAGCACCAGATGGTCGTAATCCGCCTTGAGCTGCCGGGCCTTCGCCTGGTTGAACGGCTGCCCCTGCGGGGAGAGATAGATCACGCGCGTCCGCAGCCCATCGGCGTCCGCGAGCGCGGCGTCCAGACAGCTTTTCAGCGGCTGCGCGTTCATCACCTGCCCCCAGCCGCCGCCGTAGGGATAATCGTCCACCTGCCGCTGGCGGTTTTCGGTGTAATCCCGGATCTGGTGGCAGCGAATGTCCAGAATCCCCTTCGCCGCGGCGCGGCCGAGAATGCTCTCGCCCAGCACGCCCCGGATCGAATCGGGAAACAAAGTCAAGATATCAATGCGGTAATCGCTCATCTCACATTCCCTCGATCAGGTGTACCGTTAATCCCGTCTCCGGGTTCAAATCCAAAATAAAGTCCGGCACGTCGGGAATCAGAATCTCCCGCTGGCCGCGCACGATGTAAACCTGCCCCTGCGGCAGATCCAGCACCTCGGCGAGCGTGCCGAGGTCATCTCCTGCATCGGAATGCACGGGCAGACCGATCAGATCCTGCACGAAAAAGCGCCCGTCCGGGAGCTTCGCGTCCGCGCGGTCGATGCAGACGACCTTGTTCTTGAGCGCCATGGCGGCATTCACGTCCTCGATGCCCTCCAGCTGCGCGATCAGCTGCGTTTTGTGCACGCGAGAGCGCAGCACCTTCACGGGCTGCTCGTCGATATAAAAAACACGAAACCGTTTGAGAAAATCCGCGCTGTCGGCCCACGGCGTGATGCGCACTTCACCGCGCACGCCATGGGTGTTTACGATCTTCCCGGCTTCCAGAAATTTCTTTGTCATAAATTCTCCTTATATGCAAAGGCTCCCGCAACGTTGAGGTTACAGGAGAAAACGGAAAGCGCTGGGCAAATCGAAGCGCTTAGATAAGCGAGCGGTTTTTTCGTCTGAGGAAGATGAAAAACCGCAGGAATCCTTTGTGGCTTTCAAGGTTTTTCAACGAACTCAGGCGGAAAAAACGCCGATTAGATATGTGCGGCGATTTGCTCAGCGTTTCCCCCTAAAAAGCGGGAAAGGGGGATTTGACTCCCCCATAACCCACATGTTGTATCAGTCGAGAATCTCGACGGACACCTTTTTGCCCTGCTTCTGGGCGACAGCCTTCATGAGGATGCGGATCTGCTTGACGATCCGACCCTGACGGCCGATGACCTTGCCCATATCGCCGTCGGCGACGCGCACCTCAAAGACGAACTCGCCGTCGGCTTCGCGCTCGGTCACAGAGACCTCGTCCGGATGATCCACGAGGCTCTGCACGATATAGGTCAACAGTTCTTTCATTGCGAGATGTTACTCCTTACTCGGCGTCGGCGGCTTTCTTCAGCAGCGCACGGACGGTATCGGTCGGCTGAGCGCCGTTGTTGATCCAGTACTCAGCGCGCGCGGTGTCCACCTTGATCTTCTTGTCGGCGGACAGGGGATCGTAGTAACCGATCTCCTCGATGCATCTGCCGTCGCGGGGAGAGCGGGAATCCGCCACCACGATGCGATAGAAGGGATTCTTCTTGGCGCCCATTCTGCGAAGTCTGATCTTGACCATTGTCATTTCACCTCCATAGTGTTCTTTCTATATCTCATCACCCCAGCGGGTGGAGAAAACGATTTTTACAGCCCGAACGGATTGCCGCCCCCGCCTCCGAAGAGGTTGCCGAGTCCGGCGAGACCGCCCATGCCGCCTTTCTTGCCCTTGCGGCGCTTGGTCATGTTCGTCATCTGCTGCGTCAGCTTCTGCATCATCTCAAACTGCTTGAGCAGCCGGTTGATGTCCACCACCGTCGTGCCGGAGCCCGCGGCGATGCGCTTTTTGCGGCTGGAGTTGAGCACGTTCGGGTTCTCGCGCTCATACGGCGTCATCGACTGGATGATCGCCTCGATGCGGCCCATAGCCTTCTCGTCGAAGGATGCGCCCTGCAAAGCCTTGGCGTCCATGCCCGGGATCATCCCGGCCACGTCCTGCAGGGAACCCATGCCCTTGAGCTGCTGCAGCTGATCGTAATAGTCCGTCAGCGTAAACTTGTTCTGGCGCAGGCGCTCTGCCAGCTCCTCGGCCTTCTTCTCGTCGAAGGCCTGCTCGGCCTTCTCAATCAGCGTGAGCACGTCGCCCATGCCGAGGATGCGGCTGGCCATGCGGTCGGGGTGGAAGGGCTCGATCTGGTCGAGCTTCTCGCCGATGCCCGCGAATTTGATGGGCTTTCCGGTCAGCGCCTTGATGCTCAGCGCCGCGCCGCCTCTGGCGTCGCCGTCGAGCTTCGTGAGCATCACGCCGGTCACGTTCAGCGCCTCGTCAAAGGCCGTCGCGGTCGCCACGGCATCCTGGCCGATCATCGCGTCGATCACGAGCAGGATCTCCGCCGGGTCCACGGCCTCCTTGATGTTTTGAAGCTCTTGCATCAGCGTCTCGTCGATGTGCAGGCGGCCTGCCGTATCGAGGAAGACGAGATCATTGCCGTGCTTTCTCGCGTGCTCAATGCCCGCCTTGGCGATCTCCACGGGATTGCCCTGTCCCATCTGGAACACGGGGATCTCCAGCTGCGCGCCGACGGTTTCGAGCTGCTTGATCGCCGCCGGGCGATACACGTCGCAGGCCACCAGCAGCGGGCGCTTGCCCTGCTTGCGCATGAGACCGGCGAGCTTCGCGCCGTTGGTCGTCTTGCCCGCGCCCTGCAGACCCACCAGCATCACGACGCTGGGGCTCTTGCTCGAAATGTTCAGCTTCTGATTCTCGCTGCCCATGAGCGCGCAGAGCTCTTCGTTCACGATCTTGATGACCATCTGCGCAGGGGAGAGGCTCTCGAGCACATCCGCGCCCGTGGCTCTGGCCGTAACGGTCTTGACGAAGTCCTTCACGACCTTGAAGTTCACGTCCGCCTCGAGCAGCGCGAGCTTCACCTCGCGCATGGCCTCCTTGACGTCCGCCTCTGTCAGACGGCCCTTGCCGCGCAGTCGCTTGAAGGCCTCTGTTAACTTGTCCGAAAGAGATTCAAATGCCATTTGCTTATCCTTTCAGCTCCGCAACCTGCCCCGCGATCTCCTGCACAAGCTGTTTTGCCTCGCCGTCCGTGATGGACTGCAGCGCCTGCAGCTTCTGCTCGATCTCCCGGAGCGTCTGACGCTGCGCGCCGTAGCGCCGCACCAGACCGGTTTTCCGCTCCGTCTCCCGGAGCGTGGCCTCCGCCCGCCGAATGATGTCCCACACACCCTGCCGCGAAATGCCGCTGCTCTCCGCGATCTCCGCGAGCGAGAGATCCGCGTTGTAGTGGAGGTCGAAGTATTCCCGCTGCTTATCTGTCAGCAGCTCGCCGTAGAAATCGAACAGCATTGTCCGCAGTACCGTTTCGTCGGGCATGGTTTCGCCTCCCGGGGTGTATAGTGCTTTGCCTTTACAGCCTGCACATTATACTCCCCCGAGAGGCGGGTGTCAAGTACTTTTATTTGTCAGAGATAATTAATTTGTGCTCGTCGGAATAAACGGAATGACCCGCCGTGCGATCTCCGACGCCGTCAGCGTCTGCAGCCAGACCTTGCCCGGGCCGGTCAGCGTCGTGAGGAAGAGTCCCTCGCCGCCGAAGAGGATGTTCTTAAAGCCCTTGACCATCTGCGCCGAGTAGCTCACCTGCGACTCAAAGAGGGCGACGTTGCCGGTGTCGACGATGATCTTCTCGCCCGGCTGCAGGTCGATCTCCTGAATCGCGCCGTCGAGCTCGAGAAACACGAGCCCCTCGCCGCTCAGCCGCTGCAGCACAAAGCCCTCGCCGCCGAAAAGTCCGCTCTTCACGCCGGAGATATTGGCCGAAAGCGTCACGCCCGGCGTCGCGCACAGAAACGCGCCCTTCTGCGCGACGTATTCCTGTCCCGGAGCGATCCGGAAGGGACGAATCTCGCCCGGCAGGGAGGCGGCGAAGGTGATGTCGGCCTCCTTCTGCGCGGTGTAGGTCGCCATGAACAGGCTCTCGCCCGAAAACAGGCGGCCGATGCTCTTGCCGAGCCCGCCCTTGAGGTTCGTTTCCGTCGTGATGCCCTCAGTCATCCAGGCCATGCCGCCGGCCTGCGTGTAAACGCTCTCGCCGGCGTCCAGCCGCACAGTCACCGCGGGCATCTGTCCGCCAAAGATTTTGTACTTCATGTTTTTCTTCTCCTTTCAGATGGTTTTCAGATATTTCACACTGTATCCTTCCAGCTCCAGGCCGCCGTCGAGGCGCACTGTCTGCCCCGTGAGCAGATCCGTCGCTGCCGCGGCGCCGCAGTCAAAGCGGGCAAAGTAGGGATTCGCGTCCGCGTTGACGCACACGAGCACCTGCTCATCTCCCGCGCGGCGGCGAAACACCGTCTGCAGGTTCGTGAGCACGAGCTCCTGAAAATCGCCCCAGCAGAGCGCCGCGCTGTCGCGGTGCGCCTTCGCCATCGCGGCGATCCGATCCGTCAGCGCGTTCCACTCCGGCGTCTCGATCGCGGGGCGCAGATTCCAGTCCCCGCCGGGCTGCTTCTTCGCCTCCAGCCCCCACTCGCTGCCATAGTACACGCACGGGATCCCCGGCATGCCGAACACCAGCCCATAGAGCAGCGGCAGGTGGTTCGGGTCATTTAAGATGCTCGCCGCGCGCGTCACGTCGTGGTTGTCGGCAAAGCAGAGCAGGTGCCGCCCCTTGTAGAGCGTCCACGGCTCCGGGCCGAACTGCCGCTTGAGACTGTGCACAATCTCAAACAGGTTCCGGCTGTTGAGCGCCGACCACAGCCCCTTGTAGCACTCATAATTCGTCACGCTGTGCAGAAGGCCGTCGCCCATCCAGCGGTTGTAGTCGCCGTGCAGCGTCTCGCCGAGCAGGAAGAAATCACGCCCGCAAGAGTCCGCAAACTGCCGCAGCCGCCGCAGAAACTCCGGTTCCAGACAGTAGGCCACGTCCAGCCGCAGCCCGTCGATGTCAAAGGCGTCGATCCAGAACCGCACAGTGTCCAGCAGATAGTCGACCACCGCCGGATTGCGCAGGTTCAGCTTCACAAGCTCATAGTGGCCCTCCCAGCCCTCGTACCAGAACCCGTCGTGCCACGCCGAGTCCCCGTCGAAGTTTACATAAAACCAATCCTTGTAGGCCGAGTCCCACTTCTTCTCCTGCACGTCCCGAAACGCCCAGAACCCGCGGCCCACATGGTTGAACACCGCGTCGAGCACCACGCGGATGCCCTGCGCGTGCATCTGATCGACCAGACGGCGCAGATCCTCGTTCGTCCCGAGTCGGCAGTCCACCGCGCGGTAATCGCGCGTGTCGTAGCCGTGGCTGTCGCTTTCAAAAACAGGGGAGAGGTACACGGCATTCGCTCCGAGCTTTGCAATGTGCGGGATCCACTGCTCGATCCGCTCCAGCCGATGCACAACCTTCCCGTCATGTTCCCACGGCGCTCCGCATAGCCCGAGGGGATAAATCTGATAAAATACGGCGTCCTCCGCCCACATAGGTGTTCTTCTCCTTATTTTTCTTTCTTCCGTCCCCAAACATAATCAAACCATGCGAGGAACTCCGAGCCCAGCCGCTCGACCATTGACCGCGCCTCGTACGGCTTTGCCGGGGCGAGATTCAGGCACTGCTGCGCGATCTGATATTTCCGCGCCGTGCTGAAGCGCTTAAGCTCCGCGTCGGTGTAATTGCCGAGCGCCGTCAGCTGCCGCTGCGCCTTGAAGAACTTGAGAAACGCGTCCGCGGGCTCGCGGCCCACGATCGCGGGCAGGAGCGCAAAGTCGTTTCCGGAGCTGTCCAGCACGCGCGAGGCCAGCTCCCAGCGGCGCGGATCGGCGTTCGGCTCCGTGCCGGTATACGGCGTGCGCAGATAGAGATCGTTGTTTGCCAGAAACTCCAGCACATAGGGGTTGAGCTGATTTTTCACCGCCCACGGCATCCAGTTTTCCACCGTCGTGCGGATGTAAACATGCGCGAAGCGGCCGAAAAGCGGCTCGGCCAGATCGTGGCTCACGGTCGACTCCGCCCGGTCGTTGCCGGCGGCGATGATCCGCGCGTTTTCCGGCAGCTTCCAGCGGTTGTTTACGATGCGCTCAAGCACGATCTTGAAGATCACGCTCTGCGTCTGCTTCGTCGCGTTCGTGAGCTCGTCGAAGAACAGCACGTGCATCTCGCCGTCCTCGCAGAGCTTTTCCAGCTGCACGAGCCACACGGGCTTGATCTCGCGGATCTCGTCCTTGGCCTCGTTGTAAATCGTCTTGCCGTTGATGCTCTCCGGGTTCTCGTTCACGAGCTCAATGTCCAGCGCCTGCGGGTCGATCTGCCGCACGCGGTCGCTCTTGCCGTCGCCGGAGAGACCGTGCAGGAATACCGGGATGTTCGCCTTGAGGTAAGCGCGGATCACGTCCAGCTCGTCGTGCTCCTCATACCGGAAGGGATAGGCCTCAGCCTCCTCCACCTCCGTCACTCGCAGCTCCTTTAAGAACCCGTCTGCGAGATACGCCGCCGCCTCCTCATAAGAAAAGCCCGCCGTGATCGCGTCTCTCGCAATCAGCAGCTGCGCCGCCGCGTCATAATACCACGTCACCGGCCGCACCTCGAGCGTCACCGGCTCGCCGTAGGTGCGGCAGAGCCCGCTCGACAGCTGCAGAAAGCCCAGCGTCAGATTGGTCGAAATCGGAACGGCAATCAGCTTCTTGCCGTTCATCAAATACTCCGCCGCCGTTTTCCCGCCGGGGAGGGTGTAGGTCTTGCCGGACGGCGCGAGCGCCCCCGCCGGGAGATCGTGCTCCGCCATCTCGCGCAGACTCTCGTCGATCACCATCTGCGGGTATTCGCCATATTCGCACAGCACCACGCCGTTCTCCTCGCGGAGATTGCGAAGCTGCGCCGTCTCCTCCGGCTCGAGCAGGATCGCCGGGCGAACCGCGGAGAGCTCGCATTTTTCCGCCTTGCCGAAGCGGGAGACAGAAGTGCCGCCCTGCAGATAGTAGTTTACATAACTTCCGCCCTCGATGAAAAATCCGTCGTCGTCCGAGAGCGCAAGGGCGAAGTCCGTCGCCTTCGCGAGCGCGTCAATGCGGGCAAACAGACCCAGCCCGCGCTCGGAAAACACCTGCTCCGAGGTGAGAAATCCAGCTTTCATATGCTCCTCCATTCCTGCGATTCGGCGGCGAAGGTGAGCTTCTCGTCCCGGCTCGCGTAAACTTTCTTAAAGGGGTCGACGTAGATCACGCGCCCGCCTTTCGGGTGCACGGCCATCGTGCCGTAAACGACCCAGATCGCGTCGCACCGCTCCTCGGGCAGGATGCCGTAGCCGTCGGTGAAGATGATCTGGTTCTCCGCGTCCCCCGTAAAGGCATTGACCGCCACGGTGAAGTCCGTGCCGCCGCCGCCCTGAAACGTCATGTTGTCAATATCCTGAATCTTGCGGATCTCCTGAAAGCCGTAAAACTTCGTGTCGAAGCAGCCCACGCTGATCACCGCGTCGCGCATCAGCGCCTTGCAGGCGCGCACGAAGCTCTTGAGCATCGCGGCGTCCACGCTGTAGCTCGTGTCGAGCAGAATTTCCGCGTACGGCACCGGGTAGGCGCGAAACTCGTGCTTTAAGATCCCGTTGCGGATCGTGTCGCCCGGAAACCAGTCGTAGTCGAGGTTCACCGATTCCTGAAGCAGATCCGAAAGCCCCTTGATCGAGTCGGCCAGACCCGTGTCGCCCAGCGGCCGCACGCGGCTCTCCGTCGTCGTGCCGGGCAGGGGCGGGATCTCCCGCTCCTTCGGCTTTCCCTCGCGCCGGTCGCGCGCGTCGGAGGGACGGGCGTCGTCCTCCTGCTCGTCCTGCGTCGGATCGTTCGGCTCTGCCGCCTTGAGCGCGGCATAGACCGCCTCGGCGTTCAGCGGCGTGTTTTCCGGCGCCTTCTGCGTGTCCGCCGGGAGAGAGAACCCGTCGGAGCGCAGCAGCTCGCTCGTCACGGCCTCGGTTGCCCGCGCCCAGAGCTCCGGGTTTCGCCCCTGCCGCCGCGCATTGTGCTGCAGCAGCACGTGCAGCACCTCGCGCCCGAGCAGCACCGCCCGGAGTTCCGCCGTGTAAAACTGGAAGCGCCGGCTGTTATAATAGATTCGCTGCCCGTCGTTCGCGGTGGGGTCCACCTCCAGCGAGTCGA
>JAFRDQ010000003.1 GCA_017411225.1 Oscillospiraceae bacterium
CGCATAACTTTTCCTGCCATCTGCTCAGAGTGCCCTGCCGGACACTCTCCCTTTTGCGCCCTTTTTTATCCCGTGTTCAATCCGCCGTTTTCCGCTTGACTTTTGATAGTTAGTCTACGGCAGAATCCGGACACGGCAGATCTTATACCGGTTGGTTGGTGGACTTGAGCACGACGTCGTGCGCGCCGCCTTCTACGATGGAGACGCTGCTCACGAGCGTGAGTCTCGCCTTCTCCTGCAGCTCGGGGATGGTGAGCGCGCCGCAGTTGCTCATGGTGCTGCGCACCTTTGCAAGCGTGAGCTGGACGTTGTCGCTCAGCGGACCGGCGTAGGGGACATAGGAATCCACGCCCTCTTCAAAGCTCAGCCGCTTCGAATTGCCGAGATCGTAGCACTGCCAGTTGCGCGCGCGGTTGGAGCCCTCGCCCCAGTATTCCTTCATGAGCGTGCCGTTCACGTTCACCTTCTGGGAGGGGGATTCGTCGAAGCGCGCGAAGTAGCGCCCGAGCATCACGAAGTCCGCGCCCATGGCGAGGGCGAGCGTGATGTGGTGGTCATGGACGATGCCGCCGTCGGAGCAGACGGGCACGTAAATGCCGGTCTCCTTGAAGTATTCGTCTCTGGCCTGCGCGACCTCGATGAGCGCCGTGGCCTGACCGCGGCCGATGCCCTTGGTCTCGCGCGTGATGCAGATCGAGCCGCCGCCGATGCCGACCTTCACGAAGTCCGCGCCGCAGTCGGCGAGGAAGCGGAAGCCGTCGGCGTCGATCACGTTGCCCGCGCCGACCTTGACGGTGTCGCCGTAATGCTCGCGGATCCACGAGAGCGTGATCTTCTGCCGCTCGTTGTAGCCCTCGGACGAGTCGATCACGATCACGTCCACGCCGGCCTCGACGAGGGCGGGCACACGCTCGGCATAGTCGCGCGTGTTGATGCCGGCGCCGACGACGAAGCGCTTGTGCTCGTCGAGCAGCTCGTTGGGCTTGGCCTTGTGCTGGTCATAGTCCTTGCGGAAGACGAAGGAGACGAGCCTGCCGTCCTTCGAGACGATGGGCAGGGCGTTGAGCTTGTGATCCCAGATGATGTCGTTGGCTTCCTTCAGGCTCGTGCCCTCGGGGGCGGTGACGAGCTTTTCGAGCGGCGTCATGAAGGTGGCGACCTTTTCGTCGCCGGTCATGCGGCTCACGCGGTAGTCGCGGCTCGTCACGATGCCGAGCAGCTTACCGTCAGCCGTGCCGTCCTCGGTGACGGCGACGGTGGAGTGTCCGGTCGCCGCGTGCAGGGCGAGCACGTCCGCGAGCGTGGCTTCGGGCGCGATGTTCGAGTCGGAGCGGACGAAGCCCGCCTTGTAGCTCTTCACGCGCGCGACCATCGCAGCCTCTTCCTCGATCGACTGCGAGCCGTAGATGAAGCTGACGCCGCCCTCCTGCGCGAGGGCGATGGCGAGCTTGTCGCCGGAGACGGCCTGCATGACAGCGGAGACCATCGGCACATTCAGGTGCATCGCGGGCTCCTCGACGCCCTTGCGGTAGCGCACGAGCGGCGTGCGCAGGGAGACGTTCTCCGGTCTGCACTCCAGGGAGGTATAGCCCGGAACGAGCAGATATTCATTAAAGGTATGGGAAGCGGTGGGGAAGAAATAAGCCATGGAAAGATCCTCCTTATAAATGAGAGTGAAGAGTTGTAAGTTTTTAGTTTTAAGTTGTTAGTTGAAGGTGCCGCCTTCGGCGGCTGATTCAAATCCGTCGGAGACACCATCAACTAATAACTAACAACTAACAGCTAACAACTAACAACTGATATACGTTAATCAAAGAATTCGACTGCCGATGCAAACATGCCAAGGTCAAACGCGCCCGGCACATTGCGGTAGAGATCCGTGCCGACGCGCTCGGCGTGGCCCATTTTGCCGAAGACGCGGCCGTCGGGGCTGGTGATGCCCTCCACGGCGCAGACGGAGTTGTTGGGGTTGAAGCGCACGTCCGCCGTGGGCTCTTCCCAGAAGTCGACGTACTGCGTGGCGATCTGGCCGTTTTTGGCAAGCTCCGCGATCAGCGCGGGGTCGGCGAGGAAGCGTCCCTCGCCGTGCGAGATCGGCACGGCGTAAACGCCGTCGAGCTCCGCGTTCTGCAGCCACGGGGAGAGATCGGAGCAGACGCGCGTGTAGACGATGCGCGACTGGTGGCGGGCGATGGTGTTGTAGGTCAGGGTCGGCATGGTCTCGTCCGTGTCGAGAATTTTGCCGTAGGGCACGAGGCCGAGCTTGATGAGCGCCTGGAAGCCGTTGCAGATGCCGGCCATGAGTCCGCCGCGCTCGTCGAGAAGGCGCGTGACCGCGTCCTTCACCGCGCCGCCGCGGAAGAACGCCGTGATGAACTTGCCCGAGCCGTCCGGCTCGTCGCCGCCGGAAAAGCCGCCCGGCAGGAAGATCATCTGGGAGGAATCCGCCGCCTTGACAAAGCGCTCAGCGGAGCGGGCAATGTCGTCGCTCGTGAGGTTTCTGACCACGAAGATCTCCGGCTCCGCTCCCGCCTCGCGGAAGGCGCGGGCGCTGTCATATTCGCAGTTCGTGCCGGGGAAGACGGGGATGAGCACCTTGGGCTTCGCGGTCCTCACGATCGGCGCTGCCTTCATGCCGCCCTCGTAGAGGAAGGCCTCGATCTCGCCCTGATCCTGCCGGATGTTGCAGGGATAGACGCTCTCGAGCTTCGTCTCATAGCCGATCCACGCGCTGTCCGGCACGCGCTCGGTTCCGCGCAGGATATCGGGCTGGCCGCTCACGACGCCGAGGGAAACTGCGCCATCCGGCGCCTCCGAGCCGGGGGCCAGCTCCACGACGAACGCGCCGTATTTCCAGCCGAAGATCGTCTCGAGATCGACGTCCTGATAGAAGTTGAAGCCCATGCCGCTGCCGATGCCCATCTTGAACACGGCCTCGGCCACGCCGCCGAAGCCCGGCGTCCAGACCGCCACGGCGTCCTGCGAGCGGATCATGGCGTTCACCTGATCGAACAGCTCGAGGAGGCTGCCGGTCGTGGGCAGGCCGTTTTCGTCGTATTCCGGGGCGAGGAGCACGACCTCGTCGCCCGGCAGGGCGAACACGTTCGGCAGCACGTCCACGGTGCGCCCCGTCGTCACCGCGAAGGAGACGAGCGTCGGCGGCACATCGAGATCCTCGAAGCTGCCGGACATGGAGTCCTTGCCGCCGATGGCGGCGACGCCGAGACCCAGCTGCGCCTTGAACGCGCCGAGCAGGGCGGCGAGGGGCTTGCCCCAGCGCTTCGGATCATTGCCGAGGCGCTCGAAATATTCCTGGAAGGAGAGATAAATGTCGTTGAAGTCCGCGCCGGTGGCGATCAGCTTGGCGCAGGATTCCACCACCGCGAGATACGCGCCGTGGTAGGGGCTCTGCTCGAGGATATAGGGGTTGCCGCCCCACGCCATGAAGGAGCAGGTCTCGGTCTCGCCCTCGAGCACCGGGAGCTTGTGCACCATCGCTTGACTCGGGGTCAGCTGCAGCTTGCCGCCGAAGGGCATGAGCACCGTGCCCGCGCCGATCGTGGAGTCAAACCGCTCGACGAGGCCGCGCTTGGAGCAGACGTTGAGATCGCCCATGAGGCTCGCAAAGCCCTCGGCGAAGTCCGTCGGGATGGCCTGCTTCGGCGTGACGGCGGGGGCGGCCTCGGCGGTGATGTGCTTCTCGGCGCCGTTCGTGTCGAGGAAGGCGCGCGAGAGGTTCACGATGTCCCTGCCGTTCCAGTGCATGACGAGGCGCTTTGCCTCCGTCACGACGGCGACCGGCGTCACCTCGAGGTTTTCCTCCTGCGCGAGCGCCATGAAGCGATCCTGATCTTCCGCCGCGACGACGACGGCCATGCGCTCCTGCGATTCACTGATTGCGAGCTCCGTGCCGTCGAGCCCGTCGTACTTTCTCGGCACGCGGTTGAGGTCAATTTCCAGCCCCTCGGCCAGCTCGCCGATCGCGACGGAGACGCCGCCCGCGCCGAAGTCGTTGCAGCGCTTGATGAGCCGCGACGCCTCCGCATTGCGGAACAGGCGCTGGAGCTTGCGCTCCTCGGGGGCGTTGCCCTTCTGCACCTCTGCGCCGCAGGTCTCCAGCGAGGAGAGAGTGTGCTTTTTGCTCGAGCCGGTGGCGCCGCCGCAGCCGTCGCGCCCGGTGCGCCCGCCGAGGAGCAGCACCACG
>JAFRDQ010000026.1 GCA_017411225.1 Oscillospiraceae bacterium
CATAGCCGGCGAGACCGACCAGCTCGAGCACCTGCGGCACGTGCTTGTTAATCTCTCTCTTCCGCGCGCCGACGACGCGCATGGCAAAGGCCACGTTTTCAAACACCGTCATCTTGTCGATCAGGCGGAAATCCTGGAAGATGACGCCCAGCGTGCGGCGCAGGCGCGGCAGGCGGCGCAGGCGGATCTTTTTCAGATCGAAGCCGTTGACGTTGAGCTCGCCGTCCGTGATGCGCTCCTCGCCCGTGAGCAGCTTGATGACCGTGGTCTTTCCGCTGCCGGAGGGTCCGACCAGAAACACAAACTCCCCGTCGCTGATCGAAAAGCTCACGCCATCGAGCGCCACGGCGTTCGTGTTCTTATAGACCATCCGAACGTCCTTGAATTCTACCATAAAAGCGTTCCTTTCTGCGGAGAGAGAAAAACTCTCCGTTTCATGCGGAAAGCCGCAGGAGTTTCCTCCAACGGCTGTCACGTACCCGCTGAATCATACCAGATTACACCGCGGGAAATGTAACCTGAACGTGAATTTTTTGAAAATTTCGCTCAAAACTTGTTGCTGTTCTGGCTGTTCAAATACTGTTTTACCATCACGGCAACCTTGAAGAGGATCGCGTCCTCAAACTCGCGCAGGTCGAGACCGGTGATCTTCTTCACCTTCTCGAGACGATAGACGAGCGTGTTGCGGTGGACATAGAGCTTGCGCGCCGTCTCGGAGACGTTGAGGTTGTTCTCGAAGAAGCGGTTGATCGTGTCGAGCGTGTCGTCATCGAGCGCTTCAATCGGGTTTTTCTTGAACGCCTCGGAGAGGAACATTTCGCACAGCGTCACCGGCAGCTGATAGATGATGCGGCCGATGCCGAGGTTTTCGTAATGGATGACGGGCTTTTCGTTCTCAAAGACCTTGCCCACGTCGATGGCGACCTGCGCCTCCTTATAGCGGTCGGCAAGCTCGCGCAGATGGCGGGCCGTCGTGCCGATGCCGATGACGGTTTCGATGTGCTGCGTCTCGCGGATGTCGCGCACGAGATCCTCGGCCAGCGCGCACATCTGCTCGGAGGCGTCCTCGGTCGTGAGCTCCTTGATGATGACGATGTCCGACTCGCTCACGGAGAGCACGAAATCGTGCTGCCGATCCGGGAAGCGGTTCTGCACATGCTCGAGCACGGCAATGTCGTTGCCCTCGAGCTGGCGCACCAGCAGAACGGCGCGGGGCACGTCCGTGGTGAAGTGCAGCTCCTTGGCGCGGACATAGACGTCGCCGGGGAGAATGTTGTCGCTGATGATGTTCTTCACGAAGGCAGCCTTGTTGTGCTTCTCCTCGAAGTTCGTGCTGGCCTCGTTCATGCCGATGGCGGCGAGAATACAGATGCCGCGCGCCAGCGAGTCCGTGCCGTTGACGAAGACGGCGTACTCAAAGCGCGCTGCGCTGCCGGAGAGAATTTTATACGTGCGCTCCGCGGTGGTGAACAGCGGCTCAGTCGCATCCGCCACGGCGGAGAAGTCCTCCAGCCGCGTGCCGATGGTGGCCAGCTCGCTGCACGCAATCACGAAGCCCTGCTCGTCCACGACGCCGATGACGCGGTCCGTGGCTTCCTTCATCTGAACGATTACGCCTTGGAAAATTCTACTGGACATAGTTGCTCCTCCCAATCTAAAGCGTCTCCTCAAGCGCCTTCCAATTCCAATCGCACTGTAAATAATAGCCGATTTCTGTGCATTTTTCAATAGAAAAGTGCCTGTTTTTTGTGAATTTTTTTAAAATTGCTCGATTTATATTACAAAAAGTAAAAGTTTCTGAATATTTTTTGGACTATATGTTGATTAAAACAGCCTCGATTTCCGCAGCTGTGAGCGCGCGGAACGCCCCCGGCGGGAGCGAATCGTCCAGCCGGAGCGAGCCGATGCGCTCGCGGTGGAGGGCTGTAACCGGCGCGCCGCGGCTCGCGAGCAGGCGGCGGACGAGGTGGTATTTGCCCTCCGTGACCGTGACGCGGCAGCGGCGGTCGCCGAGCAGCTCGAGCTTCGCCGGGAGACACTTTGTCCCGTCCCGCAGCGTGACGCCCGCGGCGAGGGCGGCGACGTCCTCCTCATTGAGCTCTCCGTCCGTCTCGGCGAGATAGGCCTTCTCGACTTCATGGCGCGGGGAGATGACGCGGTGCACCCAGTCCCCGTCCGTGCTGAGCAGGAGCAGGCCGGAAGTGTCCTTATCGAGCCGGCCCGCCGGGACGAGACCGCGGCGCAGCTGGGGCGGAAAGAGCTCGAGCACGGTTTTCTCCCGCGCGTCCTCCGTGGCCGTGACGACGCCGAGGGGCTTGTGGAGCAGATAATAACGCTGCTGCGTCCAGCCGAGGGGTTCCCCGTCGAGCGTGACGGTGTGCGCCGCCGGGTCGAGCTTCGTCTCCGGGCGCTTTAGCGCCGTGCCGTCCACCAGCACGCGCCCCGCGCGGATCATCTGCCGCGCGGTCTCGCGCGAGACGCCGCGGCTCTCGCAGAGCAGTTTATCCAGCCGGAGCAAGCGCATCCCTCCCCTTCCTGCGTCGAAAGCATGAATTTTGTGTATTATATCATAAAAACTTTGAAAAGGGAATAGTTATTTTGTGGGAGGTGCTTCAAGTGAAACCAAAAACTTCCACACTCCGTCCGCAAACCGCCGCGGCGGTCATTTTGATCGTGACGGTGCTGCTCGCGGCGCTGGTGCTGCGCATGTCAAACGGCGGCGTCCTCTCGGCGCACTACAACGTGACCACCTGCGAGGGGCGGGCGGAATATCTCGCGGCGCTGGGCTGGACGGTCGACCCGAAGACGGAAACGGCGCAGGAGATCACCCTGCCCAGAGAGATCGACGGCGTGCTCGCGGACTACAACGACCTCCAGCGAAAGCAGGGCTTTGACCTGCGCCCCTACTCCGGCCTCGGCTGCACGGTGTATTCCTACGTGGTGACAAACTACGAGACCGAAGAGCCGGTACTGTGCACGATCTATCTCTACAAGAATCGGGTGATTGCAGGAGACGTGCACTCGACGGCGATGGACGGGTTTATGCATGGAATTAGAAAGAATTAGGAGTGAGGAATTAGGAATTAGGAATTGACAGATGGTTTGTGCGTCGTAACCACTCATTTATTCCTAACTCCTAATTCCTAATTCCTAATTTGCCGTCAGCGAAAACCGCCGGACGCTTTGTCCGGCGGCTTTCGCTGCGCTTACAGTCCTTTGATCATCGCCAAATCCCCGTACAGGATCGAATCATCGCCCAGTGCGGCGGTTTTGATCTCTGTGGTTTTCCGGATCTGCGGCATGCAGTAGCGGTCGACCTCGGCGAGGATCTTTTTTAAGAAGGTCTCCCCCATCGCCTCGATGACGCCGCCGCCGTAGAGGATGAGGTCGGGGTTGAGCATGTTGATCATGCTGCCGGTGGCGACGGCGAGCCAGTGGCAGGCGCGGTCGACGGCCTCGAGCGCGACGGCGTCGCCCGCCTCGACGGCGCGGCGGAGCTTCTTGGCGCGGAAGACCCCTTCGCGCACAGACTCCTCCATCATCGTCTCGCGGCCGCGGACGATCTGATCGCGGATGTAGTTCGTCATACCCGTCTTGCTCGAGAACGCCTCGAGACAGCCGCGCTGACCGCAGCCGCAGAGCGGGCCTTCGGGGTCGAGCACCATGTGGCCGAATTCGGCGGCCATGAAGCGGCTGCCGGTATAGAGCTGGTCGTTGAGAATCAGCCCGCCGCCGAGCCCGGTGCCGATGAAGAAGCCCGCCACATTGCGGCAGCCCTTCGCCGCGCCGAAGCGGTGCTCGCCGAGGACGCCGAGATTCACGTCGTTGCCGACGAAAAACGGCACGCCGAAGTGCTCTTCCATGTGCGCGCGGATCGGGTAATCACGCCACGGGAGGTTCGGCGTGAAGAGCACGACGCCATGTTCCGGATCGATCACCCCGGGCGCGCAGGACGCAATGGCGCCGAGCTGCTTCCGGTCGATGCCGGACTCTTTAATCATCTCCTCCACGACGCTGATGATGACCTGCTCCACGTCCGCCGAGCCGTCCCCGCCGGATTTGGTGCGCTTTTTCAGCCGATAGATGATCTGATCCCTCTCATCAAAAATGGCGCCGAGCACTTTCGTACCGCCGACGTCCAAACAAATGTTATATTGCTTTGACATTTGTTTCTCCTTTGATCAAATGAGGAATTAGGAATGAGGAATTAGGAATTGACAGATGGTTTCTGCGTCGTAACCCCTGATTCATTCCTAACTCCTAATTCCTAATTCCTAATTATTTTCAGCTCAGCCAGTCCTTGAATTTCCGCATCGTCTGCTGCCATCTCGACTCCGCGTGCGTGGCGGCGGGCTGCACCGGCGGAACCGTAACCTCCGGGGCGGCCTCGACGACAGGAACCGCGGGGATCTCCGGCGTCTTGGGCGCTTCGGGCGCGGCGGAGACGCGGCGGGTGCTGAAATACCAATAGAGCGCCTCCTGCGAGCTGGTGCCCTCGCCGCCGGGCTCGCGCAGATAGCTGCCGTCCGGCTGCATGACGCGGGATTTCTCCCGGTCGGCGCGGAAGGCGGAGAGGATCTCAAAGATCTGCGCGCGGGTATCGGGCGTGACGACCTCGGCAAAGGCCTCGACGCGGCGCTCGAGATTGCGGTTTAAGAGATCGCCGGAGCCGACGAAGAGGCGGGCTTCCTCCCCCTCGCCGAACTGATAGATGCGCGAGTGCTCGAGCCAGCGGCCGACGACGCTCTTGACCGTGATGTTCTCGGTCATGCCCGGGACGCCGGGGCGCAGGCAGCAGATGCCGCGGATGAAGAGCTCGATCTTCACGCCCGCCTGCGAGCAGGCGATGAGCTTTTCCATCACGTCGGGATTATTCATGGCGTTGGCCTTGATGACGACGCGGCCATGCTCGCCCTTGGCCAGCTCCTGATCGAGCAGCTCGAGCACGCGGCTCTTGAAGCTGAGCGGCGCAATCCAGAGGCTTCTGGCCTCCGGCGGAATTTCACCCGAGAGCAGCGCCGTGAAGGCGGCCTCGGCGTCCTGCGCCGCGTCCTCGCGCGCGGTGATGAGCGAGAGGTCGGTATACTGCTCGCTGGTGTTCTCGTTGTAGTTGCCGGTGCCGACCTGCGTGATGTGGGAGAGGTTGCCGGCGTGGCTGCGCGTGATGACGCAGAGCTTGGAGTGCACCTTATGCCCGGGCAGACCGTAGATCACGCGGCAGCCCGCGTCCTCGAGGAGCTCGGAATAGTCGATGTTGTTCTGCTCGTCAAACCGCGCGCGGAGCTCCAGCAGGCACAGCACGTCCTTGCCGCGGTCGGCGGCATAGGCGAGGGCGGCCGCGATTTTGCTCGAGGAGGACATGCGGTAGAGCGTGATCTTGATCGAGAGCACCTCGGGGTCGTCCGCCGCCTCGTAGATGAGATCGACGAACGGCATCATGCTCTGGAACGGATAGCTCAAAAGCAGATCGTGCTGCTCGATATAGCGGAAGTATTCGCCTTTTTTCAGGCCGATCTCGCGCGCGGGCTTCCGCTCGGGATAGCGGAAATCCTCGTGCCCGCCGATGGCGGAGCGGAACGAGAGATCAAACGGCACCGACTGCGTGAAGACATACTTCTCCTGCACGCGCAGCTTCTTGATGAGCGCTGCGCGCTGCGCCTCCGGCAGCTTGCCGTAGAGCCGGACGCGGACGGGCATCTCGCGCTTGCGCTTGGAGAGCATGGTGGACATTTTGTTGCGCAGGTCTTTATCGCCGCTGCTCTCGGCGGCGGAGAGAAAGACGTCGGCGTTGCGCGTGACCTCGACGATGACGGTCTGGGCGACGTTCTCCTTCTTCAGCAGCACGGGCAGGAAATGGCGCACAAGCTGCGCCGTGAGGACGATCTTCTGCCGCCCGTCGACCTCAAAGGAGAGATAGGCGGGCATGCGGTGCAGCTGGATGATGGCGAGCTTCTGCCCCTCTCCCCGGCCCAGAAACGCCACGACATTCTGCTCGCCGCTCCAGAGAAACGGCAGCGGCTGGTTCATGGAGATGATCTTTGGGAAGAGGAGATCCTTGATATCGCCGAAGAGCTTCTTGCTCATCAGCTCATCGACCTTGCTGATCTTCTTGAAGTCCAGCACGTCGATCTGGTTGGCACGGAGCTCCTCGCGGATCGACTTCCAGATGCTCTCCATGAGCACCTGCTGCTCGCGCGTGACGCGCAGCACCGCCTCGATCTGCGCATCCGGCTTCATGCCGGTGAGCGCGTCCTTCTTATCGGGCGTGAGAATGGCGCGGTGGTTCAGGATGCCCATGCGCACGCGGTAGAACTCCGCGAGGTTCGACTGATAGATCATCAGGAACTTCAGCCGCTCGAGCAGCGGCACGGCCAGATCCGCCGCCTCGAGCAGCACGCGCTCATTGAACGCCAGCCAGCTCAGCTCCCGGTTGATATAGATTGATTCCACCGGAAGCTGGGCAGTTTTCTTTTCTTTTTCTTTGGGTGCCATAATTTACCTCAGGCAAGCTGCTCCTTGCAGGCTTTCTCCAGCGCGTCGATGACGATGCGCAGGGTGCGGATGCGGGCGAACTTCTTGTCGTTCGACTCGATGATGAACCACGGGGCGTTCTCGGTGCTCGTCTTCTGGAGCATCTCGTCGATCGCCTCCTCGTACTGCGGCCATTTCTCGCGGTTGCGCCAGTCCTCCTCGGTGAGCTTCCACTGCTTCTCGGGGGTGTTCTGGCGGTCGTTGAAGCGGGCCAGCTGCGTGTCCTGATCGATGTGGATCCAGAACTTGAGCACGACGGCGCCCCAGTCGGTGAGCTGGCGCTCGAACTCGTTGATCTCGTTATAGGCGCGCTTCCAGTCGTCCTCGGAGCAGAAGCCCTCGAGGCGCTCGACCATGACGCGGCCATACCACGTGCGGTCGAAGATGCAGAAGTGGCCGCTGCGGGGCAGACGCGTCCAGAAGCGCCAGAGATACTGGCGGTTGATCTCGTGCGGCTCGGGCGAGGCGATCGGGATCACGTCGAAGCCTCTGGGGTCGAGCGGGCGCGCGATGCGGCGGATGTTGCCGCCCTTGCCCGCGGCGTCCCAGCCCTCATAGCAGAGGATGACGGGAATCTTCTTGCGGTAGATGACGTTGTGCAGCTCGCCCAGGCGCTTTTGCAGCTTCTTGAGCTCCTTCTTGTAGTCCTCGTCGGTCATGCACGGGGAGAGATCGACTTCGGCGAGCTTCGGCATCTTCTTGAGCGGGAATTTCTCGCTGAAGGGTTTTCCAATAAAGCGTCCGGCGGCGAGGGCTTCGTCCACCTGCGTGACGAGAAGCTGCAGTGCGTCGCGCGCGGCGAGGCGCTTGTTGCTGCCGTCGAGCTTGTGCCACGGAATTGTCTTGCCGGTCTTGTCCATGAAGGACTCATAGGCGTCGCGGAAGGCGTCATACTCTCTGTGCTGCCAGAGATCGTCCTGCGTGACGCGCCACTCGGTCTCAAAGTTCTCGCGCAGGGCCTGCATGCGCTTTCTCTGCTCTTTCTTCTCAATGTCGACAAAGAGCTTCAAAACGAGATAGCCGCCGTCGCGCAGCTGGCGCTCAAATTCGTTGACCGCGCGCACGCGCTTTTTGTATTCGTCCTTCGTGATCTCGCGGCGCAGGAGCTTGCGCACGGCCTCCTCCATCCAGCCGGAATCATAGAACATGATCTTGCCGTTTTCGGGGATGGCCTTGGCATAGGGATAGAGGAAGGGATAGCGGCACTCCGCCTCCGGCGTGATGACCGGGGAGATGACGTTATAAAAGCGCGGGTCGATCTCGCTGATGAGCTCGTTGATAAGGCTGCCCTTGCCGGCGGCGGACCAGCCCTCGATGAGCACGATGATCGGGAGCTTGGCCTCGCGGATCTGCTGCTGCTGGGCCAGAAGCCGCTCGCGCAGGGCCTTGATTTCCTCCTTCAGGGCGGAGTCTTCGGATTTGCGGGGTTTCTTCTCTTTTGACATAAAGGTTCCCTCTTTCTGTTCCGTTTTTTGAGTATGAGACAGATTTTGCCGAATGTGGTGAATTCTTAACCAATATTTTACGATAAGTCCGGCATGAAGTCAACGAAAGTTTGTACAAATTGGCAGAAAAAACCGAAAAACCTGTTTGCGCCACCGGAACGAAGTGCTCCGCATCCTGCGGGAGACACGGTACAGCAAAGCCTTCCCCCCCTCGGGGGAAGGTGGCCGAGCAAAGCGAGGTCGGATGAGGGGCAGATAACCTCCCGAGTCGGATATTGGCTGCGTATCCCCACCTCATCCGTCGCGGCTCACGCCGCGCCACCTTCCCCTCAAGGGGAAGGCTTAGGTACGGTTCGTAGAATCACAGGCGCTCTTTTCACGTGCACAAAAAGCAGACCGCCGGACATGCCGGCGGTCTGTTTGGATCAAAGCGTTATGCTCCAAATGTCCGATAGAGGAATGTAACGATCTGCGCTCTCGTGCAGGGGCTCTCCGGCGCAAAGAGTCTGTCGCTCACGCCATTGGTGATTTGATTGTGAGCCGCCCATTTTACCGCTCCGATGTAATAGGCGTCACGCTCCACATCGTCAAACGGAATGCCCATCAGCACGAACGGCTCGCCTTTCATGCGCCACAGGAAGGTCACCGTCTGTGCGCGGGAGACGGGTGCGTCCGGGCTGAAGGTGGTTTCGCTGGTGCCTTTGGTAATCTCATATTCGACCGCCCAGAGCACCGCTTTGTAATAATAGGCGGTCTCATCCAGATCCGTGAACGAAATCTCAATTTCATCCGGCTCGGGGCAGCCCTCCGCCCGCCAGAGGAACGTGACCATCTGCGCGCGCGTGCAGTTCGCGTCCGGGCTGAAGGTGTCGGCGCCGGTTCCGTTCGTGATGGGCGGGTTGCGGCTCAGCGCCCAGAGCACCGGGTTATAATAATAGCTCTGCGGATCCACATCCCGAAACGCGGTCGGCGTCAATTCGCCGTAGGCATAGCTTGCATACTCGGTATAGGAATCCCCGCGCAGACAATGGCGGATCGCAATGCCGTCCTTCTCCGGGGTCGCCGCCTCCAGCACCATCCATGGGCCCATGTCATGCCCGAGCGGCGGGATGATCTCATAATCCACATGCCTGTGGTCACGATTGCAGATGCGCGACTTTTGACCCGAGCCCTCGCAGTCTGGCTCGAAATCGACGACCCATTCGCCCCAATCATGGCCGAGCGGCGCGCCGTTTTCTCCCGTTCCGGTATAGCCGCAGATCGTGCAGGTCGACTGCACCACTTCCGGCTTCGTGCAGGTGGCGGGGCTCACCGTGGTTCCGGGACCCCACTGGTGTCCGTTCTCCGTGCGGACAAGCAAATTCTGCACCCCGTCCGGAGACGCATCGAACTCCGCGATGATGTGGTCGGCAGTGTCATGCGGATGGAAACGGGAAGCATCGTCACCGACGTCAATGCAATGCTCCTCCACTGCCCAGCAAGCTGCATCGTAATACCAGGTATTTGGCTCCAGATCTTGAAATGGCGGCTGCTCGCTTTTGATTTCCGGCTCTCCATAGTAGTAATAAAGCACCCTCACGATCAGCGCACGTGTGATCACTTCATTCGGTTCATATTTCGTCTCGCCCATTCCATTGAGATAATGATGGGTGGATGCCCACATGACCGCCGCAGCCATATCCTCCGGTACGTCTTTGAACGGCATATCCTCGACCGAGACCGCCGGCGAGCCGGCGAGCTCGTAGAGCAGCTGCGCCATGCCGCCGCGGGTGCAGGGCTTCAGAATGGTCTTGTGCTCCGAACGGGCTGCGGCCGCGCCGGACGAGAGCGCAAACGTCAGCGAGAAGCACATCGCAAGCGCCAGCACCAAAGCAAGAATCCGTTTCATGTTCTTCTCCTTTCCGTTCCGATCTGCTGTAAATGTATCATCCCGATTGGGAAAACACAAGGTTTTTCTGCTGCACGCTGACGAGACTGAAAGCAGCTGCAGGGGCGATCTGCATGCCCATTCCCGGTTAAACGTTTTCTTTGAATAATTCCAGCAGTTCGAAGAATGCAAAAAATGCTTCTTCGTCCGTTTTTCCAAGGCTGATTATGGTACTCCAATGCTGTGTCCCGGAAGAAGAAAAGTATGATTCGATGAATGCCTGGAATTCTCTGTTGAACCACAATCTGTATCCGGTCGTTTCCTGAAACGCAAATTCGTACCCTGACATAAAGAATCGCAACCTGGATAAAGACGCTTTCCCGATCAGAACTGCTGCGTTCTCCTTGATTTGCAGCAGGAATACTATATACTGCTCTTCGTATTTTTCATTCTTTTCTGAATATTCATTTATCAGCATAATTTCCTCCGAATATTGCTGTACAGCGACATTCCGTTCGGTGCAAAAACGGGAGGGGCAAGCCCCTCCCCTACCTCATAATTGTGAGCAGTCAGATGATATTCGCGTCCACGACAGCGTCCGGGTAGTCGCGCTTGTGGCAGGTGAAGAGAATGACCTGCCGCTCGCGGCTGATCTCGTAGAAGAGCTCCATGGCGCGCTTGGCGCGGCCGTCGTCGAAGTTCACGAGCGTATCGTCTAGGATGATCGGGCAGGGATCATCGCCCGTGAGCGTCATGGCGCACATGGCAAGGCGCACCGAGAGGTACAGCAGATCCGCCGCGCCCGCCGAGAGATAGGACGCGCTGCGCGGGAGGAGATCGTCCGCGCGCTTGGCGGAGGCGGCAAAGTCGCGCGTGAGAGCGACGCCGTCATAGCGCCCCTGCGTGAGATAGTCCATATAGTCGGCTGCCTTGGCGGCGAGCTCCGGGGAAAAGCGCGTCTGAATCTCGCCGTCGGCCTCCTTGAGCGCGTCGATGGCGAGGGCGATCGCGTCATACTGATCCTGCAGCTCGTCTCTTCTGGTGCGGAGCGTTTCCAGCTCGCTTAAGAGCGCCATCGGGTCGCCGATCGCGCGCACGGCGCCGGCAAGCTCGGACTGCTGGGCGCGCAGCCGCTCCGTGACGCGCTCGAGCGCCTGCTTCTGGCGGAAGTATGTGGCGGCCTCGCTGTCGCCGCGCTCGAAATCGAGGTGGCGCAAAAGGCGCTCGTGCGTCTCGGCCTGATGCTCGCGGGCATCCTCGGCGCGGGCGGAGAGCTCGCGCTCGGTCTCCATGGCGGTGCGGCAGGCGCGATAGGCCGCGCGGTGCTCGTCGGCGAGGCGGAACATGTCGTTGATGCTCTTGGCCTCATACTGCTGCAGGATGGCAAGAAACGCCTGATGCGCCTCGGCGGCTCTTCGGTTCTGCACCAGCTGCCAGACGGCAAAGCCCACGGCGGCGAGCGCGCAGGCGACGGCGGCGTAATACAGCATCGGGTTCACGAGATAGCCCAGCACGGCGCAGAGCGCGGCGAGGAGCAGTGCCGCGATCCAGAAAAACGGCTTTCCCGTGCGCTTGGAGGCGCGGAGATTTTCGCGGGCGGTCTCGGCGTCGCGCTCAAGCGTCTCGGCCACATCGTCCGGGTCTGTGACGCCGAAGCGCGTGCGCTCTAAGGCGGTGCGCTTTTGCGCGGCCTCGCGCCGCGCGGAGGCAAGCTCGTCCTCCACGTGCTGCAGGCTCGCCTTCTCCTGCCCCATCTGGGCGAGCGCCTCGCGCCGCTGGCGCTGTCTGGCTTCGTTCATCCCGGCGGTCAGACGGGCGATCTCTTGTTCGTTCTCCTCCAGCTCGCGCTGCAGGAGCGCCTGCTTCTGCCCGCTTTGGGCGACGGTCTCGAGCTTCTGCTCGATGGCGGAGATTTTCTGGTCAATGGCCGGAATCTCGCCGCGTGAGACGTTCTGCCGCTTGCGCTGCCAGGCGCGGAGCTGCCCCTCCGCCTCGGTGAAGGAGGTGGTCTCCTCCCCCGCCGTGACCATGGACGCGATGCGCCGCTCGAGCTCGGGCGTGCCCGTGACGGTGACGCTCCCCTGCCCGATGAAGGCGGTGCGCGCATAGACCGGGGCGCTCACGCCGGTGAGGGTCTGGCCGACGGTCGCGGCAGTGACGCCGGGAACCGGCTCGTTCGTGCCGGTATAGACGGCGGTGAAATCGCGCATGGGCGCCTTTTCGTTCGGCGTCGTGCGGCGGAGCGTGATGGCTTTGCCCTCATGCTCGAGCGTGATATCTCCCTCCATGGGCGCGCCGCTCCACGGGGCGTACTTCGTCTTGTCCGGGAGCTTGCCGCCGCGGGCGCGCTCGGCGGTGTCCACGCCGTAGAGCATGGCGCGCAGGAAGGCGCACCAGGTGCTCTTGCCGCTCTCATTCGGCGCGTAGATGATGTTCAGGCCGCGGTCGAGCTTGAGCTCGTCTCCGGCGAGAGTGCCGAAGGTGGCCTTCATGGTTCGGATGATCATAAGGGATATACCTCCTCGTCCCGGTCGAGCGCGGCGAGACCCCAGCGGGCCGCCTGCGTGATCTTCTGGCGCTCGGACGCGGTGGCAGCGGCGTCATAGCGGGTTTTGAGCGCGGAGAGAAAGAGTCCGCGCAGCGTGTCCTCATTCGCGCCCGACCACAGCTCCTGCCGCAGGCGGGTCTCATCGCGCAGATCCAGCGCGAAGGTCATGCCCTCGAGCGCGGCGCGCAGGGCCGGGAGATTCGGCGCGCGCTGCGCCTCGCCCCGGAGGATGACGCGGAAGATGTGGCGCGGGCTGTCCTCCGGCAGGGCGGAGAGCACCGCCTCAAGCGGAGAGACGTCCGTGACGTCCACGGGCAGGATCTCATACCGCCGCCCGTCGACGGGCAGAAACTGCACATCCGCCCTGCCGCGGTCGAACTCGGCGAGCAGGACGCCCTTCTCCCCCGTCTCGTCAAAGCCGCGGCCCTCCACGCAGCCGGGCCAGGCATAGGTCGTGTTCCCGGCCTTCAGAACGCCGCCGAAGCGGTGCACATGGCCGAGCGCGGCATAGTCCACGCCGCAGACCGCAAGCTCCTCGGCGGAGATCGGGTTATAGGGCGAGGCGGCGTTTCCGACCTCGCCGTGGACGCAGAGCAGCTCGATCTGTCCCGCGCGCGGGCAGCGC
>JAFRDQ010000004.1 GCA_017411225.1 Oscillospiraceae bacterium
CTTATCACAGAGTGGAAGCTATCGACCTCACGGAGACTTTCAAGGATGCTGAGTACCTTCCGAATATTCAGCAGATCGACGCCGCCACGCAGGCCGCGATGGGGGGCCGAAAAGAACCGCGCGCCTCCTTCACCACCAAGGCCGTTCCGGATGACCTTCAGGATTTGTATTTGACCGATACTCTCATTGTGGTCTATCCCAAGATCAAATTCAATCAGAGAGCGAAAATTGTCGGCACGGTGTTTCACCCGATCATTGAGAAGTACACGGAGATGACGATTGGTGAGATCCGAACGAGTATCATCGACACTATCGCAGCACTGCAGAAAGGGTAAGCATTATGATTGAAACCAATATCAATTTGGAGCTCGTTACCGGTTTCACTCCGCCTGAGACTTTGCATCTTACTCAGAACGATGAAGGTGAGACCGCAAACCTCCGCCTCAAGCTCAGAGGAGAGGATTATCTCTTCCCGGATGACTACATCGTAAAATCGGAAGTGATCGGCACAAACGCAGCTAAGGAGCCTTTTACTGTCAGCACCGTTACGCATGTCAAGCGCGCGACCCTGCTCGACACTGCGCACACGTACATCCCGCTCAAGATTCCTTCTGCGATGACGAAAAAGGCAGGCAGGTTTCCTGTGCACGTCAAGCTCACGCGCCTGAATTGGAACGATCAGGAAGGCTTTGAGCCATTCACGCTGCACTCCGCGCCGCTCATTGTTGATGTGATGAGCGATCATTACACCACGAAAAAAATGTACCGCATTGTACAGGGAGAAGACGTCATCGTTCCTCTTCACCTCTATTTCAACGGGGAAGAGATCAACGCAAGCACTCGCTCGATGCTCGATAGTATTGAGGTCAAGATCGGCGCAAAGGATCCAATTATCCTTGATCCTCAGACAGCCTGGATGGATGCTATCAGCGCATTTGCCTTGCATCTGACGGAGAGCTTTACACTCTCGCTGCCGCTCGGAGAAATTCCTATGCAGTGCAGAGTTCGCTTCACTGGCGGGAATATTATCCCAACCATTATTACCACGCTTGAGGTCCTGGATCTCCTGAGCGAATCCGCGCTCAGTGCATCAATCGGCGACGCCGTAGTTTGAGGAGGTTATCACAATGGTTAAAACCTGTATCAATGTGGCGCATCCTCCTTATGCGCCGGTAGAGATCGGCTTTCACGGGGAGAAAAACGCTTCGCCCATCATTCTGGTTTTTGCTGATTGGCTGGCGGACTATCCTGACGGCGCGTGCTCTGTTACGATGCGCCGCCCGGATGGCGAGGAACACATCGTGATGTCCGGGATCCGTTCCAACTTCGTCGAGTGGAAGCCTGCCGCATACGATACCGCTGCTGTGGGCGACGGCTCCATCGAGGCCCAGCTCATGGCGGAGGATGTTTGTGTGCTGAGCGAGAAAATCCCGATTCGCGTCATCGAGTCGCAAAGCGGCGAGACCAGCCCGAGCACTCCGGAAGCGCCGGCTCCGCCCTGGACGCTGCAGACCATCGAGGAGGCCACCAGAATCAAAGATCAGACAGTGGCGGCCTCTCAGATCGCCGAGGCTCGCGCAGCTGAGGCAACCTCTGCTGCACAGGCCGCTGAAAGCGCAGCCGCCAAGTCGGCGCTCATGGTCGTTGCCAAGCTGGAGGAGGATCAGCTTAATTTTTACGATACAGACGGCGCTTGCTTGACGTGGGATGATTTCGACCAGGCAGAAGCGGCAGGAAAGGCAATTTTCGTTTCTATTCCGCCGCTTCCTGATCACGAAATCTGGGGCTCAATTCTTGCGAGCGCAACAAACTATGTCCGCCAAGACGGCGAGCTGATCAGCTTCGATTTAATTGGCTCCTGCGTGCGCCCGGATCCGGACAACGGAACGGCAATCGGTGGAACGTTCTATCTTCCGTTCAGAAGAGGAGACGATCAGATTGAGTAATGCAGAACGTATGCGTCGAATGCGCGAAAGACGCAGGGAAGAACGCTTATGCATCAGATGCGGGAGACAGGACGCCGGTACAATTGCCGGGCGGGTCTACTGTGCTGAGTGTTCCGAGCGTGATGCTGCATACAGACGCCAGAGGAGAGCTTCAGGCGCCGCCATCGATTATACCCACGAAATGCGCGTCCGTCGCAGAGAAGCGCATTTGTGTGTCCGATGCGGTCGCCAAGATTCAAGCACATTGGCAGGGCGTCAGTTCTGTTCTTCCTGCGCCGAGAGAGATGCTCGCAGGCAACGAGAGCGGAGAAATGGCGATCCCGCCTTCATTCAGCGAGAGAGAGCGGACAAGAAGGCAGACTATGAGTGGTGCAAATCACATCATTTCTGTGTGTCTTGCAAAACTCAGGACGCATTTACTTTGTCAGGCCGTGTCTATTGCGGCGACTGCACGGAAAAGCGAAAAGCTCAAAGGGCGGAGCGCTCAAAACGCCCTGACCACGCAAAGGCAACCTATGAAGCAAAGCATAATAGCGATCAGAGGCGCTATTATGAGAGGAAAGCCGCAGGGCTATGCGTGCACTGCGGGCGGCCAACCAATGGCATGGGGACATCGTGTGAGCGCTGCCGCTTGAAACAGAAGCGGAAGCGGGTCAATGAAACCCAGAGCCAAGGAATCAACTGGCCGCGCGGCGATAATGACATTTGTTATGTGTGCAATAAGCGCCCTGTATTCGGCAGATATCGTGTTTGCCATGAATGCCTTACTATCCTTCAGCAAAACCTACAGAAGACATACGGCGGGGAAGGTCCTACAGCGAAGCGCCCGGAGGATCATCCGTTCCGCCTGAGTGATAAGCGTCGTGTCAAAGCAATTCTCGAAAAGAAGGGGAGGAGAACATGAAGAGAGATTTGTCAAAGCGCAATCTCGCCAAGCGCGGGGAGAAATGCGAAGGCTGCGCCCACTGGCGCCCGATTTATGATAAGGGTGACGGCCCCAAAGGCCCTCAGCACGGCGAGAAGGTGTGTCACTATATCCTTGACGAAGGCCGCGCTCGTGGCTGCTCCGTGGAGGATTGCGACAAGTACCGGAAGCCGGCGCCCGGCGAGAAGGTCCAGCACATGGACGTGAGCGATATGGTTCTTGAGGTCGCTGTTTTCGATCCCATAAAAGTGGAGGTGGACGATGAATAAGAAATTTTATCTCCCGGATTGGGCGGAGCGCGCCCTTAAGACCTTTGTGCAGGCCTTTTTCGGCGTCTTCATTCCCGCCCTGGTTTCCCTGCTTTCTGGCGGCTGGCCGGAGAGCTTGAGCGCAGCGTGGACCGTTCTCGGCCCGGCAACCGCTGCGGCTTTGTCGGCGGCGATCTCCGCCGTCTGGAATTACATCAAAGAGGCCGCGCTGGATTATAAGTCAGCGGGCGGGGAGGATTGCTGATGGAGAGCACTGTCCTTGTTGCTCTTGTTTCCCTTGTGGGGACAATCGTCGGCTCTCTCGGCGGTATTGTCGTGAGCAGCAAGCTCACCAATTACCGCTTGGAACAGCTGGAGAAGAAGGTTGACAAGCACAACAATTTCGCGGAGAAAATCCCGCTCCTGGAAGAGAAGCTCAAAGTCGCCAATAGCAGAATCTCGGATCTGGAGAAGCAGATCGAGAAGCTGCTCGGCCTGTCAACGTGATTGTACCCATTCTTGCACATCCCTCAATGCTTTTAGGCACATGAAGACATATTCAATTCATATACTGGACGCTAAGAAATATGATTAACGGAGCAGGCCAAAATCATTGCCTGCTCCGCTTATCAGAACGAAAAGTTGATTACATTTGATAAATGATGGTGAATAATCCTCACCGCTTCAAAAAAACAATTTATTCGATTAATTAATATAATATTGTTATGTAAACGTAAACAAATGGGTTTTCTGTCATTATTTGTTTTCTTTGTGCTTTTATTGATGTCTAAATATTGCGAGAGAGATTATTTTTGATGATAATATTATACAATATATAGTTGAAAAGTCTTTCGGTCGAGGTTTCAATAACAATATACTGTAAAAAATCCTTGACGCGACTCAAAACTTCTGCTATATTTAATGCGAGGGATAATTTTGTTATAAGTTGTTTTAATTTTGAAACCAACTGTGACAAAATGTAAAAAATACTACGAAGTCGTGCCAGGACTTCGTAGTATGAGAGGATCTCTACAGATTCTTCCCTTGCCTAAGAACAGCGCGGTTCTACCTTGCTCGGGTGCCGCGCTGCTCGCTTTTGAGGTTTTATATCCTCGGGACATTAACATGAGCGTGGAAAACGATGCGGGTTGCGTTTACCCCATGTCTACCTGTGCTGCTTATCCCATATCAGGCTAATGAAAGTCAAAATCGCATTTAAGAGATTGATCATATCTGATACAGAGACCATTGGTACTGTGTGAACAAGCAGATACCAAAGCGCAAAAACAGGATAATACAAAGCAATGTAAAACTGGTTGATGGATGCGCTGATCATGCAAAGCATAAGAAAAGCTAAAGTTTTCATTTTCTTTTCCCTTCTGTGTCGAGACACTGTTGGGGAATCGAATCTGTATCCTCCTGCTATCACTGTATAATTTCGAATTCCTAAAGTCAAGGACTTTTCCTTTATTTTTAGAATTTTGTCAAAAAATATACACAGCGATGTTTTTTTGCGCTCATTTTTAGGATTATGTTCCAATTGCAATTGACTAATAAAAATGTTAGGATATAATGGATTTCATATAAATATGGAGTTCGATTGTAATCTGCATCCTATTTGGATTGCAGATTATTTTTACAATAACCTTTATTCAATGGTTAATGAACTTTTCCGCTATTACCACTTTATCAACACATTAACGGCGGATTTCTTCTAAAATGCAGGACATTCGGCTCGAATGGGGTTCAAGAGGCCCCGAGTTCGAATCTCGGCACTCGGACCAGAAAAAGCCTTGAAACTTTATGGTTTCAAGGCTTTTTCCTTTTGTCGGGGAAAACAAGGTTGTAAATCAGCTTTTCTTTTGCTATACTATTTTCAGAAGAACAGAAAGGAGCGCATCGGCTATGGAACAAATGTACACGATTGATCAGATTCAGAGCATTGTCAGCCCAATCGCGAAAGCGCATGGTGTTTCCAGCGTTGCGCTTTTTGGATCCTATGCAACAGGAAAAGCCGGAAAAGACAGTGACGTAGATCTGAAAATTGAGAAAGGGAAAGTCCGATCTCTGTTTCAAATCTGCGGTCTGCGGCTGGCCTTGGAGGATGCGCTGAAGCTCCCGGTTGATTTGGTTACAACCGAGTCCAGTGACAAAGCTTTTTTAGAGAGCATCGAAAAAGAAGAGGTGTTGCTTTATCGAGAAGCGTGATCAAATCCTGCTTGGAAAGATTATCATGTATTGTGATCGCATTGCGGATAACCTGGCGCGATACCAAAACAGCTATCATGCCTTTCAAACGGATCTGCTGTTTCAGGATGCCTGCTGCATGTGTATTGTTCAAATCGGTGAGCTGGTCGGGCAGCTTTCAGAGGAAATCAAAAGACTGCATCCGGCTGTGCCTTGGCGAACCATCAAAGACACCAGAAATTTTTACGTTCATGCCTATGGTTCCATTGATATTTCGTCTGTGTGGGAGACACTTCAGCAGGACATTCCCGCACTGAAAGCTTCGTGTGAATCAATCCTTCATCCATGAAGCGCAATCATTACAAGACTCTGTTCAAACGATCAGAGTCTTTTTCCTTTTCCATAGGTTCAATCTGTGCTATACTCATAAGCAATCAATGCTATCTCAGGTGAAGAATCCATGACCAAACTCAAATCTGTCCTTTACGCCCTGCTCGCGGCGGCGTTTTATGCGATCAATATTCCGTTCTCCAAGCTGCTGCTCTCGCAGGTGGGGCCGACGATGATGGCGGCGTTTTTGTATCTCGGCGCGGGGCTGGGGATCGGCCTTCTGGCGCTCTGCTGCCGCGAGCGCGGGGAGCGGCTGACGCGGCAGGATCTCAAATATGTGATCGGCATGATCGCGCTCGATATCGCGGCGCCCATTCTGCTGATGCTCGGCATCCGTTACGGCACCGCCTCCAACGCCTCGCTTCTCGGCAACTTCGAGATCGTCGCGACGACGATGATCGCGCTGCTGATCTTCCGCGAGACGGTCACAAAGCGCCTTTGGGCGGCGATCGGGCTGATCACGCTCGCGAGCATTCTGCTCTCGTTCGATGGAGCGGACAGCTTCCGTTTTTCCGTCGGCTCGCTGTTTGTGCTGCTCGCCGCGGTCTGCTGGGGCTTTGAGAATAACTGCACGCGCAGCATTTCCTCCAAGAGCACCTATGAGATCGTCACGATCAAGGGCCTCTGCTGCGGCGCGGGCTCGTTTCTGATCGCTCTGATCGCGGGCGAAACCCTCCCGCCGCTGCGCTGTGTTGGCCTTGCGCTGCTGCTGGGCTTCGTGGCGTATGGTCTGAGCATCTTCCTCTATGTCCGCGCGCAGCGCGATCTCGGCGCGGCGAAAACCAGCGCCTATTACGCCGTCGCGCCGTTCATCGGGGCGTTTTTGTCGTTCGTGCTCCTGCACGAAAAGCTCACGGGCGTCTATCTGATTGCCCTCACGGTCATGCTCGCCGGTGCGGCGCTCGTCGTGGTCGATACGCTGATTCGCAACCACGCGCATCTGCACCAGCACACCTTCGTGCACACGCACGACGGCAGCACCCACACCCACACGGTCACGCACTCGCATGATCACAATCATCTGATCGTGGAAGGGAAGCACGGCCATCATCACTCCGAGCAGGAGCTGGAACAGGCGCTCGACCAATAAACCCCAAAGGTGGTATACCATGCTGAAGGAAGAGAAAAAGGTAGAATATCTCGAGCTGATCTATGATCTGATCTTCGTCTATGTCATCGGGCGCAACAGCTCTCTGCTCCGCCACGTTGAGAACGGCTTTGTGCCGGGGCAGATGGTGCTCGCCTATGTGCTCTGCAGCCTCGCCGTCATCCAGATCTGGAACTGCTCCACGTTCTATATCAACATGTTCGGGCGCAACAAGCTGCGCGACCACATCGCGCTGTTCCTCAACATGTATCTGCTCTATTACATCGGCGAGGGCACGCGCGTCCACTGGCAGAGCTACCAGATGCAGTATCACGTCGCCTGGGCGCTGATCCTCATCAACACCGGCGTGCAGTATTTCATCGAGCGCCGCAGCCACGCAAACGACCCCGCCGCGCAGAGCGTCTGCTCGCGCATGATGGTGCCGCTCTTCGGCGAGGCGGCGATCGTTCTGCTCGCCCTGCTGTTTGCCCCGCGCTTCGGACCGTTCATCGCTGCGGCTGCCATCTGTTTCGGCATCGTTGTCACATGGGCGCTCTCCGACCGCAGCAAGGCCAGCCGCGTGGACTTCACGCACCTGACCGAGCGCGCCATGCTCTATGTGGTCTTCACCTTCGGCGAGATGATCATCGCCATCGCCTCCTATTTCGAGGGCGGCATCGCGCCGAACAGCATCTATTTCTCCCTCATGTGCTTTCTCATCGTCGTCGCGCTCTTCCTCTGCTACGGCATCCTGTATGACCGCATCATCGACCGCGAGCGCATGGACAACGGCATGGGCTACATGATGCTCCACGTCTTTCTCCTCTTCGGCATGAACAGCCTGACCACCTCGCTCGAATTCATGCGCGACGAGGCGGTCGCCCTCTGGCCGAAGACGATCTTCCTCATCCTATCGTTCCTGCTCTTTTTCGTCTGCCTCTTCTGGCTGCAGAACAAGTATTCCAAGCCGGATCTCGGCCTCTGCCGCCGCGTCACGATGCCGGTCGGCATCCTTACGGTTGTGTTCATCGCCCTGATGCTGCTCCTGCGGGAGTATCCGCGGGTGAACATTTTCGTGTCTGTCGTCTATGTCTTTGCCATGTTCCTGGAGCTCTATCTCTACAGCCGCCCGAGCGCCTGTCCGATTCCGCAGCGGGGGAGGGAACAGCCATGACGTTTTATCCTGCGTTCCGCGCAGCCTTCGCCTGCCGGGCGTCGGCTTGCCGCCACTCCTGCTGCAAGGGCTGGGAGATCGACGTGGACGAAGCGGCGCTCCGGCGCTATGCCGCCGTGAAGGGAACGCTCGGGCAGGAGCTGCGGCGGAATATCTTTCAGGACGACGACGGCGCGCACTTTCTCCTCACGGAGGACGAGCGCTGCCCCTTCCTGCAGCCGGACGGCCTCTGCCGGCTCATCTGCGAGCTGGGGGAGGCGGCGCTGTGCGAAATCTGCGCGCAGCACCCGCGGTTTTATGTGCCGTTTTGCACCGAGACCTTCGGCGAGTGCGAGTTCTGTGGCTACGGGCTCAGCTGCGAGGCGGCCTGCGCGCTCCTGCTGGAGGACGATCAGCCGCTGCGCGTTGCCTCGGATGAGATGGGGGAGATCATGACGGTGCCGGTGCTGCTGAATCTGCCGGAGGATGCGCTGCGCTTCGACGGCGCACTGCCCTCGGAGGCATATCTCCGGCGCATGAGCGAGACCGAGCCGATTGACGAGCGCTGGCCGCAGGAGCTCTCGCGCCTCAGCGGCGGTCTGAAAGACCTCAATGGCCTCCCGACCGGAGTGTATTATAACCGGGTGCTGCAATATGTTCTCCTGCGCCAGCTTGATCGAATGGGGGAGACCCCGTTGGAGCGGCTCATCGACTACGCCCGCGACAGCACGGCCTTCGTCGCCGCACAGGATGCGCTCTTCGGCACGAACGCCGAGCACCTCCGCCGCTGGTCGGAGCAGATCGAATACAGCACCGAAAACGTGGACATTTTGCTGCAATAAGAAAGAGCATTGCTGCTGCAATGCTCTTTCTTATTTTATAACGAACGTATTCCCGTCAAATTCAATCAGCCCCTCCGCCTGCATCTCCGAGAGCTCGCGCGTCATGGCGCTGCGGTTGGCGTGCAGATAGCTCGCCATCTCGGTGCGGTTGAGCGGGATCTTGATGTATTTGCTGCCCTGCTTCTGTGCCTGAATGGAGAGATAGGAGAGGATCTTCTCGCGCAGGGAGCCCTTCGCGGAAATCTCGATCTTCTCCATCAGGCGGAGGTTCTTCTCGCCCATCAGCAGGAAGAAATTGCGCGAGAGCGCCGTGTGGAACGGGCACTGATTCTTACACGGCGTCAGCACATGGTCCAGCGGGAGAAACAGTACCTTCGTGTCCGCGGCGGCGAGGAAGGAAACGTGGCTCGCCTGCTCGTTGCGCAGAGCAAACGTCTCGCCGAAGATCTCGCCCGGACCCATGTAGTCCAGCAGCGTCCGCCGTCCCCAGACGTCCTCCTTGAGCATGTGCACCGTGCCGCTGAGCACGATGCCGACGTCCTGCACATGGTCCTGCTCGATGAGAATGAATTCGCCCTTGCGATAGGCGCGGGTGTAGGTTTTCAGACAGCCCAGCAGTGCAGTGCGGTCTTTGTCGCTGATGCCTTTGAAAATCGGAGCATTGGAAATGAGTTCCGGATCTGAGGACATAACAGCACCTCCTGATTCATCACTGCCATTATAAATCATGTGCGCAAGGAATTAATGTTGCCGCTGCAACAACGAGAAAACCTGACATCATGTAAAATGAATATGGAATTCTGCCCATATGGAGCAGGAACCTGAATCCGCCTTTTTCGGAGGACATTTCAATGAGAAGAGATACGAAGAAGAAAGAACGCATCAGCGACATTGTCGGCGCCTGCAGCGGCATTCTGCTGCTGGCAATTCTTGTGTTCAACATCGTCTGGGCGAACACGGTGCACACGGTCGGCGTGCGCAATAACGCCGTGCCGGATTCCGCCATGACCGTGCAGGGCACGGCGGACGGCCGCAACGGCCCGATCACGGTTGAGGTCGTGGCGGATCAGAATCAGATCTATCAGCTGCGCGTCCTCTCCGAGGAGGAGACAAACGGCATCGGCTCCGAGGCCATCACGAAGCTCCCCAAGGCGATCGTTGCCGGTCAGGATCTGGATGTGGACGCCATCGGCGGCGCTACCATCACGTCCGAGGCGCTGCGCACCGCCATCGTCAATGCCCTGCGCGAGGCCGGCATCGACACCAAGGCCTTCAATCTGCGCACCGTCAAGCTTGAGAACGTAGCCATGACGATCGCGGAGGCTGAGGCCGGCAACAGCAACATCAAGGTCATCAAGAGCGGCGACTGGGCGGAGCTCTACCCGAACGAGTACGAGTCCTGGTTCTCCAACGAGATGAACAGCGAGTTCCACAGCTATCTCGAAAAGTTCCCCTATCTCAAGACGCTCTATGACGGCTACGGCTTTGCCAAGCAGTATGAGAGCGCCCGCGGCCACATGTATGTCATCGACGACGTGACCGGCACGGCCCGCCCGCACCCGCTGGCCAAATGCTTCACCTGCAAGACTCCGGACTTCACCGTCATGACGAACAACATGGGCGACGCCGCCTATGCCCTCAAGTTCGAGGACGTCATGCAGCAGGTCAACGAGCCTCTCGGCTGCTACAACTGCCACGGCAACGAGCCTGGCGACAATCCCGGCCAGATCGTCCTCACCCATGCCTATGCGGCGGACGCCGTCGGCGAGGACTTCACCGAGATCGATGCGGCCAACCTCGCCTGCGGCCAGTGCCACGTCGAATACTACTTCGACCCCGGCACGAAGGCGACCACCCTGCCGCACAACAGCCTCGCTTCCATGGATCCCGACGAGATCCTCAACTACTACAACAACGTGCTCGTCGATGAAAACGGCCAGGGCTTCGCGGACTTCACCAGCCCGAACACCGGCATCCGCGTCATCAAGGTGCAGCACCCCGAGCTCGAGACCTATCTCGGCGAGGGCAGCGTCCACCGCGGCAAGTTCACCTGCGCCGACTGCCATATGACCGAGGCCGTGGACGCCAATGGCAACAAGTACATGAACCACTTCCTCTCCAGCCCGCTGGAGAATCAGGAGCTGATCAACAACACCTGCTCCAAGTGCCATGACAATCTCGTCACCGAGATCACCGCGCTTGAGGAGGACGTCATCGCCAAGACCACCGAGGTCGGCGAGAACCTCGTGGAGCTCCACCACGCCATCACCGCCGCCATGGAGTCCGGCAAGTACACGGAGGATGAGCTCAACGCCATCCGCAGCGTCGCCCGCGACGCGCAGTTCTATTGGGACTTCGTCTTCGTCGAGAACTCCAACGGCGCGCACAACTCCAGGCTGACCTACCGCTGCCTCGATAAGGCCACTGAGCTCACCGAGCAGGCGATGTCGATGTTCAAGTAAGTCACACGGCAACAACTGATCCCCGGGCCGTCTGCGTGCTCCGCAGACGGCCCGAATACTGAAAACGAAATCCGAAATCTGGAAGTTACGATATGAAAAAGATCTGGAATTTCCTGCGCTCCATGCGCTTCGGCGTCATTCTGCTGCTTCTGATCGCGCTCTGCTCCGTCGCGGGCTCGATCATCCCCCAGCAGCGTGAGGTCGCCTATTACGCGGAAAACTATACGCAGTTTCATCCCACGATTCTCGCCCTGCAGCTTGACAACATCTTCGAGAGCTGGTATTTCATCGTCCTGCTCGCGCTGCTCTGCCTGAATCTCACGCTCTGCTCAGTTGTGCGTGGTGTCTCGCTCGTGCGCGATCACCGCTTCGTACAGCGCGTGGGTCTTCTCCCGAACGCAAAGCAGCTCACGCCGGAGGGGGTTGAAAAGCTCCGTGCTCATCTCACGGAGGACCTGCACTGCAAAGCGGTGCAGACAGGGGAGAGCACGGTCTATACCAAACATCTCTTTGGAAGATACGGTACCTTCATCACGCACCTCGCCATCCTGCTCACGGTCATCTTCGGCGCACTCGCGCTCTATCTCCCCACGCTCACGGACGATACCTGCATGCCCGGCGAGAGTATCCGCATGGCGGACGGCACGGATATCCATGTGGATTCCTTCCGCATCGAGAACGACGCCGGCGACCTCGATTTCTCGAGCGAGATTACCGTCACGCTGCCGGACGGCCGGAAGAGCGACCTGCAGCGCATCCGCGTCAATTACCCGATGCACTTCGGTCCCTATAAGATCTATCAGCAGACCTACGGCACCGCCGGGTCGATCACCGCCACGAACATCGAAACCGGCGTCTCCGAGGATTTCCCGCTCACCGAGAGCGTCTTCCTCACGCTCGACGGCGTCAGCGGCCTCTGGTACGATACGCTCTATCCCGGCTATGTGCAGGACGATGACGGCAATATCACCCTCATCAACAACGTCGTCGGCAGCTATGAGGATCCGATCTATCAGGTGCAGATGGCGGAAAACGGGGAGTATATCTCCATGCTCGCCTTCCCCGGCGACGATCTTGAGGTCGGCGGCCTGCGCTTTCATTTCAACGATCCGATCGACTATCCCGGCCTGCGCATCAAGCACACGCCCACGGTTGTCAACGCCCTGCTGCTCGCGGCCTTCCTGCTCATGACGGTCGGCCTCTATATCACCTTCTTCCTCCAGCCCGTGCTGGTCAAGGTCGATGACGAGGGCTATGCCGTCGGCGGACCGAAGCCCGAGGGCATGCGCCTCAGTCTCGAGGCGCTGCTGGAATCCGATGAACACACTCCAAAGGAGGATCTATAAATGAACACCCTGATGAATGTTCTGTTTTTCGGCGCGATTGTGCTGTATTTCATCGGCGCAGTGCTGCAGTTCGTTGGCTCCAGCTTCAAAAAGCCGGGCCTCACCAAAGCCGCGTGGGCCGTTTTCCTCGTGGGCTTCGCCGCGCACACGGTCTATCTCATCGTCCGCGGCGTCGTGGCGCACCGTCTGCCGCTGGCCAATCAGTTCGAGTTTGCCACGGCCTTCGCATGGGGCGTCGCGCTTATCATGATCATTCTGAACGCCCGCTTCCATGCCGACTGGATCGCCGTCGCCGCCATGCCGGCGGCCTTCCTGATCCTCAGCTATGCCGCCCTGCAGCCGCGCGAGATCACCGAGCTCATGCCCGCCCTCAAGAGCGCGTGGTTCGGCTTTCACATCGGCTCGGCCGCCATCAGCTATTCCTGCTTCATTCTCGCCGGTGCGGCGGGACTGCGCTGGCTGCTCCTCGCGCGAAAGGAGAGCGCGGATTCCCGCAAGCTCCATCAGATGGACTATATGGCCTACCGCCTCATTGCCGTCGGCTTCCTGCTCCTCACGGTCACGATTCTCACCGGCGCGATCTGGGCCGAACAGGCGTGGTCGGCCTTCTGGACATGGGATCCCAAGGAGGTCTGGGCGCTGATCACGTGGATCATCTATGCCGTCTATCTGCACCTCCGCCTGCGCCAGAAGCGCTCCGGCAAGGTCATGGCGTGGTTTGCGATCATCGCCGTCCCCGTCGTGCTCTTCACGTTCGTCGGCGTGAACACGCTGATGCCCGGCCTGCATAGCTACGGTTGATGGAGGACAACGCCATGAAAGAAATCTTCACCCGCGTCAGCATCCGCAAGTATCAGCCCAAGCCCGTCGAGCCGGAGAAGATCACCGCCGTGCTCCGCGCCGCCATGGCGGCCCCGTCCGCCGGCAATCAGCAGCCGTGGGAGTTCTATGTCGTCACGAATCCGGCCCTGATCGAACAGCTCAGCACCGTCAGCCCCTATTCCGGCTGCGCGAAGAATGCCCCGGTTGTCATCGTCTCCGCCTACCGCGAAAAGCTCTGGGCGCCTGCCTATGCGCAGATCGACATGAGCATCGCTATGGAGCACCTTTGGCTCGCCTGCGAGGCGGAGGGTCTCGGCGGCGTCTGGATGGGCATCGCGCCGCAGGAAGAGCGTATGCAGGCCGTCGAAGCGCTTGTCGGCATCCCGGAGGGCCTTCGCGCCTTCGCCATCTTCCCGCTCGGCTACCCGGCCGAGGAGCGGCAGCAGCAGGATCGCTTCGACGAAAGCCGCATCCACTATATTCAATAATCAAAGGCGCCCCGGAACCTCCGGGGCGCTTGATTCGTTTGGACAATAGGTATATATTGATGATACGAAGAAATAGAGGGGAGGATGAAGCGATGCTCAAACAGCGTCTGGACGCCTGCATGGAGACGCATCCGTTTTATAATTTGAATGAAGCAATCTACGAAACGCTCTGCCGCAGCATCATCGATCTCGCACTCGCGCCTGGGGAGAGCCTCTCCGAGACCGCGCTGGCGGCGGAGCTCTCCGTCAGCCGCAGTCCGGTCAGAAACGCGCTGATGCGCCTGCAGAGCGATGGGCTCGTGACGCAGAGCAAGGGGCAGTCCTTTCAGGTCGCCGCAATCCGCAGGGAGGATTGCCGGGAGCTGATGGAGGCGCGCATCGCAATCGAGGGTCAGGCGGCCTTTTGGGCAGCGGAACGCGCGAGCGCCGAGCATCTCAAAGCCATGGAAGCGAGCATGAAGGACTATCTCCGGGCCTGCAGGGAGTGGAATGTCGGCGGCATGGTGGACAGCGATCACCGGTTCCATCAGGAGATGATCAACGCAGCTCAAAACACCGTGATTGCGGAGATCTATGCCCAGATCTCACCGCGCATCCTGCACTATCGGCATTTCCTGTTCACGCAGGTTCCGAAGGAGACGGTCGCGCCGATCATGGCAGGATCCGGCAAGCAGCTGCGCGCTGCCTGTGATGCGATCCGTCTCGGTTTCGGCGGCATGGCAAGAGAGCGCATTGAACGCGACATTGCCGGGATGCTCGATATCGTCGGGCATTGGTAAAACCGATGCACAAAAAGAAGAACGATTCTGCTGAAAATGAGCGGGATCGTTCTTTTTTTCATGCATACAAACGCCAGTGTGATGGCAGAAGTTTTCTTTTGGACACCCTTGTTTTCGCTCTGGTAAACTGACGACAGATCAAAGAAAGGGCGTGTCAGAGGTGCAAAACAAGGTTCTGGAAAAGCGCAGGCACGGGCAGCCGGTGCTCGGTACAATCACCCATCTGAAAAGTCCGGCATCCATCGAAGCGCTCGGCGCGGCGGGA
>JAFRDQ010000027.1 GCA_017411225.1 Oscillospiraceae bacterium
TCCGTCACGCGTACACAATCAGCGCGATGAACTCGACGGGCTCTGTGCCGTGATTGGCAAGGCCGTGTCCGGTGCCGGGCTCGCAGATGGTCAGATCGCCCTCCGTGACGGTGACAAGCTCGCCATTGTTATTGTACTCCGCGGTGCCTTTCAGGATGTAATACAGCTCCGAGTCAGTCTCATGCATGTGGTAACCGATGCTGCAGCCCGGGTTCAGAATGCTGCGGGTGTACGCGCGGCCCTTGCCGCACAGCTCCTCCGGCACGTTAATCAGCTTCGTCATGTGCACAATGCCTTCGCCCCCGCGCAGATGCTCCGCCTCTTCCACTACCATTTCATTCTTTCTTCTGATCATTTTTCTTCCTCCTTATGAAATTTATGTTTATGCCTTCATCATCCGCAGCGTCTCGGGTACGTCCTTATGCATCAGGCGGCGCGGCTCAAAATGCAGCAGGTTGTAGATGACCTGCATGATGACGCCGCCGCCGAAAGCGCTGATCAAAGTCCCGATGCCGACCGGCCCGCCCAAAAGCCACCCTATCAATAAAACGGTTGCCCACAGCAGCGCGCCGACGATGCCGATGGGTATCTTCGGAAGACGCTTTCCCAGACCGACGAGCAGCGAATCTCTCGGTCCGCAGCACTGCTCCGCGCTCATGTAAATCCACATCCCGATTGCCATAATTGCCAGCCCGGCCACCAGCCATAAAACGCCCTTCAGAAGACTGGTATTCAGCGCAAAAGGATTGAGGTCATTGAACATCTGAATCGCATTTCCCGTGAGGAAAGCATCAATAATCGTGCCGAATCCGATGCGCTCCTTCATCAGCAGATCAATGCACAGAATGATCACCGCAATGATGGTCATCGAAAGACCGTAATTCAGCGGTGTGTGCGCTGCAATGCCCATTCCCAGACAGTCCCAGGGCGCCAGCCCGATATTTGCGAAGATCGTCAGGTGAACCCCGAAGGAGAAAACGATCAGGCCCGCGACGATCTGCAGCCACTCAATAAAGACTCGTTTCATCATCACCCACCGGCGGCAGATGCCGAAGTTCTTCCCGCAGCCGTGCAAAGGAATCGTCCAGGCGCTTCGCCTCAATCTCCTCTCTGAAAAAACGATCGAGCATACGCATTTCCGCTTCCGTAATCTGCTGTGTGCTGCCCTGCCGTAATTTCTTGTTTTTTCCCACCATCACATCCGCGAGCACATCCGCCGCGATAAAGGAGCCGTACTCATTCGGATGCTTGCGGTCCTCCGTGTAGAGATCGAGCGAATCTGCCAGGTCGTGAAAATGCATGCCGACCTCCGCGACCAGAGCCTGATTTTGCTCTGCGGCCTCGTGATAGGACTCGTTCAGCTTCAGCGCCATTTCATCGTAAGTCAGTCCGAGCTCGGCCAGCCTGTCGCAGTCGCGCGCGTAGGCCCAGGTCGCGTACAGCACCGGCACCGCGCCGGCCGCGCGCGCCTTTTCGCACAGCGCCGCGACACTTTTCATGAAGGAAGCCTTCGCCGTGATCGCACCGTGGCTCTGCTCCTGCATCACCACGAAATCCCACTTCTCCTGCTCCAGCGCCGCCAGCGTCCGCCGCCCCATCTCCGTCTCCGGATTGAGCTGCTCCGCGAGCCACGCCCCGCCGCGGGTGTGCGCGACTACCTCCGCGCCGGTCAGCTGCGCCAGCGTCTTAGGCATGTCGTTATAAAAAGTGAAACTGTTGCCCAGCATCAGAATTCGCATATTGCTCCTCCTGCTCTACGCCGCATACGCTTCGTTATGCGCGCCTTTTATGCGCCGCGCGCGGCCAGCTCTTCACAGAATTTCACGAAGGCACTCTGGTCCCCATACGAGGCAAAATTAAACACCTGGATCGTATCTTTGTCGCCCTTCCAGTAAATGAAGGTCCATGGCCCGTCGTCGCCGTCGACCACGTCGTCATCATTTCGCTCGCTCACTTTTCCGTTCTGCAGAAGCGCCATCACCCGCATCCAGTCCGCCTCGCTCAGCTCATACGTCCCTTCGGCAGTGATGTCCTCCTCCGTCGTCCAGCCGTAATCACCCGGCCTCTCCCGCGTCTCGTGGCGGAACATGTACTTCCCGTCCTCCACATAGAACCGGTAGCGCTGATAAAACGCGTTATAGTTGATGTTCTCGTAAGTATAGTAGAAATCCGTCACGTCACCGACCGGAATCGCCCTGTCGGTGATCTCTGCAATCTTCATAATTTCGGCCAATTCTGCATCCTCCGCCGCTGCCGCATTCTGCTCTGCCCCGGCCGCAGCCATATTTTGCCCCTCGCCGGCGTGCGGCAGGCTGCCCATGTCATCAATCTTTACGTCCGCCGCATCGACTTTGTCCTCAGCCGCCTGCTGAGCGCTGTCCGCCGCGAGCGCCCCGTCCAGCTGCCGGCGCACGCTCTCGGCCCGCCGCAGGTTGAACTCCTTCATCACCGCGACCGCCTGCTCGAACTCCTCCGCGGTGTAGAACGCCGTCGGATCCTTCTCCACATAGGGCAAAATCATGCCCGCGATCTCGTCCACTTCCCGCCCGAATTCGCCGCTCTCAAAATAAGTCGCGAGCAGTATCTGCAGCGCGTCGTGATACGCCTCAAGATAAGCGCTGTCCGCGGGGATCCACGCCCAGGCCGGGCGCTCCTCTTCAGACGCGCCGATCAGCGGCGTGTCAATTCCCATGTTCAGCAGGTCCGTCGCGTCCTCATACACCGA
>JAFRDQ010000028.1 GCA_017411225.1 Oscillospiraceae bacterium
CGACCGGCTCGAAGATGGGCATCATCATGCTCACGGCCAAGAGCCAGGAGATCGACAAGGTCACCGGTCTGATGACCGGCGCGGACGACTATGTCACCAAGCCCTTCTCCCCCGCCGAGCTTACCGCCCGCGTGGACGCGCTGATCCGCCGTCTCGGCGTGGACGACGACGAGAAGACCAGCGTCGAGATCACGAGCGGCCCCTTTGTGCTCAACACGCGCAACCGCACCCTTGAGAAGAACGGCTCCCGCCTCAAGCTGACACAGATCGAATATCTGCTGATGAAACTTTTCATGGAGAACCCCGGCAAGGCCATGTCGCGCGAGGATATCCTCTCCGCCGTCTGGGGCGGCGACTTCTCGGGCGAGCTCAAGACCGTGGACGTCAACATCCGCCGCCTGCGCATCAAGATCGAGAGCGATCCCACCGAGCCGGAATACCTCACCACCGTCTGGGGCTACGGCTACAAGTGGGGCTACTGACGGTCTCCTTTTCCCGGCAGCGAACAGCTTGTCAAAAAGGCCCGGAGGGCCTTTTTGACTGTTTTTCCGCCGCCGCGAATCATTAAAGTCATTCGGAAAGCAAGCTATGAACAACAGGCTGAAAAATCAACTGATCGTATCCGGCATCGGCGCGCTGATCCTGCTGCTCACCGCCGTGTACTGCATCACGCGCGGCTATGGGCTGTACGCCGTCGGGCTCATCACGCTGGTCTGCTTCTACATCATCGGGGTGATGCTGTGGTTCTGGTCGCGCGTGTCCGACCCGATGGTCCACCTCACGGACGTCGCCCGCGACATCGCCGAGGGCAGCTACGGCATCCAGGTGGAAAAGCTCAGCGACGACGAGGTCGGCGATCTCACCGACGCGCTCAACGAAATGTCCGAAAAGGTCGCCGTCGCGGAAAAGACGCGGACCGAGTTCATCTCGCAGGTCTCGCACGAGCTGCGCACGCCGCTGACCGCCATCGAGGGCTGGGCGGAGACGATCGCCTATGACGACGCCGTACAGGGAGATTCGCTGCGCGGCATCCAGATCATCTCCAAGGAAGCCGAAAGGCTGACCGGCATGGTCTCGGAGATGCTGGAATTCGCGCGCATCCAGGACGGCCGCTTCAATCTGCGTATCGAGAACATCGACATCGCCGCCGAGCTGGAGGACGCCATCTTCACTTACGGCGAGCTGTTCAAGCAGGCCGGCATCGAGGTGAGCTACGACCAGCCGGACAAGCCCATCCCCATGATCCCCGGCGATCCCGAGCGGCTCAAGCAGGTCTTTCTCAATCTGCTCGACAACGCCGCCAAGCACGGCGGCGAGGGCAAGCGCGTGGAGGTGTCCATCTCCGCCGAGGGGCAGGCCGTGCTGATCCGCATCCGCGACCACGGCCACGGCATCCCCGCGAGCGAGCTGCCGCACGTGAAAGAAAAGTTTTACAAGGGTAGCTCGAAAAACCGCGGCACGGGCATCGGCCTTTCGGTTTGCGACGAGATCGTCACGCGCCACGGCGGCAAGCTGATCATTGACAATGCGGAGGGCGGCGGCTGTCTCGTCACGATCTCGCTCCCGCTCCGCAGCGGAGAGATACATGAAAAGAAAAACTGAGGACTGCTCGTTCCGCACGAGCATCGGCGGTCAGGCCCTGATCGAGGGCATCCTGATGCGCGGGCCGAAAAAGCAGACCGTCGTCTGCCGGACCCGGGACGGTCTGGTGGAAAAGACCGAAGAGCTCAAGCTGGTCCGCGACAAATATCCCATCCTGGGCTTGCCCTTCATCCGCGGCGTCGTGACGCTGTTCGACTCGCTGTTCAAGGGCATGGCGGCGCTGACCTATTCCGCTTCGCTCGTCCCGCCCGAGGAGCAGAGCGAGCCGGACAAGCTCGATCAATGGATCGAGGCACATTTTGAGGGCGAAAAGGCGCAGAAGACCATCATCGGCACGGCCGTGGCGCTGGGCGTCGCGCTCTCGCTGTTCTTGTTCATCTTCCTGCCCGCCTTTCTCGTCGGGCTCATTCCGGCGCTGAAGGAGAACTTCCTCGCCCGCAATCTTTCGGAGGGCGCGCTGCGGATCGTGATCCTGCTTGTCTACATGCGCCTCATCTGCGAGATGAACGATGTCAAGCGTCTTTTCGCCTACCACGGGGCCGAGCATAAAACGATCTTCTGCTATGAGCACGGCAAGCCCCTCACGGTCGAGAACGTCCGGCCGGAGAGCCGCTTCCACCCCCGCTGCGGCACCAGCTTTCTTCTGGTCGTGATCGTGGTGAGCATTCTGGTCAATTCGGTGGTGCGCCTTTCCAACAGCTTTGCGCGCATGGGCTGCCATCTGCTGCTGCTGCCCGTCGTGGTCGGCGTCAGCTATGAGATCAACCGCTGGTGCGGCCGACATGACAACGCTCTGTCCGCCGCGCTCTCTGCGCCCGGGAAATGGCTGCAGCGCATGACCACCAACGAGCCCGACGACGGCATGATCGAGTGCGCGATCCGCGCGATGGAGCTGGTCATCCCGGAGGAAAAGGGCAGCGACGCCTGGTAAAAGAGGGATCATCATGAAAACCTACAACGACATTTATCTGCAGGCACGGAACGCTCTGCGCGAGAACGGGATCGAGGGCTATACGCTGGAGGCCCGCCTGCTTGTGGCCACGGCCGCGGGCAAGACCACGCAGGAGCTGCTGCGCGACCTTTCGCTGTACACGACCGCCGAGATCGCCGACAAAGTCGCCTCGCTGACCGAGCGCCGCATCGCCGGCGAGCCCGTGGCTTATATCACCGGCGCCTGGGAATTCTACGGCCTGCCGATGCACATCACGACCGATGTGCTGATCCCCCGCATGGACACCGAGCTGCTCGTCGACGCCGCCAAAGAACTGCTCAACGGCCGCAAGATGGACGCGCGCATCCTCGACCTGTGCTGCGGCAGCGGCTGCATCGCCTGCGCCCTCGGGCACGAGCTGCCCGCCGCGCGCATCGTGGCCGTGGACCTGAGCGCCAAGGCGCTGGAGGTGGCGCGCAAAAATATCGCCGCCAACCGTCTGTCCTCGCGCGTGATCTGCCTGCAGGCAGACGCGACGGCCTCTCCCCCGATGAGCATGGGACAGTTCGACATGATCGTGTCGAACCCGCCTTACGTGCGCAGCGCAGACATGAAGGAGCTCGATCGCTCGGTACGCGACTATGAGCCCTCCTGGGCCCTTGACGGCGGCAAGGACGGGCTGAAGTTCTACAAGGCCATCATCAAATACTGGAAGAGCGTGCTCCGCCCGGGCGGCTATCTGCTCTTCGAGGTCGGCGAGGATCAGGCCGAGAGCGTCAGGGAGATGCTGCTCACGGGCGGCTTCCGCAGCGTGAGCTCCAAGTTCGATACGCTCGGCGTCGAGCGTGTCGTCATCGGCAAAATGTGATCAAAAAAAGGAAATAGATCGGGACGGCGCGAGCCTCCCGAGAGGAGGAAACGATTTATGGCAGAGAAAGAGAAAAAGAAGATCGCGGCCGCGCCCGAGATCAGCGACAGGAAGAAGGCTCTCGAGAGCGCGATCGCCAAGATCGAGACGGACTACGGCAAGGGCACGATCATGCGTCTGGGCGACGACATCTCCGTCAACGTCGAGGCGCTGTCCACCGGCTCGCTCTCGCTGGACCTGGCGCTCGGCATCGGCGGCGTGCCCAAGGGACGCATCATCGAGATCTACGGACCCGAGGCCTCCGGCAAGACGAC
>JAFRDQ010000029.1 GCA_017411225.1 Oscillospiraceae bacterium
AATTCCTAACTCCTAATTGACAGAAAGGAGCGCTCTGTAATGAAACGTGTCCGCATCCTTCTTTGGATTCTCATGCTCCTCCCCCTGGTCGCCACCATCGCCGCCCTGTTTTTCCTGCCGGATCGGATTCCGGCGCACTATGGGTTCGACGGCACGGTTGACCGCTGGGGCTCGAAGTATGAGACGCTCGTGTTTCCTGTGCTCTCGATCGTGACGGGCGCGCTGATGCTCGCCATGTCGCGCGTGACGAAAAAGCACGACCCGACCGGCAAAAACGAGATCGCCCTGCTCTGGACGGGCGTCGGTACCGGCGCAATGTTCTCGGCCATGACGGCGTATTTCCTCATCACCGATTTTCAGCAGGTGCGTAACTTAAACGCCGTGCCCGTCGCGCTCACGCAGGTGCTCTTTCTCGTGCTCGGCGTGATGCTGGTGCTCTTTGCCTTTCTCCTGCCCGGCACGGACCGCAACCCCGTCTTCGGCTTTCGCACGAAGAAAACGATGGAGAGCGAGGAAAACTGGGACCGGGCGCACCGTTTTGTCGCCGTCTCCCTTGCGATCGCGGGCGCTCTCATGGTGCTCGTCTCGATCTTCACGCGCGGCGCGGTCTGCTTTGGCGTCAACATGGGAATTTTGATCCTAGCCGTTGCCGCCGATGCGTGGTATGTGCACAAGCTTTGATCTATGCACGGAAAGGAGAACAATATGAAAAAAAGAATCCTTTCGCTGCTGCTCGCGCTTTCGCTGCTGCTGAGCCTGACCCCGGCTCTCGCCGCGGGGAAGACCCCGTTTGCCGACGTGCCCGCCGGCGTGTGGTATGAGGACGCCGCGGCTTATCTGAATGAGCAGGGCTATGTGAGCGGCGTGAGCAGTACGGCGTTTGACCCGGACGGCTCCATGACCCGCGCCATGGTTGTCACGATTCTGCACCGCATGGGCGGCGGCGTTTTGAGCGCCGCGCCGAGCGGCTTTGCCGATGTGCCTCATGATGCCTGGTATGCCAAAGCCGTCGAATGGGCGGCTGCAAACAACATTACGAACGGCGTGGACGCTGCGCATTTTAACCCCAACGGCGTTGTCACGCGCGAGATGCTCTCCACGCTCCTCTGGCGCTATGCCGCCCTGCGGTATGAGGACGAATACATCGGGCGCTACAAGGCGCGGCTGGCCTTCCACGAAGATGACCCCGTGAGCTCTTGGGCGCGCGAGGCCATGCGCCTCTCCGTCGGCTCCGGCGTCGTCCGCGGCCGCGAGACGGCGGACGGAACGGTCTGGGCGGCGCTCGAGACCTGCACGCGCGCCGAGGCCGTCACGATGCTGTATCGCTTTTTGAAGCTGGAGTTCACGGAAAAGGAGCCGGTGACCGCCCCGGAGCTGGACGCCGATCAGCTTGCGGATGTGTCCCTGCGGCTGTTTCGCGCGATGGAGAAGCCCGGCGAGAACACCGTCGCCTCTCCGCTTTCGATCATCTATGCCCTCGCCATGCTGAATAACGGCGCCTCGGGCGAGACGAAGGCGCAGCTGGAGGCGCTCTTCGGCTGTGACGCCGAGACCCTCACCGATACGCTTGCGGCCTATGCCGACACGCTGCCGAACCAAAACGGCAAGGGCGCCATCCGCCTTGCCAACGCCATGTGGATCCGCGAGGACGCCCCGGTGAGCGAGGAGTTCGTCCGCGTCAATCGCGAGCTTCTCAGCGCGGAGGTCTTCCGCCGCGGCTTCGGGCCCGATACGCTGCGCGAACTCAACGACTGGGTCTCCCGCAAGACCGACGGCATGATCCCCTCCATCCTCTCCGAGCTGCCGAAGGACGCGCTCCTCGTGCTGCTCAATGCCCTGCTCTTCAAGTGCAATTGGACCGAGGGCTATACCGGCACCGTGGAGATGCCGTTTCACGCCGCGAGCGGCGAGACGAAGAGTGCAGACATGCTCAAGAGCACCGAGAAGGTCTATCTCCATGACGCGAACGCCGTGGGCTTCCGCAAGCCCTTTGAGGGGCACTATGATTTTGCCGTCATCGTGCCGAACGAGGGCGTGACCCCGGCGGCGTATCTGGCCGGGCTTGACGGCGCGTCGCTCCGCGCACTCCTGCGCGGCGAGGTTTATGACGCGGTCTATACCGCCATGCCGAAGTTCAAGCAGAATTTTGAGAGCGATCTCATGTCGGTCTTCCCGCGCATCGGGCTCACGAATCTGAGGCAGCTTGCCGGCATCGCGCCCGGCGCATTCGTCTCCGACGCAATCCACAAGGCCGTCATCGACGTCAACGAGGAGGGCGTGAGCGCTGCCGCCGTCACGGCCATTGTCGTGACCAAGACGGCGGTTCCCACGCAGCCCGACAGGGTCGCGACCGTCACCGCCGACCGGCCTTATATCTACATGATCGTGGACAGGAACACAAACCTGCCGCTGTTCATCGGCGTGAACGAGAGCATCTGAAAAAGAAAAAACCGGCGCAATCCAAACGGACTGCGCCGGTTGTTTTCAGGCGAAATCATTTCTCGCTTTTGAAGGCGAAAAAGCGCTGGCCCAGATAGTTCAGCCCCGTGAAGAGCACCATGCCGACGAGCATCGACACATTGTCGCGCACCGAGACGCTCGCGTTCGCGAGCAGCGCGCGGCAGAGGGGCTTTGCAATGCCGTAGGCCAGACCGTAGCACACGGCGATGTTCACGACAAAGCGCAGAACCTGAGAGAGGCTCTGTTCCTTGTTTCGGAACGTGAAGTATTTGTTCAGAAAGAAGCTCAGAATGCTCGTGAGCACATAGTTCGCCGCAGACGAAAGCCAGTAGGAGCAGTGGGCGAGATTGTAAAGCCCGAACATGATCGCCGAGCCCACCAGCGTATTGATCACGCCCACGATCAGAAACCGCAGCAGCTTCGCGTCAAAGAGGGATAAGAGCTTTTTCAAGACATCATCTCCAGTGACGCTACTGTACCATAAAAGTTCCACCAAAGCAAGAAAACCAAAAACAGCCTCGCAGAGTTCGCGGCGCGCACGACGCGAAGAAATTTGATCATTTTTCGCCCGGAACTTGTTTCGGGCCGAAAAATACCGCTCACGGAAATACCCCCGCTCATATCGCAAATTGCATTTGCGAACGAGCGGGGGTATTGGAGTGCGAGCCCCTTCGTTGAAAAGCTCGCTTTTCAACGAGATCAATCGACAGGCTGCTTCGCGAGCTCGAAGAGATCCGTGACCTCCTTCGAGGGCGCCTTGCTGATGAGCGAGACGACCACCGCGGCGATCAGACCGCAGAGGAAGCCAGGCAGCAGCTCGTAAATGCCGGTGGAGCCGACGAGGAATTTGAACCACAGGAAGTCCACGCCGAAGCCGACGACCACGCCCGCGACCGCGCCGGCGTAGGTCAGGCGCTTCCAGTAGAGCGCGAGGAGGATCACGGGGCCGAAGGCCGCGCCGAAGAAGCCCCAGGCGTTCGAGACCAGCGCCATGATGCCGCCGGAGTTGGGGTTCACGGCGATCAGGTAGGCAATGACCGAGATCACGACGACCATCGCGCGTCCGGCCCAGAGCATCTCCTTGTCGGAGGCGCCCTTGCGGAAGACGGGCTTGTAAATGTCGCTCGCGAAGGCGGAGGAGGAGGCGAGCAGCTGGCTGTCCGCCGTGCTCATGGCCGCGGCGAGGATCGCCGAGAGCAGGATGCCGCCGATGAACGCGGGGAACACCGCGCGCACAATCGTGATGAACAGCAGGTTCTGGTTGCCGTCCGCCACGAGCGCGTCGCCGATAAACTTGCGGCCGATGAGCGCCACGACGACGGAGGCCGCGAGGATCAGCACCGTCCACGTGCTGCCGATGACGCGGCTGCGCTTCATCTCCTTCTCGGAGCGGATGGAGATATAGCGCACGATGATGTGGGGCATGCCGAAATAGCCGAGACCCCACGCAAGACCGCTGAGCACATCCGCCGCGCTGGGCACGAGCTTGTAGTAGTCCTCGCCCACATTCACGGCGGGCTGCACGAAGTCGGCCGCGTTCATCGCAAACACCGCGAAGAGGGGCGCGAGCATCAATGCCGCGAGCATCAGCAGGCCCTGGAAGAAGTCGGTCCAGCACACGGCGTTGAAGCCGCCGAGGAAGACGTAGACGAGGATCAGTGCAGTGGCGATCATCATGGCCGTCTGCTTCTCCCAGCCGAGCACGGTGTTGAAGAGCGTGCCGCAGGCGTCGATGCTGGAGGCGGAGTAGACGCAGTAGGCGATCACGAACACGATCGCGGAGATGATCTGCAGCGCCTTGTTGTTCGTCAGGAAGCGATTCGTGAGAAACTGCGGGATCGTGATCGAGTCGTTCGCGCGGATCGAGTAGCGGCGCAGCCGGGGCGCCACGAAAATCCACGAGAGCACCGTGCCGATCGCAAGGCCGATGCCGATCCAGACCTGACCGACGCCGAGCAGATAGATCGAGCCGGGCAGACCCATCAGCACCCACGCGCTCATATCGGACGCGCCGGCGGAGAGCGCCGCAACCCAGCCGTTCATCTGACGGCCGCCGAGGAAGTATTCCTTCTCGCCCGCGTGCTTGCGGTCGCGGAAGAAGAAATACACGCCGATGGTGATGACCACTGCGAAGTACAGCAGCATGGCGATCAATTCAGCAGTTTTCATTTGGAATCCCTCCGGAATCATTTACATTAGAGAAACTTATACAATCCCTCTGGGGTAAAAACACCTGTAGTCTACCTGAATCCGTCGTTTTTGTCAATGGAAAATTCATAATTTTTCATAAAATGACGGGGAATTTCCATTGACAGGAAGCGCTCTTTGGTCTATAATCCTAACGTAATATAATATTTTCTAATATAAACGGAGGCAGACATGAGCTTAAAGCAGTATCGCGCCTTTTTAAAAACAGTGGAATGCCGCTCGGTTTCACAGGCGGCGCAGGCCATGGGCATGACGCAGAGCGCCCTGACGCAGAATCTCGGTGCGCTCGAAAAGCAGTTCGGCTTCCGCCTGCTCGTGCGCAATAAGGCGGGCGTCCGCCTCACGCAGGAGGGGCGGCGGGTCTACCGCGCCATCGAGCAGGTCGTGCGCGCGGACGATGCGCTCCAGAGCGCCGTGGAGGAGGTGCGCCGCAGCGGCGGCGACACGATCCGCATCGCCACCTTCAAGAGCGTCGCGGTCAATTGGCTGCCCGCGATGATGAAGGCGTTTCAGGCCGAGCACCCGGAGGCGGAGTTTCGCCTGTTTGACGGGGCGTATGCCGAGGTGGATGAATATGTGCGCACCGGCGCGGTGGACTTCGGCTTCGTGAGTCTGCCGGACGCGCTCGAGTGCGACATGATCCCCGTCAAGGAGGACCGCCTGCTCGCCGTGCTGCCGCAGGGCCACCCGCTCGCGGAGGCCGAGGCGGTGCCGGCGGCGCAGTTTGGCCGGGAGGCGGTCGTGAGTCTGGTCGACAGCACGAATCAGGACGCCCTGCGCGTGCTCAGAGCCGCCGGCGTCGAGCCGCGCATCCGCTTCCAGACCGCGGATGACTACGCCATGATCTCCATGGTCGAAACCGGCCTCGGCATCTGCATCACGCACGAGCTGGTGCTGAAGTCGGACAATCACAACGTCGTCGTCAAGGAGCTCGACCCGCCCGCCACAAGAACCATCGCCGTCGCGATCCCGAATTACAAGGAGGCGAGACCGATCGTGAAGCAGTTTATTGAGTTTGTGAAGGAGTGGACGAGGAAAGAATGAGGAATTAGGAATGAGGAATTAGGAATGAAGGAGCGCTTCGCGCAATATGAAAATACGGCGTGATGTGGGCATCACGCCCTACGGGATTGCCAGTCCTTGTAGGGCGCGATGCCCACATCGCGCCGCATATCAAATTGTGTCGGCGTAAGCCGACTCCATCAATTCCTAATTCCTAATTCCTCATTCCTAATTGTATTCTGCTTCTGCGCCATGTTACAGCGCGAACCTTGCCCGGTACTCCTCATAGTTCCGGTTGAAGGCGTCGTTGCGCATTTCCTTGAGACTGTCGAGATATTCGTGCGTGTCGAACACGTCGTGCGCAAGCTCGATCATTGCGACCGCGACGTTGGAGCAGTGGTCGCCCACGCGCTCGTAGTTTGTCAGCAGGTCGTTGAACACATAGCCGTCCTGCAGCGAGCAGATGCCCTTCTGCAGGCGGTCGATGTGGTGGCTGCGCAGCTCGTCGCACAGATCGTCGATCAGCTCCTCGAGCGGCTCGACCTTCAGCGCGAGCGCGGCGTCGTCCTCCACGAAGGCGCGGATCGTGATCGTCATGATCTCGATGATCGCGGCGGAGAGCACGCTCAGCTCATGGCTCGCGGCGGCGGAGAAGTCGATCTGCTTGTCCGCCTTCTCCTTGGCGCACTCGGAGATGTTCTTCGCGTGGTCGCTGATGCGCTCGAAGTCCGTGATGCTGTGCAGATATTTGTGCAGATTTTCGTTCTGCTGCGTGGTCAGCTCCGTCGGGGAGATGCGCAGCAGATAGGAGCCGAGCGCGTCCTCATAGTGGTCGACGAGCTTTTCCATCTCGTCCACGCGGTCAAAGCCGTCGGGACTGAACGCGCCGAGCAGCGCGATGGCCTCCATCAGACTGTCCCTCGCGCATTTGGCCATGGAGACGATCACCTCGTGGCTCTGCTCGAGCGCGAGCGTCGGATAGCGGATGAAGCGATCCTCCAGCTTGTTGAAGTCCTCGACGGCCTCCTCCTGCTCTGTCTCCTCCGGGGCGGAGCGGACGAAGAAGTTTGTGATTTTCTCCAGCAGACCGATCAGCGGCGCGAGCGTGACCACCATCACGAAGCGGAAGGCCGTGTTCATCGCCGCGACCTCCACGATGTTCACGGTTCTGTTCAGGAACGAAAACGGGTGGATCGCGTGGATGAGGTAGAACACCCCGCCGCAGATCACGGCGCCGAGAATGTCGATGAGCAGATGCGCCACCGCCGTGCGCACGCCGTTGCGGTTTGCGCCGAGGGCGCCGAGCAGCACGGGCAGCGCGCCGCCGATGCCGATGCCGAGCAGCAGCGGAAAGGCCGCGCCGAAGGTGATTGCGCCGGTCATGCTCAGCGCCTGCAGAATGCCGACCGCCGCCGCGCTCGACTGGATAATCGCCGTGAACACCGCGCCCACGAGCAGGCCGAGCAGGGGATTGGTGAGATTCTGCATGAGGTTTAGGAACGTCTCGCTGCTCTGCAGGGGGCGCACCGCCTCGCTCATCGCGCTCATGCCGAACATGAGCACCGCAAAGCCCATCAGAATATCGCCCACATGGTGGTGCAGCTGCTTTTTGGAGAACTTGCGCAGATAGATGCCGATCACGGCGATGACGCCGGTGATCGCCGTGGTGCTCAGCAGCTGGATCCAGCCGCTGCCGCCGCCGACGCTAGAGAGCGTGACGATCCAGCCGGTGATGCTGCTGCCGAGGATCGAGCCGAGAATGACGCTCACGGCCTGACTGAACTGCATCAGCCCCGAGTTTACAAAGCCGACGCACATGACGCTCGCCGCGCTCGAGGACTGGATCACCGCCGTCACCAGCGTGCCGAGCAGAATGCCGCGAAAACGGTTGCTGGTCAGGCGATAGAGCACGACCTCCAGCTTGTTGCCCGCCACGAGATTCAGCCCGTCGCCCATCAGCGTGATGCCATACAGAAACAGCGCCAGCCCGCCGAGCAGGGAAATGACATTGAGTGCGGTCATAGCAGAAATCCTTCTCTTTCTCCAATAGTTAACATAGAATCCGTTGAATTTTACACAATCCCATTATAAAAGACAGATTTGTGAAATACAAGTTAAATACGCATAAAATAAAAAGAAAGAGAAGCGCTGGAAGTGTGCCTGTAGGGGAGGGGCTTGCCCCTCCCGGCGTTCCATTTGAATGATATCACCGACGAAAGGCGAATCCGCAGCGTTCAAATTCTGCGAATTCGCCTTTCATATTTGCTTGCTTGAAAGGATTCTGCACGGGAGGGGCAAGCCCCTCCCCTACGTAAAATTTCAGCCTTGGCGCAAATCTTCTTTTGTGAGTCCGTTTCGCTTTCCTTTCGGAATCCATGAGTGATTCGCGGCGCGGACATAGACCGCGCGCGGGAAGAGGAAGGAGTCCTCATAATGGTCGTTCACGCATCGGCCGTCTTCGATCGCGGAGGCGAAGCGCTCGAGCCCCGCAACGGCGTTTCTGGCCGGCGGGAGCTTTAAAAGCTGCGCGTTCATCGCGCCCGCGCCCACGGCGAGGCCGCCGCCGTAGGAATAGCCGCACAGCTCGCTCCAGTTGCGCACGAAGGCGAGGAGATTTTGGATCTGCCGGCTCTCATAAAAGCCGAGGTTTGCGATGACGTAGAAGCGCTTTTTCCCGCCGGGGTCTTTCTCGAACGCCGAGAGCAGGCGCAGCACCGCCGAGGGCAGACCGTCGACATAGAGCGGCGTCGCGAGCACGATCGTCTCCGCTGCGCGAAGCTGGGCTGCCATCGCGTCATAGTCTCCGCGGCAGGAGACGAGATCGACGATCTCGCCGCCGAGACGCTGCTGCAGCCGTTTCAGCAGGAGGCGGGAGTTGGCCGCCTTTCCGCGCATGGAGCCGTTTAAGAGCACCGTGCCGGAGACGGCGCGGTCGTCCGCTTTCTTTTGCGCCGGGGCGGGCACTTCCTCAAATGTGACGTCCTTCACCACGCCCTGCAGATTGAGACATACGGCCTCGACATAGCGGCGCGAGAGCGCCTGCTTTTTAGAGTCCAGACCGCTGCCGCGAAAATGCACGGTCATGGGAATGGCCTGCGGATAGCGCTTTTGGTGGTGCATCTCGCCGCGTACGATCTCGAAAAACGGCAGTACGACGCCGATGCTCCGGTCGAACACGTTCTTCACAAACGGGGAGAAGCCCCCGTAGGTCCACCTCGTGCAGACGACGACCTCCTCGGCCTCGTGGAGGCGGCGCGCCATGGTCTGATAGGCGTCGGGAATCACGCACTGTCCCGGCGTTTTGATCCAGCAGCCGAAGCAGCCGACGCAGGGGCGGATGCTCCCGTTGTCCGATACAATGTCCCAACCGGCATACTGCGCGGCGAGCGGAGCGAATTCCTCGGGGGTGTAGTCGTGGATCAGCAGCTTCATGGGATGCACCTCCAATGTTTCTTTTCCTTAAACTACCATGCCGACGGCGCAAACGCAAGGATTTTAGGTATTTTTATTTGACGGCAGGAACGGTTAGTGATAAGTTATATACAGATAGATTATCTTCTGAAGGAGTGAAGGCAGATGAAATGGAAGCCGATGATGAAAGCGATGCTGCCGGTCACGGCGGCGGCAGGGCTGACGGCGTTTTTCCTCGCCCCGGCGCATGCCACGCGCGAACAGAAGGCCCCGTTCGTGGACCGCAACTATGCCCACCGCGGTCTGCACAAGAAGGACAAGTCCGTGCCGGAAAACTCGCTCGCCGCGTTCCGCCGCGCGGTCAAGGCGGGCTACGGCGTGGAGATGGACGTGCACATCACGGCGGACGATCAGCTCGCCGTCTTTCATGACGATACCTTAAAGCGCATGATCCCCGGCGCGCCGGAGGGCAGGATCGAGACGTTCACGCTCGCCGAGCTCAAGGAATTTCGCCTGCTCAAGACCGAGGAGCAGATCCCGACGCTGGAGGAGGCGCTCGCGGTGCTCGCAGGGCGCGTGCCGCTGATTCTGGAGATCAAGTCCGGCCCGCGCAACAACCGCCTCTGCGCGCTCACGGCGGGAGCCCTCGCGCGTTATAACGGCCCCGTGTGCATCGAGAGCTTCGACCCCTTCATCCTGCGCTGGTTCAAAAAGCACGCTCCGCAGTATCTGCGCGGCCAGCTCGCCCAGAAGCCGGAGGACTATAAGGACAATCTGCCGAAGCCGCAGGCGATGATCGCCGGCAACCTCCTCACGAACTTTGCCGCGCGCCCGCACTTCGTCGCCTACCGCATCGGCGCCAAGCCCCTCTCCGTGCGCCTGTGCGAATCCATGGGCGCCATGAAAGCCGGCTGGACCAGCCGCGAGTGGAAGCACGAGAAGGACTACGACATGGTCATCTTCGAGCACTATAAGCCCGGCGTGTGGTTCCGCGCAGAGATTTGATAAGATCCTCTGCCGTATGACAAGAGACCTGTAGGGGCGACCTGCGGTCGCCCGCGCAGGACAGTCTGAAATGCTGATCGTGTTTCGGCGAATTCGCACCGCACCAAAGCCTTCCCCCTCGGGGGAAGGGGGACCGCGTCAGCGGTGGATGAGGGGAGATGACCGCCCGTGATGGACATTGGCTGCGTGACCCCACCTCATCCGTCACGGCTAGCGCCGCGCCACCTTCCCCTCAAGGGGAAGGCAAGGGGTGCAGTGCAAGATCGCGCCCCTATGGTAAAGAGAAGAAAAAAGAACAAACTCAAAGCACGCCTGTTTTGAGTTTGAGAGGAAGACCGGGGAAACGGAGCGCGCCCGGTCAGACGACGCGAAAAAGGCACGCCCTATGGGCGTGCCTTGATCGATGCAATTTGCTGCAATCACACTGCGCGGGTGACCTTTCCGCTGCGCAGGCAGCGGGTGCAGGCGTAGACGTGCTTGGGGCTGCCGTCCACGATGGCCTTGACGCGCTTCACGTTGGGCTTCCAGGTCCGGTTGGAGCGACGGTGAGAGTGGCTCACCTGAATGCCGAAGGACACGCCCTTGTCGCAAAACTGGCACTTTGCCATGGTGCTGAAGCACCTCCTTACTGATATGTCTGCAAAACAGCTTATATATCATAGCAGAACCGCCCGACAAATGCAAGAGATTTTCAAAAAATCTTTTGTTCTGTCTGATTTCCGTTGCATTCTCCGCAGATGTTCGGTACAATATTAGAATAGAACCCAACATATTGAGAGAAAAAGGAGTCTGTCATGAGCCAGAGTTACTCCATCCCGCTGAAAAAGGTCGTTGAGGAGCAGGGCTTCACGCTGCTGCACACGAGCGCGGACTATGCCCAGATCCAGCTGACTACCGCGGATTTGAACCGGCCGGGGCTGCAGCTGGCGGGGTTTTACGACTATTTCGATCCCCAGCGCCTGCAGATCATGGGCGTCGTTGAGACGACGTATATGAAGACGCTCTCCGATGAAGAGCGCCTGCGCCGGTTCGAGGATTTCATGCAGCACCCGATCAAGGGCCTCGTCGTCTGCCACGACATGGACCCGCTGCCCGAGTGCATGATGATGGCGGAAAAGTATGACCGCAATGTCTTCCTCACGCGGGAGGACACGTCCCGCCTGATGGCGCGGCTCATCGAGTCCGTCTCGGCGCACCTCGCCCCGCGCATCACGCGCCACGGCGTGCTCGTCGAGATCTTCGGCGAGGGCGTGCTCATCATCGGCGATTCCGGCGTCGGCAAGAGTGAAACGGCGCTCGAGCTCATCAAGCGCGGCCACCGTTTAGTTGCTGACGACGCGGTGGAGATCCGCCGCACCGACCGCACCACGCTCATCGGCACCGCGCCGGAGATGATCCGCTATTACATGGAGCTGCGCGGCATCGGCGTCATCAACGCCAAGCAGATCTACGGCGTCGGCGCCGTCAAGCCCGACAGCCGCATCGATCTCGTCGTGAGCATGGAGCCGTGGGAGGACGGCCGCGCCTATGACCGCCTCGGCCTCGGCACGGATTATTACGAAATTCTCGGCGTGAAGATCCCGATGGTGACGATCCCGGTCCGCCCGGGCCGCAACCTCGCCGTCATCCTCGAGCTCGCCGCCATGAACAACCGCCAGAAAAACATGGGCTACAACGCAGCCGAAGCGCTCGCGTCAAGCCATGACGCGGCCATCGAAGCCGGAGGCTTCTGATATCATAAAATGAGGAATTAGGAATTAGGAATTAGGAATTTCCGTTTTGGTCATTCCTCATTCCTCATTCCTCATTCCTAATTCGTTTCTATTACAAGGAGAACCACATGTCTTTCGATCATCTCATTTCCCGGATTCATGCTGAACTTCCGGAACTGCTTATTTTGGAAAACGAACCCATGAGCAAACACACCTCGTTTCGCATCGGCGGGCCGGTGCGGGCTTTGGTGCAGCCACAGAGCGCCGCGGAGGTCGCGGCGGTCTGCCGTCTGCTGCGCGACGCGGGGGTCAAGCCCCTCATCCTCGGCAACGGCACGAACCTCCTGGTGACGGACGCGCCCTTAAACCGCGTCGCCGTGCAGTTCGGCGAGCGCATGAGCGCCATTGTCCCCGAGGGGGAGGACGGCCTGCGCGCCGAGTGCGGCGTGACGCTC
>JAFRDQ010000030.1 GCA_017411225.1 Oscillospiraceae bacterium
GCGCAGGCCACGAGAACCGCCGCTGCGGCGCAGCCGGCCAGAACCGCGCAGTCGTCTGCCGAGCCCCGGCGCACGCCCCGCGTGCAGGCGGGCTTTGTGGAGGAATCCCCGGCGCGCACCCGCCGCGAGCGTCCCGCGCCGGTCAAAACCGTCCGGCGGAAAAAGAAGAAGAACAGAAAGAGCTTCGGCCAGCGCCTTGGCCGCCTTGTGGTCGTGCTCGCGCTGCTCTTTGCCATGTATCTCACGGCGGTGTTCTCCAACATCCCGTTCATCGCCAAGTGGCGCACGATCTATATTCAGACCGCCATGGCGACGATGCGCCACCAGTGGCTGGCCACTGCCTTCATCCCCCACAGCGTGATCGACAAGGTCATGGCCGACGTCGCCGCCTCCCGCGAGGCGCAGATCGGCGTCAACAGCCAGTGGGGCGATGAGAAAGAGGAGGTCGACCCCAAAACCGGCGAGCGCAAGCACCGCAACCCCACGCTGACGGACACCAAGGGCATGACGGAGGCGGAGATCGACTTCTTCGACCTCTTCTGGGAGATCGACGTTGACTCCATGCTGGAATACGTCCGCAAAACGCCCGCCGCGCTCTCTGACGGCTGGGAGAACATCAACATCAACCACTCCGCCCTCTCCGACAGCGGCACCACCATCCGCACCGTGCAGGATGAGCAGGTGCTCGCCATCAACGCCAAGGAGCAGGTGCTCATCATCCGCATGAGCGGCGCGGGCTACCGCGGCGTCATGGCCGTCTGCAAGGATCCGGCCCGTCTGAGCCTGCAGGCCGCGCGCTCCATCGGCTCCGTCGGCGAGGTCGTGGGAGATATCGCCCGGGATCACAACGGCCTCATCGCCATGACCGGCTCCGGCTTCATCGATGAGGGCGGCGTCGGCAACGGCGGCACCATCGTCGGCTATGCCATGTGCAACGGCATGTCCTACGGCGAGCATCTCTACTATGGCTATAAGCGCCTCGAGCTGCGGCAGGACAACCGCATGTACGTCGTCGACGCCTGGGATGAGGTCCATCCCGACACGACCGACTGCATGGAGTTCTCGCCCGCCATGATCATCGACGGCGAGATCGTCGTGGACTCCACGAGCGGCTTCACCGATCTGCAGCCGCGCGCCTGCATGGGGCAGAGCAAGTACGGCGAGGTCATCATGCTCCTCATCGAGGGGCGTCTGCCCACCATCTCGCTCGGTCTCGGCGTGCCGGAGTGCGCGCGCATCATGTCGCGCCACGAGTGCTGGCAGGCCATGAACCTCGACGGCGGCACCAGCGCCATGATCTGGTATGACGGCGATTATATCATGAAGAGCTCAAACCCCGTGCTCGAAGCCGGACGAACGCTCCCGAACGCGTTTGTCTACGCCAAATCTGACGGATAAAACAATCAAAAAGAGAGCCCGGCTATGGCCGGGCTCTCTTTTTGGATACTCGCGCTCCATCGCCCTTCGGTTGGTCGGCGCGAGGGGCGAGCGTCACGCTCGCCCAAGGGAGTTTTTCCGCCGCACATGTCGCCGGAAAAACGGATTTTAAATGTTTTCGCGGCAAAGCCGCGAACTCTGCGAGGCCTTAATGAAACATTCAGCAAATTACTATGGTATTCTGATACAAAATACAGTATAATATGGTGTGATACCTCATGTGAGGAAAGGATGATACAAGATGCAGTTTATCAAGCAGCACAAGCTTCCCTTCATCATTGCCTCGGCGCTCATTGTCGCGGCGCTGGTGCTTTTCCTTGTGCTCCGCGGCGGCGGCAGCAGCGAAGGCTCCGTTTATGTGCAGTCCGTGCGCGATCTCACCGGCGGCATCGGCTCGGTGCATCAGTTCTCCGGCGTGGCCGAGAGCCAGAAGACCGAGAAGATCGCCCGCGACGCGCAGAAGACCGTCAAGGAGATTCATGTCTCCGCAGGCGACAGCGTGAAGAAGGGAGACAAGCTCTTCAGCTATGACACCGAGCTCATGCAGCTCGATGTGCAGCAGGCGCAGCTCGAGATCGAGTCGCTCCAGAGCACGATCAGTACGGCCAACAGCCAGATCGCGCAGTATCAGCGCGAGCGGCAGAGCGTCTCCGGCTCCGAGCGCATGGCGTATGATGCGCAGATCCAGCAGCTGCAGGCGGAGGTCAACTCCAACACCTATCAGCTCAAAACCAAGCAGGCCGATCTCGAACGCCTCAAGAAGGGGCTTGAGAACTCCGACGTGCTCGCCCCCGCGGACGGCACGATCGACAAGGTCGGCACGATCGAGGAGCCGCTGGACGCCGAGAACACGATGGTCACGCTGCGTAACGGCGGCGATCTGCGCATCAAGGGCAGCGTCAGCGAGCAGAACGTCATGTCCATCTCCATCGGCGACCCGGTCATCGTCCGCTCCCGCGTGGATAAGAATGTCACCTGGTCCGGCGCGATCGATTCCATCGACACCGGCTCTTCCCAGCAGAGCGAGGAGGGCGGCATGGTCATGGACGGCGGCAGCAGCGACCGCGCCAGCTTCTACAGTTTTTATGTAAACCTCGAGGACGACGACGGCATCATCATGGGCCAGCACGTCATCATCGAGCCGGACTATGGTCAGGGCGAGGTCAAGCAGGGTCTCTGGCTCCCGGCGGGCTTCATCGTCGATCCCGAGAGCGAGCAGCCCTTCGTCTGGATGGCAAACTCCCGCATGAAGCTCGAAAAGCAGAGCGTCACGATCGGCGAGTATGACCCCGACCTCGACATGTTCCAGATCACCGAGGGGCTCGAGAATGACAGCCTCATCGCCTGGCCGGACGAAAACTGCGTCCCCGGCGCGAAGGCCACAACCGAGCTCGTCTGGGACGAGGAGGGCATGGATGAGGAGTTCTACGGCTCCATGGACGAGGAGTTCTTCGACGAGGAGCTGCCCGGGGAAGGCGAGTTTGCCGAGGAACCGCTGGAGAACGCCGAGCTGGAGCCTGTGACCGACGGCGAACCCGACGCCGAGCCTGCGGGGTGACGCCATGGCTGAAACACTCATTGACCTCCGTCATATCTACAAGACCTATGACGAGGGCGGAAAAATGCCCGTGCCCGTGCTGGAGGACGTCTCCCTGCGCGTGGAGGATGGGGAATACCTCGCCATCATGGGCCCGTCCGGCTCCGGCAAATCCACCCTCATGAACATCATCGGCTGCCTCGATCTCCCCACAGAGGGCGAGTTCTTCCTCGGCGGCGAGAATGTGCTCACGATGAATGAAAACGCGGTCGCCGATCTGAGAAACCGCATGATCGGCTTCGTGTTCCAGAACTTCAACCTGCTCCCGCGCGAGACCGCGCTGGAAAATGTGGCGCTGCCGCTGCTCTATGCCGGGGTGCCGCGCCGCGAGCGCGCAGAGCGCGCCAGAGCGGCGCTCGAATCCGTCGGTCTCGGCGACCGCGTGGACTTTCTGCCCACGCAGCTCTCCGGCGGCCAGAAGCA
>JAFRDQ010000031.1 GCA_017411225.1 Oscillospiraceae bacterium
GGCTACAGCTATACGCTCTCACTCATCTCCGGCAAGTATAAGCCGGTGATTCTCTATTGTCTCATGGAATATGAGCCGGTGCGCTTCAATCAGATGCAGCGCTATCTCGGCCGTGTGGCGGACAAGACGCTCAGTCAGAATCTCAAGGAGCTCGAGCGCGACGGACTTATCCGGCGCAAGATGTATCCCGAGGTGCCGCCTCGTGTGGAATATTCTCTCACGGAGCGCGGAAACAGTCTGGTGCGCGTGCTCGACCGTCTCTGCGATTGGGGTCTGGAGCATCGGGATGATCCGATCTGACACCAGGGCGTCGGGAGGAGCATAGCATGGTGCAAAACCGAAAGGAGAGAGCGCCATGACCGCCGCGCAGGCGAGAGCCCGCTTTGTTGCGCAGGCTCAGCAGTATATCGGCATCCGGGAGAGCTCCGGCGCCCATAAAGAGATCATCCGAATCTACAATTCCATCCGACCGCTGCCGAGAGGCTTTCCGATGAATACGTCTCTGCCGTGGTGCGCGGCCTTTGTCAGCGCCGTGGCACAGCAGTGCGGCATGACGGATATCGTACCGCCGGAGTGCAGCTGCTGGTATATGATGAGCGGCTTTCAGCGCCTCGGTGAATGGACAGAGCGCGACGACTATGTGCCGAGCGCCGGCGATGTGGTCTTCTATGACTGGCAGGATTCCGGCGCGGGAGACAGCCTCGGCGCGCCGGATCACGTCGGCATCGTGGAGCAGTGCTATGGCAGCCGCATCGTTGTCATCGAGGGCAATTACGGCGACAGCGTGGCTCGGCGCTATCTCACCGTCGGCGCGCGGTATATCCGCGGCTACGGGCTTCCGAATTTTGCGCGCTGGGCAAAGGAGCACAGCGGAACGAGCAAACCGACCGGGGAGGGAGATCGAATGACCATGCTCAGCAAAGGCAGCCGCGGCTATCAGGTGAAGGTCGCGCAGAGCCTTCTGATTCTCAACGGCTGCTCCTGCGGCCGCTACGGCGCAGACGGCGTGTTCGGCAGTGCCACGCTCTCAGCCGTGAAGAAGTACCAGAGAGCGAAGGGACTCGCGGTGGACGGCATCGTCGGGCCAAACACATGGAACGCGCTGCTGGGACTTTGAACTTCATATCTTCTATGATATACTAACGAAAAAACACATTTGGAGAACTGCTATGAAACGAGAGTATTTGACCTATGCCGTTGCGTTTCTGGCGCTGGCGTCCTGTATCTTCGGCGCTGTGCGCGGCGAATCAGCAGATGTGCTGCAGAAGGCGGCGGCTCTCTGCCTGGAGTGCTGCGGCATTGGCTGATTTCAGGACGCACCGCCGGAAGCGCAAGGCGGTGCAGGGACTCTGGGCGCTATTGACCAATGCGCATCTGAGCGGCTTTGTCACAGGGCGGATCTATTCCGGCCCGCTCAAGCGCTTTTGTGTGCCGGTCATGAACTGCTATGCTTGTCCCGGTGCGCTCGGCGCCTGTCCGATTGGTGCGCTGCAGGCTATGGTCACCGGGCGAAGGCCGCGCTTTGCCTTCTATGTGCTGGGCTGGCTCGCGCTGCTGGGTGTGCTGGTCGGGCGCTTTATCTGCGGCTGGCTGTGCCTGTTTGGGCTGATTCAGGAGCTGCTTTATAAAATACCGACGCCGAAGCTCACCGTACCGAGGGCGCTGGACAAGCGTCTGCGCTATCTGAAATACGGCATTCTGCTCGTGGTCGTGATCCTGCTGCCCACGATTCTGCGAGACGAATTTGGCCTAAGTGTGCCGTATTTCTGCAAATGGATCTGTCCGGTCGGTATGCTCGAGGGCGGCGTTCCGCTCGCGCTGCTGGATCGCGGCATCCGGGAAGCGGCGCATGCGCTCTATGCATGGAAACTTGCCATTCTGATATTGGTCCTGCTGCTGTCCGTGTTCATCCATCGGCCGTTCTGCAAATATGTCTGTCCGCTCGGCGCGTTTTATGCCTTGTTCCAGAAGATCAGCGTTCTGCACGTGGAAGTGGACAAGGACGCCTGTGTGGAGTGCGGCGCGTGTGCCAGAACTTGCAAAATGCAGGTCAACCCTGCAAAAACGCCGAACAGCACCGAGTGCATCCGCTGCGGCGAGTGCATTCACGTCTGTCCGAAAAACGCCCTGAAATTCCGCTTTACCGGAAAAGAAGCCTCCGGTGCCGAAAGGAGAACCACATGAAAAAAACCTTGCTGATCGTCCTGCTCTGCCTGCTGCTGGCTGTTTCCGCATGCGGAAAGACTGAGATTCGCCCGACGGAGGATGCGTCTGCGCCTGAGGCCGCTGCGCAGACACTCTCATTTGAAACGACCGATCTGAATGGCAATGCCGTATCGAGCGAGGAGCTGTTTTCCGCGCACAAGATCACGATGGTCAATGTGATGACCACCTGGTGCACCTATTGCATTCAGGAGCTGCCGGAGCTGCAGAAGCTGGGCGAGACTTATGCGGAAAAGGACTGCGGCGTCGTCGGCATCCTGTATGACGGGACGGACGACGCCCTGATTGAAACCGGACGCTCTCTGATGGAACAGGCGGGGGCGAGCTACACGGTGCTGCTGCCGTGGGAGGGCGTGGAGACGCAGATTCCCGTGCAGGCATTCCCGACCACATTCTTTGTCAGCAGTGACGGTGAGATCGTTGGAGAGACCATTCTCGGCGCGGAGCCTGCGCGCTATGTGACGCAGCTGGATGCGCTGCTGGCGCAGACGGCGGAATAATACAAATGTCGGGAGCCGCTGCGCTCCCGGCATTTGTTTGAATGCACGGTTGAATTACCGTTTTTTCGATTGGATTAAGCGCTTTTGCCGTGGACAATGCGGTCGAAATTTGTTATGATAAATCAATATAAAAGTCCTCACGAAGGAGCGGACCCGACCCTTGCGAATCTTCAGTTCCAAATCCATCTATACCAGCGACGCCGCCCGCGCAGAATATGAGCGGGAGACCGGCGGCGTTGTGACGGCGACGCCGCCGAAAAGCAGACTGCATCTTCGACCGCAGGACTGGCTGATCCTTGGCCTGATCGCGGCTGTGCTCTGCCTGCTGATGCTCGGCGGCGCCTGTCTGGTCTCCAATCGAACCACGATTTTTCCCGGCGTAAACGTCAACGGCGTCAGACTCTCCGGTATGAAAACGGCGCAGGCAACGGCCACGACCAAGCTCGCCGGCTGGGACGGCTCTGATCGCACTGTGCTCACGGTGATGCTTCCGGGTGAGAACAGCATGACCGTCCGTTCCGGCATCGCCGGATGGAGTCAGAGCGCCCGCACTGCAGCGGAGACGGCGATGAATTACGGTCGGGAGGGCAATCTCCTCGGCAACTTCTTTGCTTATCTGCGCAGCAGTCTCTTCGGCTACAATGTAGCGCAGGACCTCGGTGATGAAATTGATGCCGATGCGCTTCTCGCGCAGGTGAATGACACGGTACGGCAGGTGAATCTGGATCTCTCCGACGGCAATCTGGAGATGGACGAGGCGGCGCAAATCCTGCGTATCACAAAGGGAGCGGAGCTTCTGCTCGCGGATCCGGACGAGGTGTATCAGAAAACGCTCACTGCGCTGGAAAATCATATGGATGTCGCGGACTGTGTCACGAAGACGGACAGCGACGTCGAGGCCAAAGAGATCGATCTGCAGCAACTGCACGATCAAATCTGCGGCGACCCGGTGAATGCTTATTTTGACACAGAGACCATGGAAATTGCCGATGCGCGCGCGGGCGTGCAGTTTGATGTGGCGGAGGCGCAACGCCTCTGGGATGCGGCCGCTGCGGGCGATGTGGTCGAGATTCCGTGCGTGATCACGCCTGCGGCCTTTCAGAAAGATGAAGCGTCGCTGTTCAGAGATTTGCTGGCCGTCAAGAGCACCTCGCTCGGCGGGAGCGGCTGGAACCGCGTGAACAACGTGACGCTTGCAGCGTCGAAAATTCACAATGTAGTGCTCTATCCCGGGCAGAGCTTTTCGTATAATGAGACAGTTGGACAGCGTACCTGGGATGCGGGCTTCCGCGAAGCGGCCGCCTATGCCGACGGCGAGGTTGTGCAGGAGCTTGGCGGCGGCATCTGTCAGGTATCCTCCACGCTCTATTGGTGTGCCATGACGGCAAATCTCAAGATTCTGGAGCGCACGAACCACATGTTCTCCGTGGGCTACATCGAACCCGGCATGGACGCCACGGTCAGCTGGGGTGCGCCGGATTTTCGGTTTGAAAACAACCGCACCTTCCCGATTTCCATTGTGGCCTATGTGCAGAACGGAATGCTCACGGTGGAAATCTGGGGCACGAATGTAGACGGAAGCTATGCAAGCATCGATTACTACGTGAACGGCATGACCGTTACCACCTATCGCCATGTATTTGACGCATGGGGCAATGAGCTCTCCAGCGAGGTGGAGGCTGTGAGCACCTATCGAACTCATTAAATCCGGAATATCAGAAATCGGCTGCCTGACTCAGGCAGCCGATTTTACGATGTATTGATTGTTTAGAACAGCTTGATGTATGCGTCGCGATCCGCGCCGACGGAGACGTACTTGATCCGGCAGCCGACGGCGGCCTCGAGATACCGCACATAGTCCATGGCCTCCTTCGGCAGGTCCTCCGCCTTGCGGCAGCCGGAAATGTCGCAGTGGAAGCCGGGGAGGTACTCGTAGACCGGCTTTGCCTTGTTCAGCGGAACGCCGATGGGGAAGCGATCGGTGCGCACGCCGTCGATCTCATAGGCGACGCAGACGGGAATCTTCTCCATGTAACTCAGCACGTCCATCTTCGTGAGCGCAATGCTCGTGCAGCCCTGCATTTTCACGCCGTATTTCGAGGCGACCACGTCAAAGCCGCCCACACGGCGCGGTCTGCCGGTGGCAGCGCCGTATTCGCCGCCGGCCTCGCGCAGAGCGTCTGCCTCCTCGCCGAACATCTCGCAGGTGAACGGTCCTTCACCGACGCAGCTGGAGTATGCCTTCATGATGCCGATGACGTTGTCCAGATCAATATCGGGGATGCCGGCGCCGAGCGTGGCATAGGCCGCGATCGTGCTGGAGCCGGAGGTGTAGGGATAGATGCCGAAGTCGATATCACGCAGCGCGCCGAGCTGAGCCTCAAAGAGGACGGACTTATTGTCCTCGATCGCCTCGTGCAGGAAGTCCGTCGTGTCGCAAACATAATCCTTGAAGGGCATGGCGTAGGTGTCGATCCACTCCATCATCTCGTCGAGCTGGATCGGCTCGTGGCCGTAGCCGTTCACGACGAAGAGATTCTTCCACTCGATGATGTCGGCCAGTCTCGCCTTGAGCGCCTCGCGGTCGGCGAGATCGCCCATGCGCAGGGACTTCTTCATATACTTGTCCGAGTAGGCGGGGGAGATGCCGCGGCGGGTTGAGCCGAACTTCTTGTCTGCCAGACGATCTTCCTCCAGGCAGTCGAGCAGCTTGTGATACGGCATGCAGATGCAGGCCTTGTCGCTGATCTTCAGGTGCTTCGGCGTGACCTCAATGCCGCCTTCGCGGATGCGGCCAATCTCATGGAAGAGGTGCTCGGTGTCGATGACCATGCCGGGACCCATGACGTTCACGGTCTCATCGCGCAGAATGCCGGAGGGGAGCAGATTCAAAACGAACTTGCCCTTGTCGTTGATGACGGTGTGACCGGCATTGTTGCCGCCCTGATAGCGCACCACGACATCATACTTCTGGCTGAGCAGGTCGACCATGCGGCCCTTGCCTTCATCGCCCCAATTGATGCCTACAATGGATGTTAACATTGTTACTGCCTCCTGTTAAACAGATACCACGGCCTCTTGGCCGAGACTGTCCTGATTCTGATCCAAAACGGGTTTCACATATTCGCTGAGAAAACGCTCGGTCTGCTGCACGGCCATGCCGGTGAAGCGGATCGGATCGCTCACAGCCTTGAGCTCCTCTTCGGTGAGTCCAAAGACCGGATCGTTCAAAATCCGATCGAACAGATCGTTCGGCTTGCCGTTGAGCTTGACTTCCTTGGCAGCCGCCACGCTGTGCTGGCGGATTGCCTCGTGCAGCGCCTGACGGTCGCCGCCCTTTTCCTTCACGCAGTACATGAGAATGTTCTCCGTCGCCATAAAGGGCAGCTCGTCATTCAAGAGCTTTGCCGCCATTTTGGGATAGACGGTCATGCCGCGCACGATATTGAGATAGAGATTGAGGATGCCGTCCACGGCGAGGAATGCCTCCGGAAGGCTGATGCGGCGGTTGGCGGAATCGTCCAGCGTGCGCTCGAACCACTGGGTGGAAGCGGTCATCGCCGCGTTCTGCACATCGCTCACCACGTAGCGCGCGAGCGACGCAATGCGCTCCGAGCGCATGGGGTTGCGCTTGTATGCCATGGCGGAGGAACCGATCTGTCCGGCCTCAAAGGGCTCGTCCACGACCTTGAGGTGACTCAGCAGACGAATGTCGTTGGAGAACTTCGCCGCGCTCTGCGCCACGCCGCCGAGCGCCTGCAGAACCTGATAGTCCACCTTGCGGCTGTAGGTCTGACCGCTCACGGGGTAAGCGCCGGGCATGCCCATTTTGTCGCAGATTTTCTGCTCCAATTCTACCACCTTCGCGTCGTCTCCGTCAAACAGAGCGAGGAAGCTTGCGCCGGTGCCGGTCGTGCCCTTGCAGCCGAGCAGACACAGATGCTCAAGCTGGAAGTCCAGCTGCTGCAGATCCATCAGCAGATCCTGCATCCAGAGTGTGGCTCGCTTGCCCATGGTGGTGGGCTGTGCCGCCTGAAAATGTGTGTAGGCCAGCGTCGGCAGTGCCTTGTGCTGTTCGGCAAAGTCCGCGAGTGCGGCGAGCACGTTCAAAAGCATCCCGCGCACCAGCAACATGCCCTGCCGCATGAGCAGAATGTCCGTGTTGTCGCCGACGTAGCAGCTTGTGGCGCCGAGGTGGATGATCGGCTTTGCAGCGGGGCATGCCTCGCCGAAGGTGAGCACATGCGCCATCACGTCGTGGCGCACCTCGTGCTCGCGGGCTGCGGCGAAGTCATAATCAATGTCTGTGATGTGCTCCTTCATCTGGGCGATCTGCTCGTCCGTGATAGGCAGTCCCAGCTCCTGCTCGCTTTCCGCGAGCGCGATCCAGAGCCGGCGCCAGGTGGAGAACTTCGTGTCGTCCGAAAACAGACGCTGCATTTCCTTGCCCGCATAACGGGCGCAGAGCGGATTCATGTAGGTGTCGTGCATCTTGCCTCGATCCTTTCTTTTTTTCACAACATATAGTATATCGCAATGCGACGAAAAATGGAACCTGTTTTTTTAGAATCTGTATGCGTGAAAATCACGTCAGAATCCGGCGAATCGCGGTGATAAATTGTGAGAATCAATAAAAATGAAGAAATCATTCATTTTTTGGAAATTCGCGCCTTGACATTCCGCGCAAAAGAGAGTAAAGTGACGGCATTGAACGGCAATGGAGTCGCGGAGAGGGATCTCTGGGCCTCATTGCCGCTTTTTGTATCTCATCCACGAAAGGGGAAATTCATATGGCTAGGATTGCGGAGATTTTTGCTTCCAACGTGTTCAGCGACGCCGTGATGAAGGAGCGGCTGCCAAAGGAGACCTATCGGCAGGTGCAGAGAACGATTCAGACCGGCAAGCGTCTGGACGACGAGGCTGCCCGCATTGTGGCCAACGCCATGAAGGACTGGGCGATCGAAAAGGGCTGCACGCACTTTACGCATTGGTTCCAGCCGATGACCGGCGTGACCGCCGAGAAGCATGACAGCTTCATTTCTCCCGTTGATCAGGGCCATGTGATCATGGAGTTTTCCGGCAAGGAGCTTGTACGCGGCGAGCCGGACGCATCGAGCTTCCCCTCCGGCGGCCTGCGCGCCACCTTTGAGGCCAGAGGCTATACCGCCTGGGATCCGACGAGCTACGCTTTCATCAAGGAGAACGTGCTTTGCATTCCGACGGCCTTCTGCTCCTACGGCGGCGAAGCGCTTGACAAGAAAACCCCGCTGCTGCGAAGCGTCGATGCGCTCAACCGCGAGGGACTGCGTCTGGTCAAGCTCTTCGGTATGGATGACGTCAAGCGTATCATCACCACGGTCGGCCCCGAGCAGGAATACTTTCTGGTTGACAAGGAGGTTTTCAACCAGAGAGAGGATCTGATCTATACCGGCCGCACCCTCTTCGGCGCAAAGCCGCCTAAGGGGCAGGAGCTGGACGATCACTATTTCGGCATCATCAAGCCCCGTGTGCAGGCTTTCATGAACGATCTCAACGAGGAACTCTGGAAGCTCGGCGTGCTCGCCAAGACAGAGCACAATGAGGTGGCGCCCGCGCAGCATGAGCTTGCGCCGATTTTCACCAATGGAAATCTTGCAGCGGATCACAACCAGCTCACGATGGAGACCATGCAGCGCATCGCCTCCCGCCACGGCATGGTCTGCCTGCTGCACGAAAAGCCCTTCGCCGGCGTCAACGGCTCCGGCAAGCACAACAACTGGTCCATGGGAACGGACACCGGCGTGAACCTTCTGGAGCCGGGCGAGACGCCTGCGCAGAACGCGCTGTTTCTGCTCTGTCTGTGCGCGGTGATTCAGGCGGTGGACGATTATCAGGATATGCTCCGCATCAGCGTCGCTTCCGCCGGCAATGATCACCGCCTCGGCGCGAACGAAGCGCCTCCCGCAATTATCTCCATGTTCCTCGGAACAGAGCTGGCTGAAATCCTCGATTCCATCGAAGCGGGTACAGCTTATGTCGGCAAGGAGCGCGAGCAGCTCAAGATCGGTGTGCACGCACTGCCGCGCTTCCCGAAGGATACCACGGACCGCAACCGCACCTCGCCCTTTGCCTTTACGGGCAACAAGTTCGAGTTCCGCGCCCCCGGTTCCAGCGCCTCGATTTCCGGCGTCAACGTCGTGCTCAACACGGCGGTGGCCGAGAGCCTGCGGCAGTATGCCGATGCGCTGGAGGGCAGCGAGGACTTTGAGAATGATCTGCAGAATCTGATCCGCCGCGTCATCCGCGAGCACAAGCGCATCATCTTCAACGGCAACGGTTATGACGAATCGTGGCTGGAGGAGGCTGAAAAGCGTGGACTTCTCAATTTGCGCACGACGCCCGAGGCGCTGCCGTACTACATTGCGGATAAAAACGTGGAACTCTTCACGAGTCACCGCGTCTATACCCGAACCGAGATGGAAGCGCGCTATGAGATCCATCTGGAGCACTACTGCAAGGTGCTGAACATTGAAGCGCTCACGATGATCGACATGTCCCGCCGCTTTATCCTTCCGGCAGTCAGCCGTTACATCCACGAGCTCACGGATACGGCGCTTGCAGTTCAGAGTCTCACGACCAGCGCCACCTGCGCCTTTGAGCAGGAGCAGGTTGCGGAGATGTCCGGCCTGCTGTCCGATGCGTTTCGCAAAACCAAGAATCTGGACGCCGCGCTATTCGGCGCCCGGAATGTCCACGGCGGCAGTCAGGCGCTTGCGGATTACTATCGCGACAGCGTGCTGGAGGCCATGAAAGAGCTGCGCATCAGCGTGGATCAGCTCGAGACCATGACGCCGTCCGATGTCTGGCCGTTCCCAAGCTACGGAGATCTTCTCTTCAGCGTAAAATAAAAATCGAAATATCCTGAGAGGCGCCCGTTTCAGCGGGCGCTTTTCTAATTTTGGGAACGAATTGACTTTCACGTGCGTCCAAGTTAAAATAGGATTACATAACTTGACTTCTAAGTGTTCCGCCCAGAGAAAGGAGGGCCTTATGCGAAATACTTTGCGACTGCTGCTTGCGCTGATACTGGCTGCGGCGATGCTGCTGCAGTGCTTTGCAGCCGGCGCGGTACTTTTGGATGATCCGGAACCGTCGGAACCTCCGACGGAAACTGCTGAGCCGACGGTATCTCCAGAACCGGAGGAGACGCCGGATCCCGTCCCGGAGACGGATGCTCCCATCATTTTAGAGGCGCTGGTGGGCCGCTCGGACGAATCGACGTCTGAGACTTTGTACAGCGGGATAACGCTGCCCTATCAAACGGCAGTGTTCCATTTTGTGTTTTCGGATCCGGCAGGGGAGACAGGCTTGGAGCCGTCCGGCGTGGATCTCGAAGCCTGCACGATCTATATTGACGGACGCCTGATTCCGGACGGTGTGACGGTTGAATCGGACATGAGTCTGACGGTAACTGCCACGCTCGGAAACGGTCGCCATATGCTTCGCGTTACGGTTCGGGACCATGACGGCAACAAGGCTGAGGTATCGTATCTTGTGACGGTGAATGATCCGAATTCGATTCTTCCGGTGTATACCGTTTTGTCTGATCTTGATTACGCTCCGTTGGGCGGGCATACCGGCATTACGATACATGTTTCGAATGCGGAATATCTCTCTGCGCTCAATGTTTCGATGATTGTGCGTCCCATGGACGGGGAGAACGGATTTGAGATTGAGGCCGGTTCCGGCTTTATGCTCGATGAGAGCAGTGTGCGTTATGATGCGGCGAGCGGTCTCCTGCAGTTTCGAGTGCGCGCGAATCTGAAGCTTACCGGCGCACGTGACGTGGCTTCCGTCTCAATTGCAATTCCTTCGGATCTTGAAAAAGGAAGCGCCTTTACTTATGAGATCCCGTGCGCGTGGGCGGAAACCCGAAGCAATGATCTTTTGAACTACTGCGAGGGCTTTGCGCTGACCAATCGGTGGCTGTCGGTGGAAGCGCCCTATACGCTGACGGTGGATGATCTCTATGTCGGCATGACGGAAAAAGCCACTTTCCTTGTGAAAGATCACACCGGAAATGTAGTGCAGAATGCGCAGATTTTCGATGCAAATCAGGGCTTTATCGGACTGAGCAACTGGAGAGGTCAGTTTACGGTTCCGGGAAGCTTGCTCACTGCGCCCGGAAATTACGTTTTCTATGCATCCGGCGATTTGGGCTGTTCTTTCCCGGTTCAGGTGACGGTTGCGGAGAATATGCCGGATTTGGAATCTGAGCTGACCTTCCGTGCACAGGCCAATCCTTCCGGAAACAAGACGGTCAGCTGGATTTCCTCTGTGCATGACACGGTTTATCTGCGCTGGGCGAAAACGCCGCAGGCGCTGAATCAGGCGGAAATTCATGAGGTTTCCTTCTCGCGCCTGACATTCGGGAGCGCGATGGCGCAGATCAACACGTACACCATTACGGAACTGAATCCGGGTGAAGCGGGTTATCTGCAGATCTCCTACGACCAGAAGGACTGGTCTGTGATGGAGCACTTTTATGCGTCTGATTTTGGAGAAAGTACACACTTCTCCGTGATGGGCAGTCTGTCGTCGGCGGAGCACGACCGCCTGCAGACAATGCTTGAAATGATCGTGGGACAGACTCCGCAGATGGCTGTGCAGATCGGGGATGCCGTGCAGGACGCCGCTTCCGTCGCGGAGTGGACCGAGCGGCTCGGTGCGCTGGATGCGCTTGAGAGCGCTGATTTGCTCCTTGTCCCCGGTGAGAAGACTGCCGGACGCACGGCGTCTGCCGTGGCAGTGCAGCCGGAGAATCCGTATTCTTATGAATACGGCAGTGTCTACTTCGCTGTGATTCCCGGTGCAGTCAATTCTGCCGCGCTGGACTGGCTTGCGCGTGACGCCGCGCAGAGCAAGTGCCTGTGGAAGGTGCTTCTGACAGCGGCGCCGATTGTCGAATCCGACCGGGCTGTCCTTGAGCAGGCCGGAATCCACGTTGCAATCTCCGATGGCTCGTATTCACGTACACCCGCGCTCTCAGCCGGAAAAACTGTAGAGAGCTATGATGAAAATGCGCGCACCAGTATCCGCGGAGATGGTATTGTATATATCACTTGCGGAGATCCTGCGAAGGAACCGGTGTTCCTGTCTGCAGAGGCCACGCAAAGCAAGCTTGTGATCCATGCCTGGGACGGTTCTGACGGTGAAGCAAAAGAGCTGGATTCCTTCACGATGCTCTCGTCCTCGTGCGCGGAGGAGGGCCACAGCTTCGGTGAGCAGAGTCAGTATAATCACGATACCGGAACGATTGTCTGCGATCGCTGCGGTCTGAACGTCTCTGCGAAAGAGACGGGCTATACCGGATTTGTCTCCATGGAAGAGGGCCGTGCGTATCTCGATCACGGCACAGCCAGAACCGGATGGTTTTATGCAGCCGGAACGCTGCTTCATGCCGGGTCAGACGCGCGCGTGCATCAGACCATGGACTTCTCCACTGAAACCTGCACCGAGGACGGTGTGCACATGGCATGGTGCGTCGACTGCCGGATGACGCGATCGTATGGCACAACAGTTGCTGCGAGTGGCCATCATTATGATGAGAAGCATCACTGCACAAACACGCACTTTGACGCGGCGCATAAATCCTATGCCTGCGGCTGGATCGGCGTGCGCATCAGCAGTCTGAATGCGGAGCTTGAATATCTTTATGGCTACTATTCCGGCGCTTCGCTCATGCCGACGGTCACGATCAAAACCGGTGACGGTGCGGAGCTCGACGCGAAAGAATACACGGTCACCTATGTGAATAACACAAAGATTGGCATGGCCCATGCGTGCATCACCGGCGTCAACAGTTATTATGGCGAGCTTGAGCTTCCATTTGAGATCCGCCCGTGCGATGTCGAGACTATCCACGCATCCGAAGTCGGACAGACGCGGCTCGTCCTTTCCTGGGATGAAGCACCCGGCGCGCAGCGCTATGCGATCTATCAGCAGACTGGTTCTGGATGGAAGCGCCTGGGTGATACGGCGGAGCTGACTTACACAGTGACGGGCCTTTCTCCTGCGGCGCTTTATACCTTCCGCGTCCGCCCCTTTGCCGCGGCGGAGTTTACCGGAAAGCGGCTGGACGGTTCGCTGGACCGCACGTTCTGGGCAGCGCACCATTCGCAGAGTCTTTCGGTGCGCACCGAGGGCGTTCGCTTCGTGGATGTGCCTGAATGGGAATGGTATGCCGCGCCTGTGCAGTGGGCAGTTGATCAGAACATTACGAATGGTACAGATCTGAATCTGTTCTCGCCGGAAAGCAACTGTACGCGCGGTCAGATGGTCACCTTCCTCTGGCGCGCTAAGGGCTGTCCTGAACCGAATATGCGCTCCTCGCCCTTCAGTGATGTGAACAACCCCGACGAGTATTATTATAAGGCTGTCCTCTGGGCGGTGGAGCAGGGGATTACGCGCGGAAGCAGTCTCACCACGTTCTCGCCGGATGCGCCGGTGACCCGCGGAATGGTCGTTACATTCCTGCATCGAGCAGCCGGGGGACAGGCGCCGACGAGCAGCTATTCTCCGTTTGTGGACGTGGCATCGGATCAGTATTATGCGCAGTCCGTGCAGTGGGCAGTCGAACAAAAGATTACAAACGGCATGGATGAAACGCACTTCTCACCGGATCTGATCTGCACCCGCGCGCAGATCGTAACGTTCCTGTTCCGCTTTGTGACAAACGAATCAGCTTAAACGAAAGCCCGGAGCGATGCTTCCGGGCTTTTTGTTGGCTGCCTATCATTGAAGGCAGCCACGAAACTGTATGAAATTAAAACGGATATTCGCCGGTGAAGTAGCCGATGAGGAAGTCTCTGGCGAGACTGCCGGGCTTGATGTTTGCCTTGGCCTCCTCCACGGTGAACCAGCGCCAGAAGTCGACCTCGTAATTCGGGTGCGCGTCGTGCTCAGCCACGGTCACAGTGAAGTTCAGCATCAGCGTGTTCGTCGGCGCAAAGTAATGGCTGTGGTTAAACTGCACGCTCGTGACGGTCAGCCCCATTTCCTCCATAACCTCGCGCGCGGCGGCGTGTTCTGCGTCTTCGCCCTGATTGACATAGCCCGCGACGAGCACGTAAAAAGGGCGGTTATACTGCTGAATCAGGATTACGCGATCCTTCGCTTCGTTCATCACGATCATGCTGCATGCGGTGTTGAACACCGGCCAGCGAAAGGCCTCACACTGATCGCAGTAGGGGACGTCCTTCTCCTCCTGCGGATGATATTTCAGGTGCAGCTTTGCGCCGCACTGCATGCAATAGTTCATTTCCATCTTCAATCCTCCAGCTTGAACCCGGGAAAGTATTTCTCCACAAACGGCACGCCCTCCACCTGAAAGACGCGCCCGCGCAGATATTCCAGTATGCCGGCGTCGGAGGGGAAGGTGAACTCCAGCTTATAGCTGTAGAGATTCTGCCCCTTTTCACCGTAGGCGTGATTGACGCGCTCCTTGCCGTACTTTCCGTCGCCGAGGAGCGGCCAGCCCGCATCCGCCATCTGTGCGCGGACCTGGTGCGTCCGCCCGGTGAGCAGACGGCATTCCACTAAGCTGAGTGCGCCCTTCGTCTTGAGCGTGCGATATTCAGTCACGGCAGTCTTGGCGCCGGGCTGACTCTGCTTTTTGACATAGACCTGATTCTTTGCAGCGTCCTTGAAGAGATAGCCTTCCAGTCGTCCTTCGGCAGGATGCGGCTTTCCGTGCACAGCACAGAGATAATATTTTTCGATCTCTCGATCCTTGATTTTTTGGTTCAAAATGCGCAGCGTCTCGGCGTTCTTGGCGGCGATCACGATGCCGCCGGTATTGCGGTCGATGCGGTTGCAGAGCGCCGGGGCAAAGCTGTTTTCTGCCTTCGGATCCCATTCGCCGGTGATGCGCAGATGCGCCTGAATGTTTGCAATCAGCGTGTCCCAGCTCCAGTCGCCAGCGCTGTGGCAGAGCACGCCGGGCTTCTTGTCTGCGAGCAGGACATTTTCGTCTTCGTAGACGATGGTGAGCCGCGGCGTGGCGATCTTGAGATGCGCATTGTGCTCGGCGGGCTTTTCAAAAAACTCATCGTTGATATAGAGTGTGAGCTCGTCCCCGGCGGCGACGCGGGTGTCGCGCTTGGCGCCCTTGCCATTGAGCTTGATGCGCTTGAGACGAATATATTTTTGCAGCAGAGACTCCGGCAGAAGCGGCACGGCCTTGCCCACAAAGCGGTCCAGCCGCTGTCCGGCGTCGTTTTTTCCAACAGTGATGGTTTTCATGCGTTTTGCGTCAACTCCAGTGTTATTTCGCGGATGGCTTTTTCCGCTTCCGGAACATCCGTCCGGTTCGTCAGCCAGCAGACGACGAAGGGAGAATCGCTGTAGACAATGCCGACGTCGTTTGTGATGCCATTATCCTCGCCGGTTTTATGCGCGCAGGGGATGCTTTTTGGAAAATAGCCGCGGATCTTGTGCTTGATCTGCTGGCGAAGCAGAATATCCTCCATGTAAGCGCTGACTTCCGTATTAACGAAGGTGCGGCGATAAATCTCTTCCAGCAGCAGCCCCATGTCCCTTGGCGTCACGCGGTTCTCTAACCCGCGCGCGGAGGCCTCCGCGTCAAAGAGATATCGCTCGATGCGGCTCTTTTCGAGCCCCATGCGCTGAAACTCCGCGTTGAATGCCTTCATACCGAAGCGGCGGATCAGAAGATTTGTCGCGGTGTTGTCAGAGAGCGTAATCATCAGCTTGCATAAGGTTTCGATATCTACTTCCATCGGCGTGGGAAAGAACTGCAGCGCGCCGCAGGAGGGGAACTTGTCTTCCTCCGTGAAGGTCAGCTTTTCCTGCAGATCTACGCTGCCCTCCGCGTGCCATTTCTGGATGGCTGCGAACATCGGCAGCTTGATGACGCTCGCCGACTCGAACAGGTCGTTTTCATGCAGGGCGATCGATTCGCCGGTTACAAGGTTTTTATACCAGAATCCGATGAAGCCGGGAAGTGTGTTTAGTCGGTTGAGAATCTGCTCATGATCCATAAAGCTCATCCTTTCAAAAAAGACAATGCCATCATAAAAAATCCGATCCGATTTGTCAACGCAAATCGAATCGGAATCTTTATGCTTTTTTCTTCCCGGCAGCAGGCTTTTTGGCTTTGGATGCAGAGGATTTCTTTATTGCGCTGCTTTTCTTTGGGGGATCCGGTTTCTTGGACAGCTCCCGGATCAGACTGAGCACCAAAACGCCCATTGCGATGATCAGGGCCCAGCTGCCCCAATGCATGAGCAGGAGATAGCGCATTTTGAGGTAGGCGTGATATCCCAGGCCGGAGGCAAACTCACACAGCAGTGCCAGCGGCATCAGCGGCAGAGCCGCACAGCCGAGCACGAGAGAAAACATGTCCGCGCCGTAGAAATACCGGTCGTGCATGTGCGGCAGGAAGAAGGGGATCGCAATTGCAAGCAGCACCGTGCCCATCAGGAGCGCAAGATCCGACGCGGTTTTGCGCTTCCAGAAAAAGACGACGGCAACCATTGCGATCACGAGCGCCGCGGACAGAATTCCAAAATGCCCCGCTTCGGTCGGATTTGCCACGTTGCGGAAGAAAGCGAACACAGAAGGGGAATTGTAGTTCAGCCCGTCGCCGATGCTGCCGGTCTGCTGCAGCCCGACGGTCAGTGCGTCCCACATTCCGCGGCCGGCGAGGACGGCAGGGAGAACCAGAACGACATTGATGATCGGAAATGCCAGCAGGTGCTTCCACTGAATCTTGCCGCGCAGCAGGAACAGCAGCAGCGCTGGGATGAAAAACACGGCCTGCAGCTTGAAGGCGAAGCTGGCGCCCATAGCTGTCACACACAGCCAGGGACGATCCTCCAGCGCCATCGCGATGCTCAGCACTGCGAAAGCGACATAGATGCTGTCGCACTGACCCCAGAGCGCGCTGTTGAGAATCACGGTCGGCCAGAACAGAACGAGAAAAAACGCAAGCAGCTGTCGTTCGGCACTTTTTGCGAAATGGCCGGCAATGCGCATGACGCCCCAGGCGAGGATCACGTCGAAGAAAATGCTCAGGAGCTTGATGAGGTAGAGATCCTTGACTGCCGACTGGCTGAAGAGGGCGAGGAACGTCAGATACGGCACATTATAGTTTCCGATGCTTTCCCTGAGCGCGGCCAGACCGCCGTTTTGCCGGAAATAGTCAACCCAGGCCGCAAGGAAATTCTGATAGTCCAGCGTCTCATAATCCAAACAGACGCCGCGCAGCAGGAAGGCGAGCGCAAGGAGCCCACCAGACAGCAGCACATGCCACGGCTTTTTGAGCACGCCGGACAGTTGCAGCAGCGCCAGCGCCAGTACGGCCTCTGCGATGAGCAGAAGATATACGGTGATATCCAAAACAGTTCCTCCTAAAAAAGAAAAAACGGAGAAGCTTGCTCCTCCGCCAAAATTCTTTAAAAATAACTTGACAAGCAAGCACTCAAAATGATAGAATAACTTGCTATGTCCGTGTACAAGGTGCATGCTAACCCACCCTGATCTTGGTTTGATTGTACAGGATGTCGCGGAAAATTGCAACAGGGCATCGGGAATTTGTATCAACGCTTCCTGGCGTTCAACAAAAATGTTCAAATATCAATCCAACATAGAAGGAGATGTATGCAGTGCCGAAGGAAGTAACTTACGGAAAAACAAAACGTATGAGCTTCGCGCGCCACGAAGAGATCCAGGCTATGCCGAATCTGCTGGAGATCCAGAAGAACTCCTACAAATGGTTCCTTGAGCAGGGATTGCATGACGTATTCCGGGATGTGGACGTCGTTACGGACTATTCCGGCAATCTGGAGCTGCGCTTCGTGGACTATTCCATGGCCGAGAAGCCGAAGTACACCGAAGAGGAGTGCAAGGCCCGCGACACGACCTATGCCGCCCGTCTGGGCGTCCGGGTGCAGCTGCGCAACAAGGCGACGGATGAGTTCAAGGAGAGCGAGGTCTACATGGGCGATTTCCCGCTCATGACTCCGAGCGGCACCTTTATCATCAACGGCGCTGAGCGTGTTATCGTCTCTCAGATCGTCCGCAGCCCCGGTGTGTACTATGACAAGCGCACCGACAAGGCTTACAATTCCAACTACGGCACCACGGTCATTCCTTATCACGGCGCCTGGCTGGAGTATGAGACGGATCTGAATGACATCTTCTACTGCCGCATCGACAAAAACCGCAAGCTGCCCATCACCTGGTTCCTGAAGGCCATGGGTCAGTATAAGGAAGACGATCCGAGCACCTGGCTCAGCTGCATCCCCAGCGTAATCACCGGTGTGCAGACCGATGAGCAGATCCGTGAGCTGTTTGCAAACGATGAGCGCATCGTCGCCACGCTTGAGAAGAACCCGGATGTGTCCCGCGAGGATGCGCTGCTTGAGATCTATCGCAAGCTTCGTCCCGGCGACCCTCCGACGGTGGAGAGCTCCGAGAGCCTGCTGCACGGTCTGTTCTTCGACGCCCGTCGCTACAACATCTCCGCAGTCGGCCGTTATAAGTTCAACAAGAAGCTCGCGCTGCGTGCCCGCATCACCGGCTTTACGCTGGCAGAGCCCGTGGCTGATCCCTTCACCGGTGAGATTCTGTTTGACGCTGGCCACAACCTCACGCGCGAGGATGCCCAGAAGATCGAGGATGCAGGTGTTGTCTGTGTCTGGCTCGATGTCGAAGGCAAGCGCGTGCATGTGTTCTCCAACGGCATGGTGGACATGTCCCGCTTTGTCGACTTCGATCCCAAAGAGCTTGGAATCAAGGAGAAGGTGCGCGGCATCATCCTGCGCCAGCTCCTCGCGCAGTATCAGGGCGATGAGCTCAGGGAAGCCATTGAGCAGAACCTGGATCTTCTCATTCCCAAGCACATCATTGTGGACGACATGTTTGCGTCCGTCAACTATCTCTGCTGCCTCGCGCACGGCGTGGGCGAGCCGGATGACATTGACCATCTCGGCAACCGCCGCGTGCGCAGCGTGGGTGAGCTGTTGCAGAACCAGTTCCGCATCGGCTTCAGCCGTATGGAGCGCGTGATCCGCGAGCGCATGACGCTGCAGGATCTGGACGTGGTTACCCCGCAGAGCCTGATCAACATCCGCCCGGTTACCGCTGCAATCAAGGAGTTCTTCGGCTCCAGCCCGCTGAGCCAGTTCATGGACCAGACGAACCCGCTTGCCGAGCTGACGCACAAGCGCCGTATGTCGGCCCTCGGCCCCGGCGGTCTGAGCCGTGAGCGCGCAAACTTCGACGTTCGTGACGTGCACTACAGCCACTACGGCCGTATGTGCCCGATCGAGACGCCGGAAGGTCCGAACATCGGTCTGATCAGCTATCTCGCGTCCTATGCCCGCGTGAACGAGTACGGCTTTCTCGTGACGCCGTTCCGCCGCGTGGAGAAGGGCACCTGCTTTGTCACGGACGAGGTCGAATATATGACTGCGGACGTGGAAGATCAGTATATCGTTGCACAGGCCAGCGAGCCGCTTGACGAGAACGGCTGCCTGAAGAATCAGCGAATCACCTGCCGTCACAGAGATGAGATCATTGAAGTTGACCGCAGCCGCGTTGACTATATTGATATCAGCCCCCGCATGATGGTCTCCATCGCGACCGCCATGATCCCGTTCCTGGAGAACGACGACGCGAACCGTGCTCTGATGGGCGCGAACATGCAGCGTCAGGCTGTGCCGCTTATGGTTACCGAAGCGCCGATCGTTGCCACCGGCATCGAGCATAAGCTCTGCGTCGACTCCGGCGTGGTTCTGCTCGCCGAAGGCCCCGGCACCGTGCTTTCCGTTTCTGCTACCAACGTGAAGGTCAAGTATGATTCCGGGGAGATCAAGGATCATGCACTGATCAAGTTTGCCCGCTCCAACCAGGGCACCTGCAATAACCAGCGCCCGATCGTCAAGGTTGGCGAGCGTGTGGAAGAGGGCGACGTGCTGGCTGACGGTCCTGCCACCAGCCAGGGCGAAATTTCCCTCGGCAAGAACCTGCTCGTCGGCTTCATGACCTGGGAAGGCTATAACTACGAGGACGCCGTTCTGATCAACGAGCGCCTCGTGATGGAGGATGTTTACACCTCCATCCACATCGAGGAGTTCGAGTGCGATGCGCGCGACACGAAGCTCGGCCCCGAGGAGA
>JAFRDQ010000005.1 GCA_017411225.1 Oscillospiraceae bacterium
AAAACCATCAATCCAAAATAAGGAGGAAACTAACATGGCCACTCCCATCAACATGGACAAAGCGAAAGAAGCTCTGACCGGCTTTCAGGAGAAGGCGGAGGAGCTGCTGAAGGACGGCTCCAAGGTCGAGGAGATCCTCAAGAAGGCGGAAGAGGCGATCAAGGACGTGCCCGGCGTCGGCACGGCACTGGCGAAATTCCCGCTCATGCTCAACATGATCCGCAGCTACATCTCGAAGGACTACACCGCCGTCTCCACCAAGGTGGTCGTCACGATGCTGTGCGCGCTGCTGTATCTGCTCAGCGGCAAGGATCTGATCCCCGACAGCAAGCCCGTCATCGGCATGGTCGACGACGTGGCCGTGATCACGGCAGCCTTCATGCTCTGCGGCCCGGAGCTGGACGCGTATGCGAAGTGGAGAGAAGAAAAGGGGCTTTAATCAAAAGAGAGCCTCAGAGAGGCTCTCTTTTGAATTTACTCGCTTTTATCGCGCGGGGCTTATGCCCCGCTTGGTCGAAGCGAGGGGCGAGCGTCGCGCTCGCCCGAGGGAGTTTTTCCGCCGCACATGTCGCCGGAAAAACAATCGGAATTGATTCGCGCTTTGCGCGAACTCTGCGAGGCTTTTCTCTCTGAAAAACCCGGCGGACTTTTTGTCCGCCGGGGTTGCTTTTTATGTCATATCTCTGTACAGGAACGTAACGATCTGGCCGCGGGTGCAGGGATCCATGGGCTTAAAGAGCGTGGCGGTGGCGCCTTTGGTGATGCCGTTCTGCACCGCCCAGAGCACCGGCTTGGTGTAATACTTGCCGGCGGCGATATCCTGAAACGGATTGTCCGCGCCGACCTTTGGCTCGCCCGCGAGGCGGTAGAGGAACGTGACGGTCTGGCCGCGGGTGACGGTGTCGTTCGGGGAGAACTTGTTCGCCGCCGTGCCGTTGGTGATGCCCGCCTCTTCTGCCCAGATCACTGCCTTGAGATACCAGGCGTTCTCCTTGACATCTGTATAGTGATTCTGCCCCTTGGGCGCGGGAGAGCCCATCGCGCGCCAGAGGAAGGTGACCATCTCGGCGCGGGTGCAGTTGAGCTTCGGGGCAAAGGTCGTGGCAGTCTTGCCGTTGGTGATGCCGCGGTTCACCGCCCAGACGACGGCGTCGGCATAGTAATCCGTGACCTTCACATCGGAAAAACCGGCCACAGTGGGCACAGGCGTCGGCGCAGCGGTGGGCGTCGGGGTCGGCTTCGGCGTGGGCGTCGGTGTGGGAGCAGGCGTCGGCACGGCCGTGCCGTGGTACTTCGGCCAATAGACCGTCTTGGCGCTGTAGGCGCGCTCATAGTAATGGCTGGACGCGCAGCGCTCATAGTACTGCGCCCACTGCCAGCCCGCGTCATAGGCGCCGTCAGCCGAGTTTTCAATCGCCTTCATTTTCGTCCACACGCTGGCTTCGTTGGTCTGCAGCTCATACTGAATGAACTTCAGCTGCCCTTCGATCGAGCCGGCGCTGAGCCCCAGGCCGCCGCAATAGTCATACAGACGCTCTTTGCGCTCGGAGCCCCACTGGCAGAGACCGTAATAGCCGCCGCTGGAATTGTAGGCCTTGGGGTCAAAGCCGGACTCATAATACATGTTGGCGAGGATGCCGCAGGCAACCGCTTCGTTGCATCCCAACTCTCTGCGCAGGTATGTATAGATCGCGAGCTCATTGCTCTCCGCCGCCTGCGCGGGGAGAGGACAGAGCGTGACGACCATGCACAGCATCAGGATCCAGCAGATCAATCGTTTCTGCATGCACTTCTCCTTTTCAAAATGGCTTGTTCCTTTTACACTTCTGTGTAAATATTAGATATATTATACCATTTTGAAACCAATTTGCAACAAAAATTTTGTCGATTGTATTCAGAATAAAAAACGCTTCACTCTCACTCCGCCGCGAGAAATACCGACGGGTGCTTTTGATACGTTGCGAGGCTCACGCACACGAGCGCAATCGCGCAGGCAATCGCGCCGGGAACGGCGGCGCCGAGGCCGAAGGGCAGGCCCGCGAGCTTCCAGCCGACGCAGACGACGAAGCCCGCGATCATGCCGGCGATGACGCCCGCCGAGGTCGCCTTTCTCCAATAGAGCGCGGCGAAGCACGGCAGACCGCAGGCCGCGGCATAGAAGCTCCAGGAGAACATGAGAATGTCATAGGCGTTCTGGATATAGAGCGCGATGACGAGCGCGCCGAGCGGCAGGATGATTGAGAAAATACGAGACCAGAGGATTTCCCGCTTCTCCGGCATGGCGGGGTTGATGGTCTTGCCGATGTCGTGCACACAGGTCTGCACCGAGACGAGGAGGTAGCTGTCTGCGGTTGACATAATAACAGAGAGCAATCCCGCGAGCGCAAGTCCGGTCAGGCCCATCGGGAGCACGCGGATTGCGAGGGACGGCACGACGGAATCGGTGTTCGTGACGCCCTCGCCGAGCACCTGATGACCGATGATGCCCATGAAGAACACGAGGATGATCGTGAGGCCGTAGACGGTGGTGCCGAGGAACATGCCCTTCTTGGCGCTGGAGCGGTCCTTTGCGGCGAAGGCACGCTGCCACATCTCCGCACCCGCCATCGTGAAAACGAGATAGGTGACGATATCGCCGAGGATGCTGCCGTTGATGTAGGGCTTGACCAGCGCGGGATCGAGGTTCGCCTGGAAGCTCGCCCAGCCGCCGACGCTTTTGAGCGACGAGACCGGGATGAGGATATAGACGAAGATCAGCAGCATATAAAACTGGAACACGTCCGTATACACGACGCCGAAACGGCCGCTCGTGGCCGTATAGAGCATAAAGACAATGCAGGCGATGAGCGCGCCGAGCTCATACGTGAGCCCGACGTCGCCGCCGAGCAGGTTGATGATCGTGCCCGCCGCGCGCACCTGCGATGCGACCGTGCCCATCATCGTAAAGGCGATGAGCGCCGCGAGAATGAGCTTCGCGCTCTTGCCGAAGCGGCGGTCGAAGAGCTCGGGGATGGACGTGATGTTATGACGGAAGCCGACCTCGGAGATGCGGCCGGAGATGCCGGAGAAGATGAACAGGCCCAGCAGATACGGCAGCGCCGTCATGATCGCCATGAAGCCGCCGGAATAGGCCTTCCCTGCTCTGCCCATCAGACCGCTGCCGCCGATGATCGTGGCGCAGACGGTGGCCATGAGCACCAGCGGGCCGAAGGAATGATCGGCCACATAATAGTCCTCGGTGTTCTGAATGCGGCGCACAAAATAAACGCCGATGGCGACCATCGCGATCAGATAGAGACCGACGATCACCAGATCCAGGGTAGTGATTTCTCCTTGCAGCATAACACAGACTCCTTTCCTTCAATTCTTTTCCATTTTAACGTGATGATTGACTTTTGTCAACTTTTGATCGAAATCAAATGTTGTCGGAAAGTGTGGTTGACTTTCGGTTTTGGCAGAGTATAATCAGATGCAAGGAACCTGAATGGATCACAGGAGGCCTGTCATGGATGCGATCGAATCCGAAGAACCTCGGCTGAATATGCTGCGCGCGCTGCCGCTGATGCATCGGCTTCTGCGGCTGATCCTTGCCGGCGAGCGGGACCGCTTCACCAAAACGCAGTTTTATATCCTCATCACCCTTCACCGCCGCTCCCCGCTGACGATGACGCAGATCGGCGAGCTGATCGGCGCGAGCAAGGAGCAGGCCACGCGGGCCGTCGCTCCGCTTGCGGACGAGGGGCTGGTGCAGCGCGAGGTATCGCCGCAAAACCGAACGAAGGTGTACGTGTCGCTCACGGCGGAAGGCCGCGCGCTCGTGCAGGAGCTGACTGCGCGCTGCGGTGAGAAGCTGGACGAGCGCATGAATGAGCATCTTACCGCCGAGGAGCGGGAGGCGCTGCAGATGCATCTGGCGGAAATCGCCTCTCTTTTGGAAAAGGCTGTCATTCGCTGAAGGCATCTTTCGCTTCTGTCTTCGTTCAAAAGAAGCCGCTGAGCCTTGATTTCAGCGGCTTTTTTTGCATTTTTGTTAATTTTCGGTAAACGTTTCCCGTATATTTTGTACGGTTTTGGGACACGTGGGAATATTTTTTTCTGATAATGTCGTTTATATTCTAGTTCGGCTCTATTTATCAGAAAATGGCATATATAATTTTTCCAACCGAGCAATATGGGTTTTACTGATAAGGAGTATGATGGTCTATGAAACCGAGAGTCCAGCCTTACGGCACCAAGAACATCAGCGGAGCCAACATTGAGAAGCTCCGCAAGGCGCGCGGCATGCGGCAGTTTGAACTGGTCCAGCAGATGCAGCTGCGCGGGGTCGACATCAACCCCAGCAGCCTCTCGAAGCTCGAGGGCCAGGTCCGGATCGCAAGCGATCGGGAGCTGTACGCCATTGCGCAGATCTTCTCCGTCCCGATGGAGGAGCTCATTCACCCCAAGGAAGAGAAAGCGGAATAAACCCGATCTCAGGGGGGGAAAAGGAAACCGCACTGCTGTATGCAGTGCGGTTTCTTTTTATCAAATTAGGAGTGAGGAATTAGGAATTAGGAATGATGGTGTCGTCTTGCGCCGACATATTTGATTCGCGCAAGCCATCCGTCAATTCCTAATTCCTCATTCCTAATTCCTAATTATTTCAGCACTCTTCTCAGCACCTCAACCCTGTGCGCCACCGCTTCCCTTGTGATCGGCGCGTTTGTGACGAACTCGAAGCCGTGGGGCGTGCCGCGGGTTTCGTTGTATTCGACCTCGATGCCCGCGGCCTCGAGTCTTTTGCCGTAGGCGAGGCCCTCGTCGCGCAGGGAGTCAAACTCCGCCACCTCGAGATAGGCCGGCGGCAATCCCTCGACGCTCGGCGCCTCGAGAGGGGATGCATACTCCACATGCTCCGCCGGGAGCGCGGGGAGATAGTATTCCCACATCTTCACCGAGTCGCGCGCGCCCCAGACGGGCGTGTCCGGAAAGCGCTTCGTGCTCTCGGTCTGCATCCGGCGGTCGGTGACGGGGTAGATCAGCATCTGGAAGCAGGGCAGCTTCTCGCCCCGGTCGCGCGCCATGAGCGTGACGGCGGCGGCGAGATCGCCGCCCGCGCTGTCGCCCCCGACGGCGATGCGCTCCGGGTCGAGGCGCAGCTCGCCCGCATTCTGCAGCAGCCAGCGGTAGACCGCAAAGCAGTCCTCCGCCGCGGCAGGATAGGGGTGCTTCGGCGCGAGCCGATAGTCCGGGAAGACGACCGCGCAGCCGACGCGCGCGGCATATTCCTTCGCGAGCGTATAGTGATAGGGCGCGGCGGCAAAGACGAAGCCGCCGCCGTGAATGTCATACAGGCACGGCAGCACGCCGGAGGCGCCGCGCGGACGGATGATCAGCACGGGAATCCGGTTTCCGTCCGGCCCGGCGACCATCATGCGCTGCACCTCAGTGCGCTCATCCGAGCGGCACGGCCACGCGCGCAGCATCACCTGCGACGGGGCGGCCATCCACTTCTGCAGCGGGAGATGCAGATGGGAAATGAGGCGAAATTGCTTGTCGAGCTTGTACTTCATAAAGCAATCCTCCGTTTATTTCTGCAATGCAAGCAGCTGCTCCACGATCGCTGCCGCGCTGCTGCCGCTTTCTCTCAGCGCGTCATAGACCGGGGCGCAGGCGGTGCGGAAGGCCTCTCTGTCTATCTTGCGCACGAGCTTGGCGCCGTGCTCATCCTGCGCCTCGGCGCGGCCCTCATCCTCATATCCGACGCGAAACGCCTTGTAATACTCGCTCATCTCATGCGCCTTGGCGCGCAGCGCAGAGCGCTGTGCATCATCCAGCCGCTCGAGCGCGGCAGTGGAGATCACCACGACGAGCGGCGCGCGCACATGCTCATCGTAGATCAGATAGCCGAGGTCGCCGGTATAGTCGAACATGGCGAGCACGTTGTCCTCCGCCCCGTCGATCTCGCCCGCGGCAATGGCGGCGGGGATCGCATCATAGTCCATCGGCACGCACTCGGCGCCCATCGTCTCAATCAGATCCCGCACCAGCTCGGGCTTGGCCGTGCCGATGCGCAGCCCCTGCAGATCCGCGGGCCCGGTGATCTTCTTCGACGCGGTATAGAAGCAGCGGGCGCCGGCGTCCAGCCACGTGAGGCCGACGAAGCCCTCCTCGGCCGTGAGCGCATAGAGCGTCTGCGTCACATCGCTGTCCATCGCCTCCCAGCACGCCTCGCGCCGGGGGAAGAGATACGGCATGGAATACGCCTTCCACTCCTCGCGCAGGGCGCACATCGTCTCATAGGAGAGGACGGTCATGTCGATCGTGCCGGCGCGGAGCGCCTCGAGCGCGGACGCCTCATCGCCCTCCTGCACCTCGACGGTCACGGTTTCGTCCGTCGCCTCCCAGACGGCGTCGGCAAAGGCGCCGAGCGCGTCCACGGCGTATTCATCGTCCCGGAGCGGGTTTACGAGCGTGAGGGAAACCGGCTCCGCCGCCGTCTGCGCGCCGCAGGCGGCGAGGGGCAGCATCGAGAGCAGGCACAGTGTCAGGATCAAAATTCGTTTCAAGCTTCTTCCTCCGTTTGTTCTCTCTCCGCCTCGGCGGCGAGTCTGGCCGCGCGCTGATCGACATAGAGCGGCGGATTTTTGCGCCGGAGATACACCGCGAGCAGCACCAGCGCGAGCACGCAGCTCACGCCCGCGAGCAGCTGGCTGACGCGGATGCCCGTGCCGCCGAGATAGAGGCTGTCGGTACGCAGGCCCTCGATCATGAAGCGGCCGAGACCATACCACGCGACGTAAATCAGCATCACCTCGCCGTCGAACCGGCGCTTGCGGCTCTTGAACCAGAAATGCAGCGCGAGAAAGCCCACGAGGTTCCACAGGCTCTCATACAGAAACGTCGGGTGCACATAGATCGGGTTCTTCCCCGGCTCGGTGAGACCCATGCGGCAGAAGACGTCCGTCTCGCGGCCGAAGGCCTCGCGGTTGAGGAAGTTGCCCCAGCGGCCGATCGACTGCCCGATGAGCAGACCGAAGACCGAGAGATCCCCCAGCGCGCCGAAGGGAATCGACCGCTTGCGGCACCAGAAGATCACGAGCACAAGCCCCGCGAGGATGCCGCCGTAGATGGCGAGACCGCCCTCCCAGACCTTGAAGATGTCGAGCAGATTGCCGGAATATTCGTTCCAGCGGAAAATCACGTAATACAGCCGCGCGCCGATGATGACCGTCGGGATCAGCCAGAGGATGAAGTCATAGAGATCGTCCGACGGGATGCCGACGAATTTCTCGCTGCGGTGGGCGCAGTAGAGGATCGCGAGCAGAAAGCCCAGCGCGATCACCGCGCCGTAAAGATAAAACGTCCGGCCGAAGAGCACAAAGGTGCTCGGCGGGTTGATGGTAAAATCTCCGAACATGGGGAAGCTGATGAGCGCGTCCCTCAAAATCGTTTGCATAAAAGGTTCCCTCCAAGGTTATTCCAAAAGAATCGCGTCGCACTCGGTGCCCTGCGCGGCCTCCGCCACGGCGGAAGGCGTCGCCTCCTGAATGAAGGCGGCGTATTCGTCCGGCGCGAGCTCCAGGCCGAGCAGATCCTGCTCCAGCCAGAAGGCCTCGAGCGCGGCGGGGTCCCGCTCCAGCGCGCGCAGCGCCTGCACGCGCTCGGCACGGCCAAGATCGAGCACCTCCGCCGAGACGCCCGCGGCGAGCTTTGCCATCGCGTCCTTCAGCGCCGCGATCGTCTCCTCGGCGCGGTCGGGGTCGGTATCGCACCGGGCGAGGAGAATGCCCTTGTGCACATCGAGGCGCACATCCGTCCCGAGCTGCGCCGTGAGCGCGCGATAGGCGCCCGCGAGCGCCTCGAGCACCGGGGGATCGGGCTCCTCCATCACCTCGCCGAGCCGCCAGCCGACGGTGACGCGGTTCACGCCCTGCGCGCCGCTCAGATCGAGCAGACGGGGCTCGGCCTCCACGGCGTTCATGCGGATGTCCGTGCCGAGGTCGAAGTCCAGCTCGCCGCGCGGCATGACGGCAAAGCCGTCTGCAATCGTCTGCGCCGCGAGCTTCGCCGGAATCGCCCCGGCGTAATAGAGCTCCACCGGCGAGCGCGAGAGCACGGCGCGGTAGTGCTTCGAGAGCTTCTGGTAATAATTCGGCCCGGCCTCCGGGCGCTCGCCGCGCACGGGGATCGCATAGTCCTCAAAGCAGCACATATGATCGCACATGGCGGCGAAGGGATCGTCCTCGGCCTCGTCGAGCTCGTCCCAGCGCTGCAGCGCGCGCACGACGGCCTCCTTTTTGAGCTGGCCGAAGCGCGTGTCCGGCGCGAGGAGAATGCCGGCGAGGGTCTGCATCAGCGCCGCAAACTGCGCGGGATCATGGTCGAACACCGCCGTGAAGCCGACGGCCTGCACCTCGCCGATGCGGCGCACAAGCGGCTCGGCCTTGGCGTGAAAGCCCTCCAGCGCAGCCTCCAGCGCGCCGTCCGGGTGCCGCTGCGTGCCATAGAGCAGCGCCTCCGGCAAGAGTGCGTTCATGGCGGCCTCCTCGCGGCTCAGCTGCCGCAGCAGCGCCGCGCGAAAGCAGGCGGGTTCGTCCTCCCGCCGCCGCACCAGCGTGAGAAACACGCCCGGCAAAAGTTCCATGCGGTTGCGTTCCATATCCAGCGCTCCTTTGCATATAGTATCATTGTATTATATCACGGTTTTCCGCATTTGGAAATGGGCAAAACGCGCCTTGCGGTGCGGGGCTGGTGTGTGGTAAAATAGACTTATGGAACGTATTTGTTATATCGTCGGCGCGGCGCCGACGGCGGCGCTGCCCGCGGTGCGTGAGGGGGACTTCCTCATCGCGGCGGACAAGGGGCTGGAGGCCCTGCAGCGCGCCGGGATCGCGCCCGACCTGATTATGGGTGATTTTGACTCCCTCGGCTACACGCCGGAGGGAGAAAACGTGCTGTCCCACTCCCCGATCAAGGACGACACGGATCTGATGCTCGCCATCCGCTGGGCGATGGCGCGCGGCTGGCGGCGCTTTGTCATTTACGGCGCGCTCGGGGGCAGGCGGCTCGACCAGACCGTGGCGAGCTTTCAGACGCTGCGGTTTCTGGCAGACCACGGCGCGAAGGGCCGCCTCGTCGGCGACGGGTGGAACGTCATGCTGCTGCAAAACGCCGCGCTGCAGTTTCCCGCATCCGCCTCTGGCTGGCTGAGCGTGTTCGTCAGCGGGAGCGAGGCGCGCGGCGTGACGCTGCGGGGGCTCAAATACGAGCTCACGGACGCGGTGCTCACCTGCGGCCTGCCGCTCGGCGTGAGCAATGAATTTCTGGGGACGCAGGCGCGCATCGCCGTCGCGGACGGGGCGCTCTTCGTCCTCTGGCAGGGCGACATTCTGCCCGGAGAGGAGGCGCTGTGATGGATCGGATCGACCTGCACTGCCATACCACCTGCTCCGACGGCACGGACAGCCCGAAAGAGCTCCTGCGCAGGGCGAAGAAGCTCGGCCTGCGCGCCGTGGCGATCACGGATCACGACACGTTCCGCGGCCACATGGACGGCATGATCGCCGGGATGGAATTCGGCGTGGAATTCGTGCCGGGCGTGGAGCTTTCAAGCCTGCACATGGGTGAGCACATCCATCTGCTGGCCTATTATGCCAATGAGCACAGCCGGACCCTGCGCGAGCTGATGGACCGCGCGGTCTATGAGCGCGCGCACCGCAACGAAAAGATGGTGCAGCTGCTGCAGAAGGCGGGCTACCCCATCGACATGGACATCGTCCGGCAGCGCTTCCCCGGTCAGACGATGATCGGGCGGCCGCACATCGCGGAGATCCTGCTGGAAAAGGGCTTTGTCAACAGCGTGCGCGAGGGCGTCGTGTCGCTCATGGGCAAGGGCGCGCCGTTTCACGTGCCGCGCTACCATGTGCCGCTGCTGGACTATATCCGCGCCGTGCGCGAGGCCGGCGGCGTGCCTGTGATTGCGCATCTCTATCAATACCGCATGACGGACGAGCAGCGCCGGCAGATGATCGCGGAGGCGACGGACGCGGGTCTGCTCGGGCTCGAGGGCATGTACACCACCTACGACAAGGACCAGCAGGAGACGGTCTTCGCCTTTGCAAAGGAGTTTGGCCTGATCTGCACCGGCGGCTCGGACTACCACGGCCGGAACAAGCCCGGCATCCAGCTGGGCAGCGGGATGGGAGACCTGAAGGTGCCGTATGAGATGCTGGAGAGATTGAGGGAGACGGCGAAACAGAATTAGGAATGAGGAATTAGGAATTAGGAATTGATGTGATCATCAGGTCATTCCTAACTCCTAATTCCTAATTCCTAATTGAAAAGCAAAAAACAGGATCGCAAACGCGATCCTGTTTTTATGCTTTATGGGGTCTATTACTTGATCTGGCCCTGATCGTTCAGGGTGACGTGGCTGCCGACCTCGGGCAGAGCGGTGATGTCGTTGGAGACCTCAACATCGCCCGCGAACATGGCAGCGACAAGCGCCTTGTAGTCGTCCTGGGTGAAGGAGTCGGACCACTGGGTGCTCTCCATCGGGATCTGGACGTAGTTCAGCTCCGGATCCTCGCCGACGAGGCCGAGGTTCTGGATCTGGCCGCCGTAGTTGTCGAAGTTGCCGGCAACGATCTCGCCGAGCAGGGTGTCGACGGTGGCAGCGAGGCCCTTCATGGCGGAGGTGACGGTCATGCCCTCACCGTACTGGCCGTCGATGGTGGCAGCCTGGTCAACGTCAACGCCGATGACCTTGCCGTCAACCTTCGCAGCAGCTTCCGCAGCGGAGGTGAAGATGCCGCCGCCGCAGGCGAAGACGACTTCCGTGCCGCCCTGGTACCAGGTATCCATCGCAGCGGTGATGTCACCGTCGCCATAGAACTGGCCGCCGTAGACGTAGTTGATCTCGATGTCCTTGCCGAGCTCTTCAGCCGCGGCATTGGCGCCCTGCACAAAGCCGGAGCCGTAACGGATGACAGCGGGAACCGCCATGCCGCCGAGGAAGCCGAGCTTGGTGTAGCCGAGCTTCACAGCCGCAACGCCGGCCATGTAGCCGCAGAGCTCTTCCTGGTAAACAGCGCTGAACACGTTGTCAGCGACGTGGGGCTCGTTGCTGGGATCGATGAGCTCGCCGTCCATGTCGCCATCCTTGTAGAAGGAGCTGAAGATGTCATACTCGGACACGTCCAGAGCGACAAACTTCACATCGGGGTAGAGGTCCTGGGTCTCGACGATGGCGCCGGCAAACGCGTAACCGGGCATCACGACGACGTTGTAGCCCTCCGCGATGGCCTGGTCGATCATCTCGACGCGGGCAGCGGTGGAGTCGTCGGTGGGCTTGTAGTACTTGAAGTCAACTGCGTTCTTCTCGCAGAAGGCCTTGCAAGCCTCATAGGTGGTCTGGTTAAAGGACTGGTCGGTGATGTCGCCGTAGTCGGTGATCATCGCAACCTTGACGTCGCCGGAAGCCTCAACGGGAGCCGAAGCTTCTTCGGAGCCTGCGGGAGCAGCCTCTTCCTTGCTGCCGCAGGCAGCCAGAGCAAAGACCATCACCAGCGCCAAAAGCAGAGCAATGTACTTTTTCATGCGTAAGATTCCTCCATATTTATTTTTGCATGCGGGAAATCGCCCCGTTGCTGTGCGTAGTATACCACAGCAGGGGGCGATCCCGCAATAATAAATTTTTACAAAAATATTAAATATATATGAAATCCTTCAAATTCATAAAAAGTTCTTCTAATCTCCGGCCTCTGTCAGGCAATGGATCTGCTCCCCGTCGGAGACATAGACGGTCACGTCGTCGGAGAGGACGGGCTGCAGCGCGTCCTCCTGATCCGGCGCAAAGCCGACAGCGCCGCTCGTCTCGCCGTAGGTGAATTCCAGACAGAAGTATGGGCCGTAGACAAAGCGCGGCGTGATGACCGCGTCGCCAAGCTCGAAGGACACGCTGGCCGATGCGGCGAACGGCACAAGTCCGGCGGTCTGAAGCGCATCCTGAAAGGCGTCGTTCATCTCACCGGAATTCCAGACGTTCCGAACCGGGAAATTTTTGACGATCGTGGGAAGTCCGCCGATGTAATTTTCGCCCGCGCTGGAGGAGACGAGCAGATCGATGCGCCGCACCTTCTGGCTGCGCAGAAAATCCGCCGCCGTCTGGCCGAAGGCCTCCGACCCGCCGTCGAGCAATAGCGTGTCGCCGCCGCAGGTCATGAGGATGCACTGACCGTCGCCCGCCGGGAGCATGTAGATGGAAAGCCCCTCCCCCGCCTGCGGCAGTTGGGGCTGATCGGGCTGCGGCCGGGGATGATGCAGGCTCCAGAACGTGCCGATCAGGCCGATGATGAGGGCAAGGATGATCGAATAAAAATGCCCGCGCTTGTTCGATTGCTGCTGGTTCATGCGAAGGCCTCCGTGCGTTCAAGTTTTGGATATTGTCGCATAATTTCGATGGAAATGCAAGGGGAGGGCGAGCGAATTAGGAATGAGGAATTAGGAATTAGGAATTGACAAATGGTTCATGCGCAGCAACCATTTGTCATCCTGAGCTTGTCGAAGGATCTTGGCACCGCAGCGAAAGAGAATTGTCAGCCTCTGTCTTACTGCTCTGCCAAGATTCTTCGACTTAAGCACTCCGTGCTCCGCTCAGAATGACAAATTTGGACAATTCCTCACTCCTAATTCCTAATTCCTAATTTGTATAGTTTCCCTCTCTTCTGCCCAAACTCCATACAAAGGAGGTTGATACAATGAGAGTTCAGGACGTCATGGCGCGCAATCCGATTACCGTGGAGGTGACGGAGCCGGTCTCATGCGCGGCGCGGCTGATGCGGGAGCGGAACATCGGCTCGATCCCGGCTTTGGATGCAAAGGGACGCCTGCGCGGGATGCTGACCGACCGCGACATTGTGCTCCGCTGCGTCGCCGCGGGCAGAGACCCGGCGAAGGTGGAGATTGAGCAGATCATGTCCGCCGGCGCCGTCACCGCCGCCCCGGGCGAGGACGTGACCGCAGCGCTCGCGCGCATGAAAAGCGAGCAGGTGCGCCGCCTTCCCGTTGTGGAGGGCGAAACACTCGTCGGTATCCTCTCGCTCGCCGACGTCGCCCGCACGCAGCGCTTCGACATGGAGGCCGCGCAGGCACTGAGCGGAATTACGGCGAATGTGTGCAGGAAGTAAATCAATTAGGAATGAGGAATTAGGAATGAGGAATTGACAAATGGTTCGTGCGCAGCAACCATTTGTCATCCTGAGCTTGTCGAAGGATCTTGGCACCGCAGTAAAAGAGAACTTCCTGCGTATGACCAACTGCTCTTCCAAGATTCTTCGACTCCGCACTCCGTGCTACGCTCAGAATGACAAACTCGGAAAATTCCTAATTCCTCATTCCTAATTCCTAATTCAATCCATCTCCAGCAAAAAACCGCTGCCTCTCGGCAGCGGTTTTTATTTCTCTCAATTACTCCTTGGCACGCTCCAGATACTCGCCGGTGCGGGTGTCGACGCGGATGCGCTCGCCCTCGGAGATGAACAGCGGCACCTTGATCTCGGCGCCGGTCTCCAGCGTGGCGGGCTTGGTGGCGTTCGTGGCGGTGTTGCCCGCGAAGCCGGGATCGGTCTGCGTGACCTCGAGCACAACAAAGAACGGCGGCTCGACGTTGAAGACCTGACCCTTGTAGGACATGATCACGCAATCCATGTTCTCCTTGACGAACTTGAAGTTCTCGGGGAGCATGCTCTCATCAATGGGGATGAGCTCATAGGTCTCGGGATCCATGAAGTAATAGAGATTGCCGTCGTTGTAGCTGTACTCCATGGTCTTGCGCTCGATGACGGCCTCCTCAAACTTCGCGGTGGGGTTGAAAGAAGTTTCGGTCACGGAGCCGGTCTTGACGTTTTTCATTTTGGTGCGGACAAAGGCCGCGCCCTTGCCGGGCTTGACGTGCTGGAACTCGACGACCTGCATAACCTGGCCGTCCATCTCAAAGAGCGAGCCGTTTCTGAAATCGCCTGCAGTGATCATATCGTAAATCCTCCTGAATTGTTATTTACAAAATTGCCTGTACCATTTTACACGATACTTCCTTATTTGGCAAGCATTTTCTCGCTCCGCTCCCAAACGGAAACCCGCTTCGCTGGGCTTTCCGTTTGAAGAGGCTGCGCTTCACTCAGCGCACGGGCGCTCTGCGCCCGCACGTTCCTTCCGCGAGCGGAGATTTTTCCGCCGCACATGTCGCCGGAAAAATCGTCTGAATTCCTTTGCGCCTTGCGAGGCGCAAACTCTGCGAGGCCAAACGAGGTCCCCGTTCGTCCTTCTTTTTTACAGGATGATCAATTCCTTCGGGGATTTTGTGAGCACCTCGGCGCCGTCGGCGGTCAGGTGCATGACGTCCTCGATGCGCACGCCGAAGCGGCCGGGCAGATAGATGCCGGGCTCGGCGGAGCAGACCGCGTGCTCGGGCATGGGCTCGCGGTTGTTCGGCGCGCAGTTCGGCGCCTCGTGGATATAGAGGCCGAGGCTGTGGCCGAAGCCGTGGCCGAAATACTCGCCGTAGCCATAGGACGCGATGAGGTCGCGCGCCGCGCCGTCGATCGCAGCGCCGGTAACGCCCGCCTTCGCGATGGCGATGCCAGCCAGCTGCGCCTCAAGCACGATGTTGTAGACCTTCTTCATCTCGTCCGTGACGCTGCCCAGGGCGACGGTGCGGGTCATGTCGGAGCAGTAGCCGCCCTTGAGGCAGCCGAAGTCCATCGTGATGAAGTCGCCCATCTCGATCCTGCGGTCGCCGGGCACGCCGTGGGGCATGCTGGAATGGGAGCCGGTGACGACGATGGGGTCGAAGCTGTTGCCCTCCGCGCCGAGGCGCAGCTGGCGATAGGTGAGCTCTGCGGCGATCTCGCGCTCGGTCACGCCCGGGCGGATGAGCGGGAGCACCTCCTTGAGCGCCTGATCGGTGATCGCCTGCGCGGCCTTCATATATTCGAGCTCCTCCGGCTGCTTGATCTGGCGGAGCGACATGATGAGGTTCTGCGCGGGCACGAGCTTGAGGCCCAGAATGCGCTCATAGGCGAGATACTGCTGATATGTCAGGCTCCCGTCCTCGGCGCCGAGCTTCTCGATTTTGCAGTCGGAGACCAGTTGCTTGAGGATCTTGCCGATCGGGTGCGCGCGGTCGTTCAAAATGACCTCGACCAGACCGTCGAGCGCATTGTGTGCCGCCTCGATGTAGCGCGAGTCGGTGATGTAATAGCCCTTCTCGCGCGTGATGAGCACCGCGCCGTCCGAGGTATGGAAGCCCGCGGCATAATAACGGTTGAGCGGGTCAATGAGCAGAACGGCGTCGAGGTCGTTCGAGATGATGGCGTCCTGAATTCTCTTTAAGTTGTTCATATCTTTTTCTCCCTTCGAGTTCAAAGAATTAGGAATTAGGAATTAGGAATGAAATGTGCCGCTGTCGCGGCAATTTGAAATCGCGCAATTCCTCATTCCTCATTCCTAATTCCTAATTGCATAATATTCTGTTTTATCGTTTCCATCTCATTCAAAATTCGCTCCGCTTCCGGCCTGAGCGCCTCTCCCGCTCTGGTGAGCGAGACGCTTTTTCCCTGCCGGAGAAAGAGCGGAGCTTCGAGCTCGCGCTCGAGCGCGGCCACGGCACGGCTCGTGGTGGAATGGCTCACGAAGAGCGCCTTCGCCGCCGCGGTGAAGCTGCCATGCTCCGCGACGGCGAGAAAGATGCGCAGCTGCTCCGGTTCCATCAGAAGTTGAAGGTATGGGGCAGGAGCTCAGAGAGCTTGTTGGACACATAGCGGTCCTTCTTCGCGGAGAGGACCTCCATCTCCGGCGCAAACTCCGCCAGAAACTGGCGGCAGGCGCCGCAGGGATAGCAGTAGCCCTCGCCCTCGCCGTAGACGGCGATGCGGACAAAGTCGCGGTGACCCTCGCTGATGGCCTTGCAGGCGGCGGTGCGCTCGGTGCAGATGGTGCTGCCCAGCGCGGCGTTTTCAATGTTGCACCCGGTGAACACAATGCCGCCGCGGCACTCCAGCGCCGCCCCGACGGGGAAATGGGAATAGGGCACATAGGCGTTGCGCGACGCCTCCTTGGCCAGATTGATCAGCTCTCGATCCGTCATGGAAATCTCCTCCTTTTTTCATGGTTCAATCAATAAGCGTTACTTCAAATTAATCACCCACGCGGGCATGTTCTGGAAGATGTTGCTCTGCGTCGGGGCGAGGCCGCCGACGATGCCGCGGTGGGCGCAGACCTCCTGCTTTTCAAAGCAGACGGGGAGGATCGGCGCATTGTCGAGAATCGTGGAGAGCATGGCGCGGCAGGCGTCCTCGCGCGTGTCGGAGGGCGCGGCGAGGTAGGCGTTGATGGCTTCGCTATAGATCGGGTTCGTCACATCGCCGTAGTTGACCGAGCCGCCGGGCACGAGCAGGGGCGTGAGATCGAAGTCCGCCGTGAGGCGCAGCTCCCCGTAATAGAAATCGAAGTTGCCGATGTTCAGCGCCGCGAGATAGTCCTCCCACGGCACGGCGTTGACCGTGACGGTCACGCCGATCTGCGCGAGATCGGAGGCGAGCTTGTTGCAGACGGCGGTCTTCTGCTTGTTGTCCGAACAGACGAGCAGGGAGAGGTTCAGCTCTGTGGCCTCGGTGGAGCCCTCGGAGGCGAGGTATTCGCGCTCGCCGTCGGCGTCATAATCGAGCACCTTCGCGTCCGTGAGGGCGCTGGCGGTCAGGCTCATGTCATAGCCCTGCCCGCCGACGAGCGTCTCATCGAAATACGGGCTCGCGGGGTGCACCGGCAGCGCCGACGCCACAGCGCAGTCACTTAAGAGGCTCACGGCATAGGCGCGGTCCACCGCCGTCTGGAAGGCGCGGCGGTACTCCGGATTGGAGAAGAAGCGGCTGGCCGTGTTGAAGGCGATATACTGCAGGTTCGTGGTGTTGAACTGGCGCGACTCGCTCACGCTCGAGAAGCTCAGATCGCTCTCGCCGGAGGGGTCGTTGCAGACGAGGTCGAGATCGCTGTTGTCAAAGGCGTTGATGACGTCCTCCATCGTGCTGTATTCACGCAGATAGATCTTGTCGATCGGCAGATCCTTCGCGTTCGGATAGTCCCCGAAGGCCACGAGCGTGGTGCTGTCGCTCTCATCATAGCGATAGGGGCCGGTGCCGGAGGGATAGTTGTAGCTCATGGCGTTGTTCTCGATGACCGGGATCGCGAGCAGAGCGGGAAACTGCGTGTTGGCGCGGTCGAGCGTAACGACTACGGCGCCCTCCTCGTTTGCGGCGACGTCGGTGATGTTCCGCAGGCGCGCGGTATAGAGCTCCGATTCGCGCGCGGTGTTGATCGAATAGACCACATCGTCCGCCGTGAGGGCGTGGCCGTCGTGGAACAGGCGGCTGGTGTCCGGCTGGAGCGTCCAGACCGTGCCGTCCTCGGTCGTCCAGGAGGAGAGCAGACCCGGCTGCGGCTGGAAGGAATCGTCCAGCTGAATGAGCTGCTCATAGACGAGCCCGCCCGCGATCTGGTTGAGCGAGTTCGTCGTGGAATAGGGGTTCATGCTGTCCTGTGAGTTGTAGTTGATGGCAAAGATATCGTCCGTCTGGTCGACGACGACGGGCTCGGCCTCGTCGAAGCTTACCTCCGGCTCCTCCGTCTTCGTCCCGCAGGCGCAAAGCAGCAGGGAGAGGGAGAGCAGAAGGAGAAATAATCGTTTCATGTGGGAACCTCCCATGGATGAAATTAGGAATTAGGAATGAGGAATGAGGAATTACGAATGACCGTCTTGGAAATTCCTAATTCCTAATTCCTAACTCCTCATTTGCTGAGCATAATGACTGCCGTCATCACGCCTCGTTTTCCGTTTGTGACGCGGTGGCTCCAGAGCTCCTCCGGCTCGCACATCGTGCAGGCTTCGGAGACGGCGATGCGCTCGGCCTTGACGCCGAGCTGGGTCAGCCGTCTGGCATTCGCTGCCTTGAGATCGACGAAGAGCCGGTCGCCCTCGCCGGGGCGGATCAGCCCCTGCGTCTCGCCGCCGAGGAGCGCATGAACGCCCTCGGCCACCTCGGGGCCGACCTCGAAGCAGCACGCGCCGATGCCCGGGCCGATCGCGGCGGAGACGTCCTCCGCCCTCGCGCCCAGAGCGCGCATCTGCGCGAGCGCGGCGCCCAGAATATCCTGCACGCTGCCGCGCCAGCCGCAGTGCACCGCGGCGACGACGCCGTGCGCCGCGTCCTCAAGCAGCACGGGGATGCAGTCGGCCGTGAAGACCGCCACCGGGAGACCCGGTTCGTTCGTCACGAAGCCGTCGCACTCCTGCCGCGGCTCGAGCCACGGGCTCTGCGCGTCCGCGCGCGTGACGATCGGGACGATGCGGCTGTGGATCTGCCGGGCATAGACGATCTCGGACAGATCCATCCCGGCGGCCTCGCCGAGGCGGCGCCAGTTTTCGCGCACATTTTCCTCCGAATCCCCCCGCCGGACGGAGAGATTGAGGGAAGCCAGATGCCCCGCGCTCACCCCGCCGAGCCGCGTGGAAAACGCATGGGGCGAGGAGAGGGTATCGGCGGTACGGAAGACGACGCCATTTCGTTCAATCCGGTTAAAATGAGACATATCCATTCTGTGCTCCGAAGCAAAAGCAAATTAGGAATGAGGAATGAGGAATGAGGAATGACCGTTCGGGAAATTCCTAATTCCTAATTCCTTATTCCTCATTGTTTCCGCTTACTCGTTTCTCCCACAGCACTCCTTATACTTATACGGATTGCCGTTGGGCTTGCGCTTGCCGCAGGGGCAGGGATCGTTGGGCTTGGGCTTTTTCGCGGCGCGGACGGGCTTTTTCTTGACGCTGTCGTCCCCGCCGGCGTTGGCGACGGCGTTTTTGGCCACACTCCTGCGCTGGATCTGCGCTCTCGGCTGCACCTGCACGCGGAAGAGGCGGCTGACCGTCTCCTCGCGGATGCCGGCGGTCATGGCCTCGAACATATCGAAGCCCTCCTGCTTATAGGCGTCGACGGGCTTGACGTTCGAGTATGCCCGCAGGCCGATGCCCTGCCGCAGCTCGTGCATGGCGTCGATGTGGTCCATCCAGTATTCATCGACCACGCGCAGGAGCACGACGCGCTCGAGCTCGCGGATGACGGGCGTGACGCCGTCCTCCATCATGCCGAAGGCCTCGGCACGCGCGGCATAGACGTTCTCCGCCACGGCGAGCACCTCGTCGGAGAGCTGGTCGGGCGTGAGCTTCGGCAGCTCGTCGTTCGAGTGCTGAATGTCCGTATCGCGCAAAAACAGCTTGCGGAACGGCGCGAGCACCTCTCTCAGCTGCGCCTGATTTTCCAGATGCACGTCCGCCATCGCGTGGGCGACCTCGCCCGTGACGTATTCGCGGATCATGTCCTGAATCTGATCGGCGAGATTCTCGCCGTCGAGCACCTTGCGGCGCTCGCCGTAGATGATATTACGCTGGACGTTCATGACGTCGTCGAATTCCAGCGTGCTCTTACGGGCCTGGAAGTTGCGGCCCTCGACGGTGCGCTGGGCCTGCTCGATGGCGCCGGTGAGCATCTTGTGGTCAAGCGGCGTGTCCTCATCGACCTTGAGCGCGTCCATCATGCTCATCATGCGCTCAGAGCCGAAGAGACGCATGACGTCGTCCGTCATGGCGAGATAGAAGCGGCTCTCGCCGGGGTCGCCCTGTCGGCCGCTGCGGCCGCGCAGCTGATTGTCAATGCGGCGGGATTCATGGCGCTCGGTGCCGATGATGAAGAGGCCGCCGGCTTTCTTGACCTGCTCGGCCTCGACGTCGACCACCGCCTGATGCTCCGCCTTCTTCTCGCGGTAGAGCGCGCGCGCGGCGAGGAGCTCCTCGTCGTCCGTGTCGGCATAGCCGGTGGCGAAGGCGATCACATCGTCGTCATATCCCGCCTTGCGCAGATCCGCGCGGGCGAGATAGTCCGCGTTGCCGCCGAGGACGATATCGGTGCCGCGGCCTGCCATGTTCGTCGCGATCGTGACGGCGCCGAGCTTGCCCGCCTGCGCGACGATGAGCGCCTCCTGCTCGTGGTGCTTGGCGTTGAGCACATTATGCGGCACGCCCTGTCGCTTCAGGAGCTTGGAGAGGTATTCGCTCTTTTCGATGCTCACGGTGCCGACCAGCACGGGCTGGCCCTTGGCGTGGCAGTCGAGAATCTGCTGGATGATGGCGCGGTTCTTGCCGGCGTCGGTCTTGTAGACCACGTCGGGATTATCGATGCGCTGCACGGGCTTGTTCGTCGGGATCTCGATGATGTCGAGATTGTAGATCGCGGCGAATTCCTCCTCCTCGGTCATGGCCGTGCCGGTCATGCCGGAGAGCTTGCCGTAGAGACGGAAGTAGTTCTGGAACGTGATCGTGGCGAGGGTCTTGTTCTCCTTCTGCACGACGACGTGCTCCTTCGCCTCGATGGCCTGATGCAGGCCCTCGCTGTAGCGGCGGCCGAGCATGAGACGGCCGGTGAACTCATCGACGATGATGATCTCGTTGTCCTTCACGACATAGTCAATGTCGCGCTTCATGATGCCGTGCGCCTTGAGCGCCTGGTTGATGTGGTGGTTGAGCGTGGCGTTCTCGAGGTCGGCAAGGTTCTCGAGGCCGAACCAGCGCTCCGCCTTGGCGATGCCGCGGGCCGTGAGCGTGGCGGTGCGGGCCTTCTCGTCGACGACGTAGTCGGCGTCAAGATCCTCGTCCTCTTCCTCCTTCTCGTCGATGGAGGCATAGACCTTGACCTTGAGGGAGCTGGCGAAATCCTCGGCCTTCTGGTAGAGGTCGGTGCTCTCGTCGCCCTCGCCGGAGATGATGAGCGGGGTTCTCGCCTCGTCGATGAGGATGGAGTCCACCTCGTCCACGATGGCGAAGGCGTGGCCGCGCTGCACCATCTGCTGCTTGTAGATGGCCATGTTGTCGCGCAGGTAGTCAAAGCCCATCTCGTTGTTCGTGCCGTAGGTAATATCGGCGGCGTAGGCGGCCTGACGCTGCTCGTTTGAAAGTCCGTGGACGATGAGGCCGACGGAGAGACCGAGGGCGTTGTAGACCTTGCCCATCCACTCGCTGTCGCGCGTGGCGAGGTAGTCGTTCACGGTGACGATGTGCACGCCCTCGCCCGTGAGGGCGTTGAGGTAGGCCGGCAAAACAGCGACAAGCGTTTTGCCCTCGCCGGTCTTCATCTCGGCGATGCGGCCCTGATGGAGCACAATGCCGCCGATGAGCTGCACGCGAAACGGCCGCATGCCGAGGATGCGGTCGCACATCTCGCGCGCGACGGCAAACGCCTCGGGCAGCAGATCGTCGAGCGATTCGCCGGCCTGATAGCGCGCCTTGAACTCGTCCGTCTTCGCGCGGAGGGCCTCCGTTTCCAGATCCTTGATCTTCTCGCCCTCGCGCTCGATTTTATCGACAATGGGATAGATCCGCTTCAGCTCATGATCGCTGTGCGAACCGAACAGCTTCTGTAAAAAACCCAATTTGAAAAACTCCTTTTGCCTAGTTTGACAGATTATTATAGCATGAAAATATGAAGAATAAAAGGGGTTTGCGCAAGACAAGTTAGGAATGAGGAATGAGGAATTAGGAATTGAAGGAGCCGCTTCGCGGCAGATTGAACTCATCGGCGCGCAGCGCCGATACCATCACTCCTAATTCCTCATTCCTAATTTCTAATTAAAACAGGCCCGCTGTTTTTCACAGCGAGCCTGTTTGCTTATCCTTTTCTGCGTCTGCCTCTTGAGCGGTCGCTGTAGAGCCGGTTGCCGGCGATGCGGCTGTCGGACTCCTGCATGAAGCGCTTGAGCTGATCCTCGAACGAGGCGTCTCCGGTGGAGCCGTAGACGACGCCCTGCGGCGTGGGGGTTCCCGCGCTGCGCGGGGCGGCAGAGCGCTGG
>JAFRDQ010000032.1 GCA_017411225.1 Oscillospiraceae bacterium
CAGCTCGCTCTGCAGAACGGAGCTGATCGGCCCCTGATTGCCATAGCGCAGCTCGCGCTTCAAGTCCACGATCTGCACCGTGGGGAGGGCGCGCGCGTTATAGCGCCCGGGGATTTCAAAATATTGATACCGCCCGGTCTGGGCGTGATAGCGGCTGACGACGTCCGGCGTGGCGGAGCCGAGGAGCAGCAGGGCATGCTGCTGCACGCAGCGGAACTTTGCCACCTCACGGGCGTGGTAGCGCGGGTTGTTTTCGGATTTATAGGTCTCCTCCTGCTCCTCATCGAGGATGAGCAGGCCGAGCTTCTCCACCGGCGCAAAGACGGCGCTGCGCGTGCCGATGACGACGCGCGCCTTGCCTGCGCGGATGCGCTTCCACTCATCATAGCGCTCGCCCATCGAGAGGCGGCTGTGCAGCACGGCGACGGTATCGCCGAAATAGGCGGAGAAGGTCTGGATCATCTGCGGCGTGAGGGAGATCTCCGGCACGAGCAGGATCGCGCCCTTCCCCTGAGCCAGCACATCGCGGATGAGATGGAGGTAGACGGTGGTTTTGCCGCTGCCCGTGACGCCGAAGAGGAGCGCCGCGGCGCTGCGGCCGAGCATCTGACGCAGACCGTCATAGGCGCCCTGCTGCGCACTCGTGAGCGCCGGGATCGGGATGATCTCGGACGGCGGCTCGATCGGGCGGCGGAAGGCGGGCTCGTTGTCCTTCCGGACGAGCTCTTTTTTGACGAGCTGGTTGAGGCTCTGGCGGGAGGCGCCGGTGAAATCGCACAGCTCCCGGCTCGGCGCGCGGCCGATGCTGCAGAGCAAGTCTAACAGCGCGGCCTGCTGCGGGGCGCGGCGGCGCAGCTGCTGCGCCTCCTGCAGCGCCTCCTCCACGGGGATGGCGAGGGCGGTATATTCCGTTTCGCGATCGTGGACGCGGCGCTTTTCCGCCCCCTCCACGCACAGAATCCCCGCCTTGACCAGCGCGCGCAGCGCCGGGGCGGGGTCTTCCTCTCCAAAGGCGCCCTGCAGATCCGTGAGCTCCGCCGCGCCGTCATGCGCGTGCACGGTCTCGAGCGCGCGGCGCTGGGCCTCCGAATCCAGAGACGCGAGCGCGGCGGCATAGTCCGTGCCCTCGGTGATGCGGTAGACCGTGCTGACACGATACCACACGCCGGCGGGCAGGATGGCCTTGACGGCGTCATACACCGTGCAGAAAAAGCGGTTTCGCATCCAGAGGGCGAGGCGCAGGAGCTCGCAGGACAGCAGCGGCTCCGGATCGAGCAGCTTGAGGATCGTTTTGAGCTCCGGCGCATCCTCCTCCGCCAGCGCGAGCACGACGCCCTCCACGGGGCGGTTGCCGCGGCCAAAGGGCACCAGGACCCTGCTCCCCGCCTGCACCGCCATCTTGGGCGGGACGCGATAGGAGTAGGGCCGGTCAAAGGCGAAGGCCGCGGCAGAGACCGCGACGCGGGCCACCGGAAGGCTCATGATCACTTCTTGACGATCTCGAGCTTGCCGGAATAGATCTCCTCAATGGCCATGGACACCGGCTTCTCCTCCAGGACTTCCTCCTGAATCTGCGCGGCGGCGGCAATGTTGCGGGCCCGGCGGGCAATGAGATTGACGAGCTGATAACGGCTGCCGGTCTTTTCGGCGAGTTCGCCGACGGGGGGATAAAGCATCATAGTATATACACCTCTAAATAGAATTTACGAAATCAGAAATTGAGGAACGGGGATTCCTCGGGGATCAGATAGCTCTTGCGCTCGGCATAGCGGCAGAGCTCGGCGGTGATGATTGCGTTGAGCTCGGTCGCGGCGGTCTCCAGATCGTCGTTGATGACGACATAGTCATAGAAGTCCGACTCGCGGTATTCGCCGCGCGCGCGGGCGAGACGCCGCTGGATCTGCTCCTCGTCCTCGGTGCCGCGGCCGCGCAGACGCTGCTCGAGCACCTGCAGGCTCGGCGGGATGATGAAGATCTTGATCGCCTCGGGCACACGCTCGCGCACCTGGCGGGCGCCCTGCACCTCGATATCGAGCAGGACATGCATGCCGGCGCGGCGCTTTTCCTCCACGTAGGCGCGGGGGGTGCCGTAGTTATCGCGGTTATATTCCGCGTGCTCCAGGAGCTCATCGTCGCCGATCATGCGGTCAAACTCCGCCTCGGTGACGAAGAAATAGTTGACGCCGTCGACCTCGCCCTCGCGGGGCTTGCGCGTCGTGGCAGAGACGGAAAAGCAAAGATCGCTCCTTCGCTCCATCACCTTGCTGATCACGGTGCTCTTCCCGGCTCCGGACGGGCCGGAGACCACAATCAGCTTTCCTCTGTGTTCATCCATCGTTCTCTTCTCCTTCCTCCGAGCGCTGCGCAACGGCCTCCGGCGTGAGCGCGGAGAGGATGGTGTGACCGGTGTCCATGATGAGCACGGCTTTGGTCTTGCGGCCGAAGCTGGCGTCGATGAGCATGCCGATCTCACGGCTGTCCTGCACGATGCGCTTGATGGGCGCGGACTCGGGGCTGACAACCGCCAGCACGCGCTCCGACGCCACGAGATTGCCGTAGCCGATGTTGATGAGCTTCAAAGTGAATCCCTCTTCTTCTTTATCTGTCTGGCTGAAGGGAGACGGGACGTCGAGGACGCCGTCCCCTACGGACTGACATTACTCGATATTCTGGATTTGCTCGCGGATTTTTTCGATCTCGCTCTTGAGATCGACGACGACCTTGGCGATGTCCGCGTTCTGGCACTTGGAGCCGATGGTATTGGCCTCGCGGTTGAACTCCTGAATGAGGAAGTCCGCCTTACGGCCGAAGGGCGAGCCCGCGGCGAGCATCTGGCGCATCTGGGCGATGTGGCTGCGCAGGCGCACCGTCTCCTCATCGACGGCGACGCGGTCGGCAAAGACGGCGCACTCGGTAATGACGCGCGCTTCGTCCACATCCTTGCCCTCGAGCACACTCTCGAGCTTCTGGCGGAGGCGGTTGTGATACACCTCGACCGTCTCGGGCGCGTGGGTCTCGACCTCGGTGACGAGCGCTTCGATCGTGACGAGGCGGCTTTCCACATCCTCGCGGAGCTTGAGCCCCTCGCGCAGGCGCATGCGGTCATACTCGGCGAGCGCCTCGTCCATCAGGGCGACGAGCCCGGCGCGGAGCGCATCCTGATCGGCCTCGGCCTTCTCGACCGAGAGCACGTCCGGAAAGCGCGCGACGGAGAGCGCCGTCACGTCGTTGTGCAGCAGCCCATGCTCGGTGGCGATGGAATCGAGCGCATCGAGATAGGCGCGCAGAAGCGGCTCATTGACGCGGACGACCGTATCGGCCGCCTGGGAGGAGTCGACCGTGAGGAACACATCGACCTTGCCGCGGCTGATGTGCTGCTGCACGGCGGCCTTGATCGCCTCCTCGGCAAAGAGGAAGCCTCGCGGCAGGCGGACGGAGACGTCCAGATAACGATTGTTGACACTCTTGAGCTCGGCGGAGATGTTCAGCCCCTCCACCGTGCCTTTGGCCGAGCCGTAGCCGGTCATGCTCAGAATTTCCATAACTTACTCCCGAACTGAAATGATATCAAAGGTGATCCCGCCGCTCTTTTTGCGGCGCTGATAGATCACATTCGCGGCGACGCCGACGGCGAAGAACAGCGCGGAGACGAGAATGCAGCCGCCCTCTGCCAGATGCAGGGCTGCGCCGATGGCATAGCCGATGAAGAGCAGCACGAACGGCACGATATAGAGCAGCATCGCAGCGCTCATCACGTCCGAAGTCTTGCTCTCGATGACGACCTGCTGACCCGGCAGCGCGGAGACCTTGTTGAATGCGACGGCGCGGATGACATTCTGAAACACGCAGGCCTCGCAGGCGCCGCAGTTGCCGCCGCAGGCGGTGCCGCGCTCGACCTCAACCTCCGCGGTGCGGCGGTCGATGATTTTGGTGACGACAGCGTTTTGAGTCATAGTATGAGCTCCCTTCTATCCCAGGGTCACGGAGACGGTATAGTCCCCGACGGCGCCGGCCTTTTCAAATCCGTCGACATAGACGCGGGCCGGAACCTCAATGGTACCGGTGGCGGCGGCGTATTCCGTGAGATCGGCGACGATGCGGATCTTATCCTCGGTGATGGCCGCGAGATCCTCCGCCGTGCCGCGCACGATGATTTCCTTCTGCGTGGTCTGCAGCTCGCCCATGCCGCCGGTGATGGTGATGTTGGTGACGATGAACTTCCGCGTCTCCATGCCGGTGACCGTGACCGTGACGGTCGCCTCGGTCGTGCCGGAGAGGCTGCGAATGTTATTATCCAGCATGATGGGGAACGTGAGCGTGGTGGTCTCGGCAAAGTCTGTGAGGTCGACGGTGCCGATGACGACCTGGTTCACATTCTCCAGCGTGGCGGTGCTGCCGACGACCTGAATGGTCTTCGGCTCGATCTCGACCACGGTGTTGTCCGCCGTGGCGCCGGAGCCCTCGATGAGGTTGACCGTGAGGGGCAGTTCCTTGTTCATCAGAACGGGGACCGTGACCGTGACGCTCGACTGCGAGCTCGTGACGGAGGGCGGGCGGATCGTCTCGCCGTTCGCGTTCAGGAGGACGAAGTCGCTGCTGAGCGGGCCGATCGTGGCGCTGACATTCTGACGGTCGATATAGACGCAGGCGCTGTCGATCTGATTGAGCTCGCTGGCGGGACCGTAGAACGTGATCGACGCGGGCTCGACGACGATGGGATCGACCGTGAAGCCCTCGGCCACACTGCCGGTGAAGACGCCCTTGACCTCGACGGTCTTGCTGTTTTCCTGCACGACGGAGAACTCGATCGTCTCCGGCGTTTTGCTGTGGACCTCAACGCCGCTCATGTTCACGCTGTCCGGAAAGCGGACGGTGTAGCTGACGGTCATATCGCGCACCTGCGAGATGCCGCTCACGTCCACGACCGCAGTGAGATCCGAGGCGTGGAGGTTGCCGATGCTGGCGCGGCTGCCGCTGACCTTGACGGTGACGGTATCGGCGCTGGCGTCCGTGATGATCAGGCCGCGCGAGGTGCGAAGCTCATCCGCGCCCTGAAACACAACCGGCACGCCCGTGAAGATGCGCTCGACGCTCGTGTCCTCTGTGGTGGAGATATACGCCCAGATCAGGAAGGAAAGCAGCAGGGACACGATCATCCAGAGGGCCTTGTTGTCCCAGATATTATGAATCTTTTCGCTCTTGTTCATCTTGCTTCTCCCGGCGCTTGGGCAGCCATTTTTTCAGGAACTCAAAGCGCTGATCGGTGCCTTTCTCCTTCGGCAGCAGCTCGCTGCGGAGGATCGCTTCAAAGGTTTCGCGCGTGAGACGGCGCTTGAGCATGCCGTCCACGGCAATGGAGATGCTGCCCGTCTCCTCCGAGACGATGACGACGACGGCGTCCGACTGCTCGCTCATGCCGATGCCCGCGCGGTGGCGCGTGCCGAGGTCGGGGCTGAGATTATTATCTCCCGTGAGCGGCAGAACACACCCGGCGGCGGCGATCTTTCCGCCGCGGATGATGACCGCGCCGTCGTGCAGCGGAGCCTTGACAAAGAAGATATTCTTCAGCAGCTCCGCGGTGATCTCGGCGTCGAGAATCGTGCCGCTGAGAATCTGCTCTTCCAGCATATTGTTTCGCTCAAAGACGATGAGCGCTCCGGTGTGCGTGGCGGACATGTCCTCGCAGGCCATGACGGTCTGGGTGATGTCCCCCTCCGCCTCCATCGTATCGAGACGGCGCAGGCTGAAAAAGCCCGGGATGTTGCTGCCGACGCGCTCGAGCAGGCGGCGCAGCTCCGGCTGGAAGAGAATGACCAGCGCGATCAGACCGAGCTCCACCGTGCGGCGCAGGAGGCGGTTGACCATCGTGAGATGCATGACGCCGGAGAGACCGAGCGCCACGAGGATGAGCAGCACGCCGCGGGCCAGGTGGAAGGAATTGGTCCGCCGGATGAGCATGATTAACTTGTAGATCAGATAGGCAACGACCAGAATGTCCAGAATGTCCGAGATCCGGATTGTGGACAGGAGGCTGGGGATGCGCTGCCAGGAAATGCTGAACTGACTCATAGACGATCCTTTTCCGAAATGGGCATATTTCTGCTTTGGCTGACGGAAGACGAACCCGCGCCGGTTTTTGCGGGCAGATTTCCGCCCATGCTGCTTCAAAGCCCTTGCAAATCCGGCAAGGATTCGCGTCGGGCTTTTCATTGCCTGAACGAAAATCTGCTCCGCAAAAACTGCTTTGCACCTCACAGCAAGCAATTTTGGAGGGATTTTCGCTGCGACGAACGAAGCCTTGCTGACGCAAGGCGAGGACAACAAAGTGAAAAGCACCCAAAAGGGCTGCTGTGGGGCGGTGCGTGTTCGTCTCCCGTCAGCCTATACAATAACTAAGTTATTATACCGCACAAGCGGGCAATTGGCAACCGTCGGGACGCTGTTTTTTTGATTGACAGGTACAGGATGTTTGAGTTATAAAAGATAAAAACCGACAGGAGTCTATCAACATGAAATACAAAGCAATTTTATTCGATCTGGACGGCACGCTGCTCGACACGCTCGAGGATATGGCGGATGCGCTAAACCGCACGATGGATCGCTTTTCCCTGCCGCACCGGAGTCTCAAAGAGGTGCGCAGCTTCGTCGGCAACGGGGCCAAACGGCTCATCGAGCTCTCGACCGGCGCGGAGGGCGAGCGTCTGGAGGAGATCCTCGCCGTCTACAAGGCGGATTACGACCGAAATTATCTGATCAAAACCGCCCCCTACCCCGGGGTCATGGCGCTGCTGGATCGGCTGCACGAGGCGGGATGCCTCACCGGCATCGTATCGAACAAGCCAGACAGCACGGTGCAGTCGCTCTCCGAGGCGCTCTTCGAGGGCAGGGCGGACATCAGCGTGGGCGAAAAAAGCGGCGTCCGCCGCAAACCTGCGCCGGACACGGTGCTTGCGGCGATAGAGGCGCTCGGCGTGACGCGAGAGGAGACCGTCTATGTCGGAGACTCGGAGGTGGACGTGATGACCGCCCGGGCGGCGGGCGTGCCCTGCATCAGCGTGACCTGGGGCTTTCGCGACCGCGACGTGCTCGAGGCCGCCGGCGCGGAGACCTTCGCCGACAGCTGCGACGCGCTGTGGGCGCTGCTGCGGTAAACAAAATACATACAGAAATCCCCGTCTCGATCGAGACGGGGATTTTTTGTTTTTGGGGATGGATCAGGAGGCAAACATGGCCGCCGTATCCAGGAAGGTGTTGTAGCAAAAGACATCGTCGATCGGCTGGCCGAAGAACGGGTCAATCCATCCTTCGCAGACGCCGGCATCCTGAAACGCAATGGCACCGGAACTGCCGTTGACTCTAAATCCGCAATGATTCAGATCTCTGTGCGTGGGAGTATTCATACCGTCCAACGCACATCCACCGGCCACGTGCTCCACAAGCTCATAGGACTCGGCGTAGAGCATCGGTTTCTCATAAACTTTTTTCATGATATGCTCCTCCTTTGCTTACTTGCCGAACAGGCGGGAAATACTGTCATACAGCGTCTTCACAAAGTTGGAAATCAGCTGCCGGATCAGCTCCTGCAGGCCCGGATTTCCAACCTCCTCCTGGCTCGCCTCAGTGCCGTTTGCCGCAATCTTCAGCGACTTCACGGAAAGCAGACCGAAAGGCTGCGCGCCATCTTCTTCGACAGCATTGTCGCTCGTCACCTTCAGATTTGTGAGCGCAACCATGCCACCTCCCTGGTTGACGACGACGACATTGCCGTCCTTATCCGGGGTGATCGGATAATACATATCCACCGCGGACGTAATCACAGGCTCCACAGCCTTGCCGTTCACCAGAACCGTCGCGGAAGCGCTGCCGGTATCCGGCGTGCTCAGGCCGAGCCAATAATGATCGGCCGTCAGACCGTCTGCCAGCTTGAACGCAACGCCTTGATTGGCGGAGAGATAAATCTCGTTCTTCGGGCCGTTGGCAACGTAGGCTTCATACGCGTTGCTGTAAACCGCCTCGCCGGTCTCTTCGATCTTGAGCTCCACGCTGTCCACATCGTCAATAAACAAGACACCGGGGTTTTCGCCGAGGATCGTCACTTCATTGTCAGTCAGATAATCCTTGTCCGGATCATCCGTAAAGACGACGCTCTTGCCGTCATTGAGCAGGTTCTCGCGGAGATTGAAGAATCTGGCGTTGGCCTCATCGGTGCCGTCATACACACTCTGATCCTGCATCGGATTGTAAATCCGAACGCCGTCCAGCTTGTATTCAGAGCCTGCCATCGCCCAGATATACACCGTGTACGTGCCGTAGTCGAGTCCGGTATAGCTCACGGTGGGAACGTTGTAGCGCGTCGTCTCGGCGTAGTTGCGAACCGCAAAGCGGGTTCCGTCGATCAGGTTGGCAGCGTCATGCTCCGCACCTCTCAGCAGCGCAGCCTGCACATAACCGCCATTCGTATCCGTGGTGCAGTACACATCAATGCCCGTACCCGTGAAGGTGAAGAAGAGCTGCTTCGCGCCGTCGGCATTGATCACGCCCGCGCCGGAGGAAACATCCGTGCCGACGCCGGCGTTGTAGCCGGAGCCGTCGTGATAGGTCAGAGCGGCATGGTTCACAAGCGCATCGTCGAAGTAAATGTTGTTCGCGGGGATGGCATTGTACTTGGTCCAGACATTGGACGTAAACGTCATGGCGCTGTCCACGCCGTTCATGACAATTGACGCATTGCCGCTGGCCAGATTCTTCTCGAAGAACTGATACGAAAGCGTGCCGTCAGCCAGATCGAACTCACCGTTCTTTCTGGTCTGTTCGCCAAGCTGCCCGACGGAGGTGGCAAGATTGACCTTGGCATTGAAGTCGATGACATAGGAAACCGTGGCCGGCGTATACTGGGGCACCGGATATTTCGCAACGAGTTTGCCGTCTTTGTCATAGATGCCGGAATTATCGCTGTTGGTGGGAACCTTGCCCTCAGCATCGGCTTTGGGCTGCACGGGGAACTTGATCACGAGCTTCTCGCCGTGATAATTGTTGTTGCCGTCCTTGCCGACCCAGTTTTTGGAGAAGTCGAAGCCAGAAACGTTCACCGTGTCGCCGTCCGTGACGGTGATACTCGCGCCGGTGTACGGAACAAGCGAAGTACTGAATACGAACTTGCCGTCCGCATCTTCACCGATGCAGTCAGCGGTGTAGACCTTGACCTTGGAGGTGTCCGCCGCCGTGACGCCGTCAAGCTTGAAGTAAGGTGACATCTCATCAACCACGGTGCTCTGCTCGTCGAGATCAATGAAGGAGCCGCCGATCTCCTCAGCAATTTTCTTGAAGATTTCTTCAAGGGCGTTGGCGTTGGAGGCAGACATATAGTAATCATGAACGGTCGTGCCGCCCACCGTATAGACAGTAGCGTCAGGATGGTTCGAGGAAACCGCATTCATATACCGGTGCGTTCTGGTATCAACGTCATTGCCGAAAACGCCGATAGAATAGACCATCGTACCGATGTCCTTCAGATCCTTGCTGGTGCGAACCGTGTTATTCGCTACAGTGCCGTCAAACCCAGTTTCACCAGGTTCGCCGTCTGTAAACAAGATCACAACCTTGCCGCGCTCCGGATCATTGGCCGCAGTCAAGATGTTTTTCGCGTGCGTCATACCATAATCCGCATGAGTGGCGCCGCCAGCAACGATCGGAGTAATCAAACTCTTCAGGTTGCTCGCCTGCTGCACAGTCTCAACAGGCGTAAGATTCGTTACAATCTGGGAATAATTGTAGGTGTTGGAATTGTACATGTTGTTTCCAACCGTATTTGTACTGTTTCCTGCAAATTTCACGATGCTGATTTTGTGATCAACCTGATTATCCGCGGCATTCTTCTGCACCGTATCGATAAAACGGTCCGTTGCAATCTTCAGCGCATTGATTTTTTTGATTTGGACCTGATTCAGCGGGAACCAGCTCCAGTTGTCCTCAATGTTTGTCCAGTTGGTGCCAATGCCAACACGGTCATACTGCCAATGACCGTTATAATAGCGCATATCACGCCAGTTGGACAACGGCCAAGGAACATTGCTCTGATAAACTTGATAGATGCCGGTCTGTGAGCCTCGAACCGGATCCAGCTGAGAAAGATCAGAACTCGAAACATTGCCAACCGTGATCCAAGATTCGTCATCGCCCATGGAACCGGAAACGTCAAGCACAAGGACGATGTCACAGGGCATAACCTTCTCAGTAATAATCGTCTCGCCCTTGGCATAGGTCTCCAGTGTCAGCATGCCATCGGCCGGATCATAGCTCTTGCCGAGATAGAGGCTGGGCGTGTCATTCGGCGTCGGCTCAGCGTCTGATGCCATGGCCGCAGCTGGCAGCAGAGAAATCGCCATCAGCAGGACCAAGAGCATGCTCATGATTCTTTTCTTCATACAATTCTTCCTTTCTACACAAATTGGGGAGTATCAAAAAATTTTGAACGGGATTAGAGCCTCATTCGGAGGCTGTGAACATACACAGTCCCTGCCTCCGGGCGCTGAGCAGAGCGGAGACTGAAGGATAATTTTGTTCCTAATCTATTATACTGGATAACCAGGAAAAAACAAAGGTTTTTTGCGCCGGAAATGGTAATAATTAGCCGCTGTTTCTGCCGTATTTTCTTGAATTTAACTGGGTTGTAATTGTTTTTAACTTTATTTGTAATTTGTTGACGCCCTTATTTTTCTGCCCAAAAAAATTATGTGAACTATACAAAAGCTACATGGTAAAAAGCAGCTTTTTGCACAAGTGCCGCTTTCCGTAATGATAGTATAATATTGGACACATAGTCCTTTGCGTAAGCCGACAGACCCTCCTTCTCATTGACGAACGAATGCGGCAAAGAGTTCCGCATCAAATAGAAAAAGGAACTGCCAAAGCAGTTCCTTTTTCTGAGATTTCATTCACGGTCAGTCCAGCTTGAGGTCGCCTTCCTTGATCCAGCCGATCTTTCTTGCGACCTGGCCGAGGAGCCAGCAGATGACGGCGGGCAGGACGATGGCGATGAGGAGCAGGCCGATCCAGTCCATCGCGCCGGGCTGGATGGCGGCGGCGCCGTTGGCGAGCGCGGCTTCGCTCGGAGAGACCCAGCCGGTCCAGACGCCGATCGGGCCGCAGAGGCCGCAGGTGCCCATGCCGGAATTGATGGCGGCGCCGTTCATCTCGAGCTTGAAGACGCAGGTGGCAATCGGGCCGGTGATGGCGGAGGTGACGATGGGCGGGATCCAGATCTTCGGGTTGCGGACAATGTTGCCCATCTGCAGCATGGAGGTGCCAAGGCCCTGGCTGACGAGGCCGCCCCAGCGGTTTTCCTTGAAGCTCATGAAGGCAAAGCCGATCATATTGGCGCAGCAGCCCGCGACGGCGGCGCCGCCGGCGAGGCCCGTGAGGCTCAGCGCCGCGCAGATGGCGGCGGAGGAGATGGGCAGCGTGAGCGCAATGCCGACGATGACGGAGACGAGAATGCCCATGATGAATGGGCGCTGCTGCGTGGCCCACATGATGACCTGGCCGACCCAGGAGGCCGCCTTGCCGATGGGCGCGGCGACGAGCATGGCGAGCCCGACGCCGATGAGGATCGTGACAATGGGCGTGACGAGGATATCCACCTTTGTCTCCTTGGAGACCGCCTTGCCGAATTCGGAGGCGACGACCGCCGTGACGAGCACGGCGAGCGGGCCGCCGGCGCCGCCGATCGCGTTTGTGGCAAAGCCGACGGGAACGAGTGAGAACAATACCATCGCCGGGGCATGCAATGCATAGCCGATGGCGACGGCCATCGCGGGGCCGACCATCTGCATGGCGACGCCGCCGATCGTGGGGCCGCCCTCATAGATCGGCATGGTCAGAAAGCCGATGTGGAACTGCTGGCCGAGCGTGTTGAGGATCGTGCCGATCAGCAGCGAGCAGAACAGACCCTGCGCCATGGCGCTCAGGGCGTCGATGCCGTAGCGCTTGAGCGTGATCTCAATGTCCTTGCGCTTGAGAAACGCTTTGAATTTGCTCATGTTTCTACCTCCGGAGAGAAGTCATACAAGCAGGTGTCTTGACACCTGCAACGTCACTATACCACGCTTTGCGCGAAAGTCAATGATAATTTAACTTTTGACGTTCCGAAAGGAAACCGACAGCGTTTCGATACAATTCGGACACAGGGGTGCGGTATAGTGATTGCAGCTGCGGAGAAGAATCTCCCCTCATCCACCGCGCAAGCGCGGTCCCCCTTCCCCCGAGGGGGAAGGCTTTCAAGGAGGTACGAAAGATGGTAAAGCAGAAAAAACCGATTCGGCTTTGGAGCGCGGCGGTGCTGCTGCTGGCGGCGCTGGCGCTGACGCTCTCGGGCAGCGGGCTGCCGTTTTCGCTCGGGATCTTCGCGCGGACGCACGGGCTCTCCCCTGCCGATTATCCGGCCGAGCTCGTGGCGCTCTACAAGCGCAACCCGGACGCGCGGGACTATGTAAAATACTATCCGCTGCAGAAAAACGACAACCCGGAGATCGATCTCTCCGCCGAGATCACGCCGGGCGAGGCGCCGCGGCTGATGCAGTGGGACGCGCGCTGGGGCTATCGGAGCTACAACGAGAATCTGATGGGGCTCGCCGGCTGCGGGCCGACGTGCATGTCCATGGCGGCGATCCAGATCACCGGAAATCACACGCTCAATCCGTGGGAGATGGCAAAATTCGCCGAGGAGCACGGCTTCAACGTGGTCGGCGACGGGACAAGCTGGAGCTTCTTCACCGAGGGCGCGCGGCTGCTGGGGCTCGACTCCGTGCCGATCACGCCGGAGGCGCAGCGGATCTTTGACAATCTCGCGGTCGGCAACCCGATCGTGTGCATCATGGGTCCGGGCGACTTTACGACGACGGGGCACTTCATTCTGCTCGCGGGCACGGAGGACGGAAAGGTGCGCGTGAACGACCCGAACAGTGTGCGGAATTCGGATCAGCTGTGGGACGTCGAAACAATCATCGAACAAGCGCAGGCAATGTGGGTACTGAGGAAATGAAAACAGAGCTGCCGTTGGCAGCTCTGTTTTTTATAAATACGATAAATACGTTTTTACTTCGCCATGAGCTCGCTGCAGACCTCGCCGAGGACCTTCATGCCGGTTTCGATGGCTTCGTCCGTGGAGTTGGAGTAGTTGATGCGGAAGGTGCGCACGTTGCGCTCATACTCATAAAACGGATCGCCGGGGCAGATGGCCACGCCGCGCTTCAGACCGGCGCGGTAGAGATCGACCGCGGTGATGCCATCGGGCAGCTCGGCCCAGAGGAACATGCCGCCCTCGGTGGGCGTGAAGGTGACGCCCTCGGGCAGGTACTTGCGCATGCAGTCCATCATGAACTCGGCCTTCTGCTTATAGAGGACCTTGGTCTTCTCGATGTGCTGATCGAGGTCGTAGGCGGCCAGATACTGCGCGAGGACCATCTGGCAGAAGATGTTGGTGTGCAGGTCGGCGGTGGACTTGTAGCTGAGGAGCTTTGCCTTGAGCTCCTTGTTGCGGCAGCAGATCCAGCCGATGCGCATGCCGGGAGAGACGATCTTGGAGAAGGTGCCGAACATGCAGCACTGCTCGCCGAGGTAGTAGCCGAAGCTCTTGCCGCCCTCGCCGGCGAAGCGGAGCTCGCTGTAGGGGTTATCCTCGAGGACGAGGAGGTTGGAGTTCTTGAAGATCTCGGCCGCGCGCTCGCGCACTTCCCTGGAATAGGTCAGGCCGGTGGGGTTCTGGAAGTTCGGGATGACGTAAATGAACTTCGCCTCGGGGTTCGCGTCGATGGCGGCCTGCAGCTTGTCGCAGTCGATGCCGTCGGGATTGATCTGGACGGGAATGACCTCAGGGTCAAACAGGTGGAAGCTCTGCAGCGCGACGAGATAGGTCGGATTCTCAACGAGGATCTTGTCGCCCGGATCGATCAGCGCGGCACCGACCATCTCGAGCGCCTGCTGGGAGCCGTTGGTGATGATGATATCATCGGCCACGACGTCGTTCACGCCGAGGACCTCATAACGCTTGGCAATCCACGCGCGCAGCGGCTGATAGCCCTGCGTGTTGCTGTACTGCAGGGCGACGGCGCCCTTCTCCTGCATGACCTTGTGCACGGCGGCGTCCATCTCCTCCACGGGGAAGGAAACGGGGTTCGGCAGGCCGCCGGCGAAGGAGATGATGTCAGGCGAGGCAGCAGCGGCAAGAATGCTCGCGGTGAATTCTCCCTGAAAATCGGGCTTGGTGATCTTCTTGGACAGCTTGAGTTCCATTTTTATGCTCCTTTACGTTTTATTGGCAGTTAATTTTCTTTATTGTAGTAGCGTTTTAAATGGAAGTCAATTATGAAAAAACAGAGTTTTTGTCCGGTTTTCCGGATGGTTTTCGTCATTTTATCCAGTGCCGGCGGCAGAAGGGGCAAAGTGCGTGAAAGTGTTGACATTGCAGGGTTTTATAAGCTATAATACATGAGTTTGAAAACGCATGGACAAGAGGTTTACTATGGATACAAAATGGGAAATTCAGCGGCGGCGCACGTTCGCCATCATTTCGCACCCGGACGCGGGCAAGACGACGCTGACGGAAAAGTTTCTGCTCTACGGCGGAGCGATCCAGCTGGCCGGCTCCGTGAAGGGCAAGGCCACGGCGCGGCACGCGGTGTCCGACTGGATGGAGCTGGAGAAGCAGCGCGGCATTTCGATCACGTCCTCCGTGATGCAGTTTGATTATGACGGCTACTGCATCAACATCCTCGACACGCCGGGACACCAGGACTTCTCCGAGGATACCTACCGCACGCTGATGGCGGCGGACAGCGCCGTGATGGTCATCGACGCTGCCAAGGGCATTGAGCCGCAGACGCGAAAGCTCTTCAAGGTCTGCGCGATGCGGCACATCCCGATCTTCACCTTCATCAACAAGCTCGACCGCGAGGCGAGAGATCCGTTTGAGCTGATGGAGGAGCTGGAAAAGGAATTCGGCATCGGCACCTACCCGGTGAACTGGCCGATCGGCTGCGGGCACGACTTCAAGGGCGTGTTTGACCGCGACGAGCGCGA
>JAFRDQ010000033.1 GCA_017411225.1 Oscillospiraceae bacterium
CAGAGCACCCTCCCGGCCGGGGAGGGTGCTCTTTTTGCATATGGAAAGGGAAGGGGCTCCGGCAGACGCAGACCAAACGCCTGCCTGCGGGGGAGACTTGAAAGATCTGATGGTCTTAGCATATCATGCCGCAGTCTCCCGCGCAAGCTTCCCCCGGGGATCTTTTTTTATGTTTCTTCGCATTGCTTTGCCAGATCCAGCGCGTTTTCCAGAGCCTCGTTGCCGGAATTGTAATAGCGCATGGCCGTTTCCAGTTCGCCTGCTGCGTCATAGCTTCCGGCGTCATCCAACGCATGGAACAGTTCATGCAGTTCCTCGGTGTGGTGCCGGTTGTGATCCAGCATGTAGGTGAGCAGCTTGAGGACTTCCTCATGGCTCATGGGCGTCTGCTCCGCGTGCGTGTGGCCGTGGCCTTCCAGATGATCCTTTGAAATGTGCATAGTTTCCCCTTTCCGGCGTTAGCGCATGAACCGCTCGATGGCGGTGTTGAGTTCTTCCAAAGCGGCGGCGTCGTTCTGCTCCATCGCGTCCGTGAGGCAGTGCTCGATGTGGTCTTTCAGGATCACCTTGGCGGTGCCGTTCAGCGCCGACTGGACCGCCGCCAGCTGCATGAGCACCTCGGTGCAGTCGCGACCGTCGGCCACCATGCGCTTGACCGATTCCAGATGCCCGATGGCGCGGGAGAGGCGGTTGAGCACCGCTTTCGTTTTCGTGTGGTTGTGCGAGTGCGTGTGTCCGGCCAGCGTGTCGTGGCTGTGGGTGAACACCGTGCCGTCGCTGCGGATATGCGTATGCTCATGGCTGCTCATACGGCACCTCCCGCCACTGCGTGGACGAGGAACATGGGCGTAGAGGCGAAGTTGACCTTCTCTTCCGCCGACCAGACGCGATCCCACGCCCGCACGTCCGTGGACACCTCCATGCCCAGCTTCGAGAGCACCGCGCGATCCCATGCAGGACGCATGATGTTGGAGAGCGGAACGCGCATGGCGATCTCCTCCATCACCTCGAAATTGTGTCCGATGTTCCGATCCTCAATGCCGCATTCCTCGGAGGTGACCCGGTCGGCGTCATAACCTGCACGCGCTTCGGAATCATAGAGATAGTGATACCAGTTGGCGTCGAAATTCAGCAGCAATCCGCCGGGCTTCAGAACGCGCTTCCATTCCCGGTAAGCCGCCTCCGGGTGGGGCAGGTTCCACGTGAGATTGCGCGAGAGGATCACGTCGAAGCTGTGATCGAGGAAATAGAGCTCCTCCGCGTTCATCTCCATGAATTTGATCCGACTTGCCAGCGCTCCGGCGTTCTTTCTGGCCTCAGAAAGCATCGCGGGCGTAAGGTCAATCGCGGTGACGTCGTATCCGAGCTCGCACAACAGAATCGCAAAAAAGCCCGGGCCGGTACCGATCTCCAGCACGCGGACGGAGGACGCATCCCGATCCGGGAACTGCCGCTCAATGTGCGTTTTCAGCTCCCTGCGCCATACCTCCCGCTGAGCGGTGCGCAGCTCCTCCTGATTGATCTCGGAATAGCCGCAGGCTCTTCCGGTCCAGTAGTCCTTGTTTTCGCTCAAAATCGTTTTGCTGATCGCCATGGCTCACCATCGGCCTTTCTTCTAAAGTACTGACGTTATCCTACCATGATGATTTCCCGGTTCACAACCTACCCGGGGGGATAAAAAACTGCACAAAAATGGAGAAATCCCAAAATCAGAACCCCAGGGGGAGGTTGTGTGCGGAAATTGCCTGTGCTAAAAAGAAACCGAACACTGTGTTGGGAGGTGCGCCCATGGGCAAGTATGTGCTGCGCAGGCTCGTGCAGCTGATCCCCGTGCTGATCGGTATCACGTTTCTGTCCTTTGCCATGATGCGCATCGCCGGCAGCGACGCCATCACCGAGATGTATGGAGACAAGGGTGCGGTGTCGCAGGAAGTCATTGACGCCGCCCGTGCCGATCTCGGTCTGGACAAGCCGTTCCTGACCCAGTATTTTTCCTGGCTCGGCGGCATGCTCACCGGCGACATGGGCACGAGCTACATTTCCGGGCGCAATGTGTTCGACACCTTCGTCTCCAAACTCCCGGCCACGCTGCTGCTCACAGCGCTGAGCATCCTGCTGACCATCATCATCTCCATCCCGCTCGGGGTGCTGGCCGCGGTGCGGCACGATAAGTTTACGGACTATCTCATCCGCTTTACCAGCTTTGTCGGAAACTCGCTCCCGAACTTCTTTGTGGCGATGCTCCTCATGTATTTCCTCAGTATCAGGCTGGGCTGGCTTCCGGTCATCTCTAACGGCCTGAGCATCCGCAGCGCTGCTATGCCGACGCTGACGCTCGCCATCGCCATGAGCGCAAAGTATCTAAGACAGGTCCGCGCGACGGTTCTGGAAGAATTAAATAAGGACTATGTCATCGGCGCGCAGGCCAGAGGTGTGCGCGGCCGCGTCACGTTATGGCGCAGCGTCATGAAGTCCTCCATGCTGACGATCATCACGCTGCTGGCCCTCAGCATCGGCAGCCTCCTCGGCGGCACTGCGATCATTGAGAGCATCTTCATGTGGGACGGCGTCGGCAAGCTCGCCGTGGACGCCATCACCATGCGCGACTATCCCATCATCCAGGCCTATGTGGTGTGGATGGCAATCATCTATGTCCTCGTGAACCTCATCACGGATCTGCTGTATCACGCAATGGACCCGAGAATCAGACTGGGGGTGGTGCAGGATTGAACAAGGTATCCACTGTCCGTGTGCAGAAGCTGCGCCGCGATACCCTCAAGGCCAGACTGATAGTGTTTGGAACCCTTGCGATTATGCTCCTGCTGGTTTCTGTCTTCTGCGAGCAGCTTTGCCCCTACGACCCTTACACGCAGGATCTGAGCATCGCAAAGCTCGCGCCCAGCGCCGAGCACGTCTTCGGCACGGACCGCTATGGCCGCGATATGCTCTCACGCGTCATCGTCGGCGCAAGGACCAGTATTTTTTCCACGCTGCTGCTCGTCGCGATCATCACCGTGATCGGTACGGTGGTCGGCGTCTTCGCTGCGTGGATCGGCGGCTGGACGGACACGATCCTCATGCGCATTTCCGATCTCTTCCTCGCGTTTCCCGGTCTCGTATTCGCGCTGGCTGTGGCAGGCGTGCTGGGCGGCGGACTGCACAACGCCGTCATTGCCCTCGCGGCGATCTCGTGGCCGAAGTTCGCGCGCATTGCCCGCAGCCAAACGCTCTCGCAAAAGGAGATGCCCTATTTCATGGCTGCAAAGCTGGCCGGCGGCAGCTCCCTGAAGATCATCTTAAAGCACGTTCTGCCCAACATCATGGGCCCGATCCTCGTCACCTCCATGCTGGACATCGGCACCATGATGATGGAGCTCGCGGGTCTGAGCTTCCTCGGTCTCGGCGCGAAGCCGCCCGCAGCCGAGTGGGGCAGTATGATCAGTGACACCCGCGGCCTGCTGCAGACCGCCCCGTGGCTCACGTTCGCCCCCGGTCTCGCCATCTTCGTTTCCGTCATGATTTTCAATCTGCTGGGCGATACGGTGCGCGACTACCTCGACCCCAAAATGAGAAAGGGGTTGAGAGCGTGAAGAAACTGTTGGAATACGACCGCGTCGAGATCTCCTACAACGGCAGCCCCGCCGTGCAGGACATTTCCGTCACGCTCTCCGAGGGCGAGATCCTCGGCATCGTGGGCGAGTCCGGCCGCGGCAAGCGCACGCTCATCACGGCCGCCATGGGTCTGCTCGGACCCGCCGGGTTGGTCACCCGCGGCGATATCTGGTACAAGGACAAGAACTTGCCGGACTTAAAGCCCGCCGAGATGCGTAAGCTCTGCGGCCCGGATCTCGCGATGATCTTCCAGAGCGCCGGCGCCAGCTTCTGTCCCATCCGCACCGTGGGTGCGCAGCTTTACGAGAGCGTGATCGAGCATGAAAAAGTAACCCGTGCGGAATTTGAGGACCGTGCGTCCGAAATTCTCAGCAAAATCGGCTTCCTCGATCCGCTGCGTGTTTTGAAAAGCTATCCCTTCGAGCTCTCCGGCGGCATGCAGCAGCGTGTCGGCATCGCCTCGGCGATGCTCCTGCGCCCGAGCGTCCTCATGGCGGACGAGCCCACCAGCGCGCTGGACGTCCATGTGCAGAAGCAGGTTGTGGAGGAGATGATGCTTATGCGCAAGGAGTATGGCGTCAGCATCATCATCGTCACCCACAACATCGGCGTCGTCGGCGCCATGGCGGACAACGTCCTTGTCATGCAAAACGGCCGCGCCGTGGAGTATGGCGAGACCGACAAGATTCTGAACCACGCGGAGACGGAGTATACCAAAACGCTGATGGCCGCCGTGCCGCGTCTGGAGAGGGGAGGCACACATCATGCCTGAACCGATCCTTTCCGTCAAAGGCCTGACCAAAACCTTTAAGCTGCAGGGCAGGGAGGACGTCCACGCCGTAAAGGACGCGAGCTTTGATCTCATGCCCGGCGAATGTCTCGGCGTCATCGGCGAGAGCGGCAGCGGCAAGACCACGCTGGTGAACATGATTACCGGCCTGCTTCCCGCGACCTCCGGCACCGTCACGCTTGACGGTCTGGAAGTGACAAAGTGTAAGGGCAAGGATCTGCGCAAGGCATGGAAGAAGATGCAGGTCGTCTTCCAGACGCCGACGGAGTCCTTCGACCCCCGCCGCACGCTGGGCGACGGCATCATGGAGAGCCTCCGCAACAACGGCGTCTCCAAAGCCGACGCCTTGAAGCGTGCTGAAGAATTATTGGAGCTCTGCGGCCTGCCGAAGGAGTTTGTGAAGCGCTATCCCCACGAGGTCAGCGGCGGACAGTGCCAGCGCGCCGCGATCGCCCGAGCCCTCGCCATCGAGCCGAAGCTCCTGATCTGTGACGAGGCGACGAGTGCGCTCGACGTCACCATTCAGGCAGAGATCATCGAGCTGCTGACGGAGCTGCGGCAGAAGCTCGACATGTCCATCCTCTTCATCTGCCACGACATCGCGCTCGTGCAGCAGTTCTGCGACCGGCTGGTCGTCATGTACCGCGGCCAGATCGTGGAGCAGGGCGTCCCGTCCGAGGTCATTGCCGCGCCGAAGAACGACTACACGCGGGACCTCATCAACAGCATTCTTTAATCTGCATTCCGATTTCATCGGTGCAAATAAAAACAACAAGGACAGAAAGAAAGGAATCCACGTATGAACAAGAGAATTCTTTCCATGCTGCTCGTCGTTGTGCTGGCCCTCGGCCTGCTCGCCGGCTGCGGCAGCAAAGAGCAGAGCGCACCCGCAGGCAGCGAAGAGGCTGCCGCTCCCGCGGGCGCCAAGATCATGATTATCGGCGATACGACCTTCAACAGTGAGAACTGGGAAGAGACCGTCGATCCGCACACCACCTACAACGGCTGGCCCTGCATTCGCTACGGCATCGGCGAGACCTTAGTTCACTATACCGACACTATGGAGCTCGAGCCCTGGCTCGCCACCGCATGGGAGAATGACGGCGACTGCACCTGGACCATCACCCTGCGCGACGGTGTGAAGTTCTCCTCCGGCCGCGACATGGACGCCGCTGCCGTCAAGCAGTGCTTCGAGCACCTGCTCGAGGTGCATGACCGCGCGCCTTCCGACACCAAGATCGAGTCCATCGAGGCCGACGGCATGACCCTCACCATCCACACCTCCGAGCCGAACCCCGCCCTCATGAACTATCTTGGCGACCCCTATGGCTGCATCATCGACTGCGACGCCTCTGATTTTGAGAACGGCATCGCCATCGGCACCGGCCCCTACGTCGTGAAGGACATGGTCACCGACGACCACTGCACCCTCGTTCCCAATGAGCTCTACTGGGGCGGCCTGACCAATACCCAGCCCAAGCTCGACGAGCTCACCATCAAGACCATCTCCAACGGCGATACCCTCTCCTCCGCGCTGCAGGCTGGCGACATTGACGCCGCCTACGGCATGGCCTACGAGGCGTATCCAAACTTCGAGAACGACAACTATCAGTTCTCCAGCATCCAGACCTCCCGTGCC
>JAFRDQ010000034.1 GCA_017411225.1 Oscillospiraceae bacterium
CATGACGATGACCTCGTCGCACAGCTGGGCGACGACGCCGAGATCGTGCGTGATCATGATGATGGCCATACCGATCTCTTCCTGCAGCTGCTGCATGAGCTCGAGGATCTGCGCCTGAATTGTGACGTCGAGCGCGGTGGTCGGCTCATCGGCGATGAGGATATCGGGCTCGCAGGCGAGCGCCATGGCGATCATGACGCGCTGACGCATGCCGCCCGAGAACTCGAACGGATACTGCTTCATGCGCTTTTCCGGCTCGTTGACATTGACGAGGCGGAGCATTTCGACCGCGCGGTCCCAGGCCTGCTTGCGGTCACGGTCGGTGTGGAGCACGATGGCCTCCACGAGCTGGTGACCGATGGTATAGGTCGGGTTCAGGCTGGTCATCGGGTCCTGAAAGATGATGGAAATTTTGTTGCCGCGGACGGTCTTCATGACCTTTTCGCCCGCGCCGACGAGCTCCTGCCCGTCAAGCTTGATGGAGCCGCCGACAATCTTGCCGGTGGACGCCAGAATCTGCATGATGCTGTAGGCCGTGACGCTCTTGCCCGAGCCGGACTCGCCCACGATGCCGAGCACCTTGCCGCGTTCCAGATTGAACGAAATGCCGTTGACGGCCTTGACCTCGCCCGCGTCCGTGAAGAAGGAGGTGCGCAGGTCCTTGACTTCTAACAATGCCATTTGCCTTCCTCCCTTCTCAACCGTTCAGCTTCGGGTCAAACGCATCGCGCAGACCGTCGCCGAAGAGGTTCAGGCCAAGGACGATCAGAGAGATCACGATGGCCGGGATGACGAGGCGGTAGGGATAGCTCTGCAGGCCGTTGAGCGCATCGGACGCGAGAGAGCCGAGCGAGGGCATCGGCGCATTGACGCCGAGGCCGAGGAAGCTCAGGAAGCTCTCGGTGAAGATCGCGTTCGGGATCTGCAGCGCAGCGGAGATGATAACGACGCTGATGCAGTTCGGGATCAGGTGCTTGCGCACGACCCAGCTGCCCTTGGCGCCGGTCGCCTGCGCGGAGAGAACATACTCCTGCTCGCGCAGCGAGAGGATCTGGCCGCGGATGAGACGCGCCATGCTGACCCAGTAGAGGATCGCAAAGACGATGAAGAGGCTGATGATGTTTGAGCCGATGGAGGCGAGGGCCGTGCCGTCGATGGCGGGGCCGATCGTCTGCTTGAGCACGGTGGAGAGCAGGATGACCATGAGCATATCGGGCAGCGAATAGATCACGTCCACAATGCGCATCAAAATGAGGTCCACCTTGCCGCCCGCGTAGCCCGCGATGGAGCCGACGAGCGTGCCGATGACGAGCACGATGATGCTCGCGAAGAAGCCGACGGCGAGCGAGACGCGCGTGCCGTAGAGGACGCGGATGAAGTAATCGCGTCCGGCGTCGTCCGTGCCGAAGACGTGCGGGAAGACCTTCTCCCCTGCCTCGATACGCTTGAGCTCGGTGGAGCCGTACTCAAACGGGTGGAGATTCTTGAACGAGGCGTCGACCGGCTTGCCGGGCGTGACTCCGAGCTGATTTTCATAGCTGTAGGGCCAGAACATAGGGACAAAGATGCTCGAGAGCGTGATGACGACGATGACGATGAAGCTCACGAACGCGACCTTGTTCTTCACCAGACGCTTGACGCCGTCCTTGAAGAAGGTGGACGAGGCGCGCATCTGCACCATGTATTCTTTTTCTTCCTCCGTGGCCGGAATGAACTGATCCAGGTCGACCTGAAGGCTGAGCGGTTTTTTCTCCATGATTCGCCGCCTCCTTATTCCAGATTGATTCTGGGGTCGACAACCTTATAGAGAATGTCGGTGACCAGATTCATGATGACGATGAGCGAAGCGAGGATGATCGTCGTGCCCATGATGAGGGGATAGTCTCGGCCGGTGATGCTGTTGACAAAGGCGCGGCCAATGCCGGGGACGGCAAAGATCTTTTCCACGACGAGGGATCCCGTGACGATATAGGCCAGCATGGGGCCGAAATACGTGAGCACGGGGATGAGGGAGTTTTTCAGCGCGTGGCCGAAGATGATCCGCCAGCCGGAGACGCCCTTGGCCTTCGCGGTGCGGATATAGTCCTGACCGAGGACGTCGAGCATGCTCGAGCGAGTCAGGCGCGTGATATACGCGGTGGGATAGAGCGCGAGCGTCACGATCGGCAAAACGAGACCGGTCGCGCCCGCCTTGGCGCTGGCGTTGGCGGGAAGCCAGCCCAGCTTGATCGCAAATAAGACTAGCAATAGTGAGCCCATGATGAACGCGGGCATGGAGACGAACGCGGTCGTGAGCACCATGATGACGCGGTCGATGAGCTTGTTGCGGCGCAGAGCGGCGATGGCGCCGAGGATGATGCCGACGATCGCAGCTGCCACGGCGGCGAGCACGCCGAGCTTGGCGGAGGTCTTCATACCGTCGCCGATGATGTCCGTGACCATGCGGCCGCGCTGCTTGAGGCTCGGGCCGAAGTCGAACTTCGTGACGATGTCCTTGAGATAGGTGCCGTACTGCGTCATGAGGGGCTTATCGAGGCCGTACTTGGCCTCCATGGCCGCCTGCACGGCAGGCGTGGTGGCCTTTTCGCCGACGAACGGGCCGCCGGGGACCGCGTGCATGACGAAGAACGTGACCGTGATGACGACCCAGACTGTGAAGATCGCGAGCACGAGACGCTTGAGAATGTAAACGAGGGTTTTGGAATTCATTTGCAGCCTTCCTTACGGAAATCATATTCTGTCAATTTGACGAATATGGCTTCCCCAATCTAAAAAACTGTTTCACATTTTAGCACTGTGAATCAAAAAAAGCAAGTCTGTGCGATACCTTGAGGCAACATTTCGTTGATTTTTTGGAAAAATTGCTTGCGGGGCGGGCGGTTTTGCGATACAATGGCGAAAAAAAATCAGGAAGGTAATCATACATGGAATTTACTGGTTTCCCGTCGGAAGCCGGCGCGTTTCTCTGGGAGCTTCGGTTCAACAATGAGCGGCCGTGGTTCAACGCACACAAGGAGGAGTTTCTGACGCTGGTGGACCGCCCGTTCCGCGCGCTGGCGGACGAGGTGTTCGAGCGGATGCAGGAGGCGTTTCCGAAGCGGGAGTGGTATGTGCACGTCTCAAGGATCTACCGCGACGCGCGCAGGCTCTATGGCCGCGGGCCGTACAAAGATCATCTGTGGTTCACGCTGCGGTGCGACGCATCCAAGGACGAGGAGGTGCCGGGGTTCTACTTCGGCTTCGATCCGGAGGGCTATGACTACGGCATGGGCTACTGGAGCTCAAAGGCGCAGCTGATGGAGCGCTACCGCCGTTTGACGCTTGCCAACCCCAAGCCGCTGGAAACGCTGGCGCGGCGGCTGAACAAGCAGGACGTCTTCAAGCTCGGCGGCGAGAGCTACAAGCGGCCGAAGGCAGAGCACTCTCCCCTGCTCGATCCGTGGCTGAACAAAAAGTGGATCAGCGTCGGCTGCGAGAAGGGGCATGACGAGCTCTCGCGCAGTCATGAGCTTGCGGACGAGATTGTGAAGGGGTTTACGTTTTTGGTGCCGTATTATGATTATTTTGATAATCTGCGGCATATGGCGGATTGAATTTGCATCTGAAAAAGGACACGCTTAAAGCGTGTCCTTTTTTCGGGCCTCCGAGGACGTCGGCCCCTACGGCGGTGCGGCGCGGATTCGCCGGGGATTGGCAATTGCAGAATGACAGGAACGCGGGGGGACGGATTGTCACACCGTCGTGCGCGCTGGTTCACAATGACAACGGGTGGGATGGTGCGGATTCGCCGGGGACTGGTATCATATTCAGGTCGGATTGCGCGGGCGGATGATATCCGCCCCTACGTTGGTGCAATGCAACGTCGTTCAGCCTCGCAGAGTTTGCCCGTCAGGGCAAATAGAATCAAATCCGTTTTTTCAGCGACATGTGCGGTGAAAAAACTCCCTCGGGCGAGCGCGACGCTCGCCCCTCGCGCCGACCAACCGAAGGGCGATGGAGCGCGAGTATCAAAATGAGAGGCTCACAAACGAGCCTCTCATTTTGGGCGCGACAGCTGCCAGAATGCGACTGCGCTGGCGGCGGCGACGTTGAGGCTGTCGACGCCGTGGGACATGGGGATCTTGACCGTGTAATCGCAGTCGGCAATGGTTTTGGCGGCGAGGCCGTCGCCCTCGGTCCCGAGGATGACGGCGAGCTTTTCCTCCGCCATGAGATTCGGATCATCGATGGAAACCGAATCGTCCTCGAGCGCCATGGCGGCGGTTTTGAAGCCGATGGCGCGCAGCCGCTCGAGGCCGGGGTGCGGCCAGTCGGAAACATGCTCGCCGATCTGCGTCCACGGGATCTGGAAGACCGTGCCCATGCTGACACGAGCGCTGCGGCGGTAGAGCGGATCGGAGCAGGCGGGCGTTAAGAGCACGGCGTCCATGCCGAGGGCGGCGGCGGAGCGGAAGATCGCCCCGACGTTCGTGGGGTTCATGACGTCCTCGAGCACGACGATGCGGCGGGCGTTTTGGCAGATCTCCTCCACGGTGGGGAGGTCTTTTCGCCGCATGGAGCAGAGGACGCCGCGCGTGAGCTTATAGCCCGTGATCTGCTCGAGCACATCCATCGGCGCGGTATAGACCGGGACGCCGCAGCGCGCGATGACGTCGGCGGCCTGCCCCTCGATGTGCTTTCGCTCCATGAGGAGCGTGACGGGCTCGAAGCCCGCGTCGAGAGCACGGTGGATGACCTTGGGGCTCTCGGCGATGAAGAGACCCTCCTCGGGCTTGTCGCGGTTCATGAGCTGGCGCTCGGTCAGGCGCGCGAAGGCGTCGAGATTCGGGTCGGAAAAATCTGTGATCTCAATGATCTCCATGGTTGACTCCTAAAACGTAAATGATACTTTGGTGAAATCGCGGCCGAGATCCTCGAGCAGGCTCTCGATGTAGGAAATCGTGAACGAATCCGTTTCGCGCCAGCGGCGGAGCAGAGCGCTGTCCCGCTCGGCGAGATCCATGCGGCCGGAGAAATAGGCGGTGTTCAGATCGGCGAGGTACTTCGCCATGTCCTCGTCCCCGGCGGCCATGCCCTGATGAAAGGCGTTGGCGCGAAAGAAGGCCGTCGCCTCCGACTGCAGCTCGGCGGGAACGGCGGATTGCGCGAGATAGTCCCCTCCCTGCTCTGTGAGCGTCAGAACGCCGTAAGGACACGGCTGGACAGAGAGCGCGCCGGTGACGATCTCGGTGAGGCTTCCCTCCTGCCGTGTATGCTGGATGTGCATATGGCCGGAGAGGTTCAAGGCGACATGATATTCCCGATAGAGACGCAGGAGCCGCTCGCGGTTCGTGATGGCAAAGCCGTCGACAAAGCGGGCGTTGTGCTGCAGGACGGTCTGGTGCGAGACGGAGAGGACGCGATCCCCCGCTGCAGCGGCTTCCTGCAGCTGAGACTCGATCCATGCGAAGGTCTCGTCCGGGATCGTGTCGCTCCCGGTGTCGGCGTTGCAGTCGACGAAGAGAATGCGCAGACCCGGGCAGAGCTGGCAGACATAGCTGAGAGAATGCGCGTCCGTGCCGATCGCCTCGTCATAGCCGAAGGCGGCGTAGATGCGGCGAAAGTCGGCGGCGGTGATGCTCTCGGCCGGGGTGATCTGATCGCGCTCGAAGCGGGCGGCGTCGGGGCGGTTCAGATCGTGGTTGCCCGGGAGAACGAGGACGGGGACGCCCTGTGCCTCGAGCGCGGCGCACTTGGCGGCAAACGCCTCGTGGCTCTCGCACTCGCCGTTGAAGGTGAGGTCGCCGGAGAGGATGAGCGCCGCAGGGCGCGCGGACGCGGCGGTATCAAAGAGCGCGTCGGTGATCTCCTCGATGCGCTGCATATACTTCCCGTCGGCGTGCATGACGACATTCAAAAACGCCTCGCCGCCGTCGGTGAGGCTCGGCGCGAGATAATGCGGATCCGTGACGACCATGATCGTCACCGGCTGCATGGGTGCATAGGACACGGTTATTCCCTCCTCTCCGGGAGACAGGCGCGCGAGCAGCATGAGCGCTGCCGCGGCAAGACAAAAAAACAAAGCGGGTGCTTTCCAATTCATGCAATTCACTCCTGACTGCATTTTAGCGGAAAACACCCGAAACGTAAAGAGCCAAAGCGCCTGCAGAAAACAGGCGCTTTGGCTTGATCAAAAGTCCCAGGGGAAGATGGCGCGGCCTCTCATGGCGAGGTTCGCGGCGGCTTCGATGGTTTTGAACTCATCCGTCTTGACGATGACAATGCCGTCCTTGTCCGTCATCGTCTCCTCGACGGAGGCAATGCTGCCGTCCTCACCGACATTGTAACGATAGGTCGACGTATCCTTGGCGCCGTCGCTGTTCGTGTAGACCTGCTTGACGATGCTGCCGGCCTCGTCATATTCATAAGTCCAATCGCTCCAGCCGGTTGAACCGTCATAGCGCGACTCATAGCGCGAATGGGTCGTATTGCCATTCGCATCGTACTCATAGATTTCAACAGTGTTCGGGGTGGTCTGATTGTCCGCGCTGAAGCTCTCGCGCTTCGTCATGTTGCCGTCCTTGTCGTAGCTCATACGGGCGGTCAGCTTGCCGTTGCCGTCCTTCGTGGCAATGACGCGGTCCGAATTGCCGTCATACTCATACAGGGTGACGTACGTATCGCCGTCATCAAATTTTGTGGTCTCCTTGATGACGCGGCCGAGGGCGTCCTTCTCTGTGGTGGTCACGCCGTTCCGTTCGCCGTCACCCCCGACATCAAATGTGCCGTCTGGCGTTTCACGCTTGACGTATTGGCCCTTGGCGTCGAAGATGTGCTTCTCCCACTGCTTGCCGTCGAGCGAGGTGACGCGGGTGTTGAGCGCGTTGCTGTCATACTCGAAAATGTAGCCGGTTTTGGTTCCGTCCGGGTTCTGAATGGTCTCCCGAACGATAACAGTATGCTCCACATGGAACGCGCGGTAAAGGAACGTGACAATCTGGGCACGGGTGCAGGGCGCTGCGGGAGAGAAGGTGGTCTCGCTGGTGCCGTTGGTGACGCCGTTTTCAAACGCCCAGAGGATGGCGGCATAGGAGTAAGAAGTCGTGTCCGTCACATCGGTGAACGGGGATTTCGTGATGCCGGCGCTCGGCTTGCCCATCGCGCGCCAGAGGAACGTGGCCACCTGCTCGCGCGTGCAGGGGCTTCCGGGGCTGAAGTGCGTGGGGTCCGTGCCGTTGGTGATGCCCTCGCGGGAAGCCCAGACGGCAGAATTATAATAGTATTCCGTGGTCGGGACATCCACAAAGGGATTGGTAATGAACATCTTCTCCGCGCCGAAGGTGCGCCACAGGAACGTGACGACCTCGCCGCGCGTGCAGGTATTATTCGGGCTGAAGGTCGTGCCGGTCGTGCCCTTGGCGATGACCGGGTTGTGCTTCACCGCCCAGTCCACGGCATCGAGATAATAGGCGCCGGGCTCGAGATCCACAAAGTCCGCCGCAAGGGCGCCGAACGGCAGCAGGGCCAGCGCCATGCAGAGCACGAGCAGCGCAGAAAGGAATTTCTTTATCATATCATTCTCCTTTTCTATATAGATTCTGTATTGATTTTATCATAGTTTCGGTAATATGTAAACCATGGGAATTGACAGAGCAGAGCCGAAACGATAGAATAAAATCACCAAATTCAGGGAGGAGAGCACCATGTTTGAGCTGATCCCAATCACCGAGCGGTGCTGGTACATTGAGAGTCCGGCGAAGATCGGGCTGGTGCAGCTGGACGGAGATCAGGTCTGCCTGATCGACAGCGGCAACGACAAGGACGCCGGGCGGAAGATCCGGCAGCATCTGGATCGAAACGGCTGGAAGCTCACCGCGATCTACAACACACACTCCAACGCCGATCACATCGGCGGCAATCAGTATCTGCAGCGGCAGACGGGATGCAGGATCTACGCCCCCGGCATCGAGCAGGCGTTCACGCGCACGCCGATTTTGGAGCCGAGCTTTCTCTACGGCGGCTATCCGCCGAAGGATCTGCGACACAAATTTCTGCTCGCCCAGCCGAGCGATGCAGAGCCGCTGACGCCGGAGGTGCTGCCCGAGGGCATGGAGCTCATCCCCCTCCCCGGCCACTTCTTCGACATGGCGGGCTTTCGCGCGCCGGACGACGTGGTCTATCTCGCCGACTGCCTGTCCAGCCGGGAGACGCTGGAAAAATACCGGATCGGCTTTCTCTACGACGTGAAGGCGTACCTTGAGACGCTGGAAATGGTCAAGGGCATGACTGCGCGCATGTTCGTCCCCGCGCACGCGGCGGCGACGGAGGACATTGCCCCGCTTGCGCAGTATAACATCGACACGGTGCTGGAGATCGCGGAGACGATCCGGAATCTCTGCCGCGAGCCAAAGACGTTTGAAGACGTGCTGCAGGCGCTGTTCCAGCACTATGGCCTGAGCATGAACTTTGAGCAGTATGTGCTCGTTGGCAGTACGGTGCGGTCCTATCTCGCGTGGCTGAAGGATCAGGGCGAGCTGGACGCGCGGTTTGAGGACAGCCGGATGCTGTGGGAGACGAAATGACAGCTCATACAGTCAAAGAACACTGTTCTTTGACTGTATGAAGGGATACTCGCGCTCCATCGCGGCGGGCGCTGCCCGCCTTGGTCGGCGCGAGAGCGCGGCGTAACGCCGCGCTTGAGGGAGTTTTTCCGCCGCACATGTCGCCGGAAAAACAATTCGATTTGATTCGCGGCATCCGAGCCGCGAACTCTGCGAGGCTTTTTGACAATTTGAGTAATCAGTTCTGTGTCAACAGACTTTTTTGTTATGTTAACCTATTGCTGAATCTCGCGCCACTCGGTCTCTTCGACGGCACAGGTCTCGAGCCCGGGATGGGCGCGGTACTCCGGACGGGCGCTGGCGAGAATTCCCGCGAGCAGCATGCTGCCGATCAGCAGGGCGATCACCGCCGCCCAGATGCTCAGAATGACTTTCTTTTCAGACATATA
>JAFRDQ010000035.1 GCA_017411225.1 Oscillospiraceae bacterium
CGAATTCAGCGAAGGCGTCGGCGAAACCGTACCGCTTGAGGCTGTCACTTATCCGGACGGCATGGCCGGACAGGTTGTCTGGGCAAGTGAGAATGAGTCCGTGGCCATCGTGCGCGACGGTCAGGTCACCGGCATCGGTCAGGGCATGACGACGATCACCGCCTCGATCGGAGATGTGGTCGCCAAGTGCACGGTGTACGTCAGCTAAAAACCCTTGCAAACAACAATATGGCATGGTATAATATCCATGCCTATGTGGGATTAGTTCATCGGTAGAACATCAGCTTCCCAAGCTGAGGAGGCGGGTTCGATTCCCGTATCCCGCTCCATATTCAACAGGACGCTGAAGTGATTCGGCGTCCTGTTTTTCATGAGGAGGATTCCTATGCGCGTATTGTTCATCGGCAACAGCCATACTTATTTTCATGATATGCCGCACACGTTTGCACGGATGTGTGCCGAGCTGACCGGTGAAACGCCGGAGGTCACGATGCTGGCCTATTCCAACCGGTCGCTCGCCTGGCATCGGGAGGAATACTTCTCCCTGCGCTTTGCACTGCTTTACGGACAATATGATTACTGCGTTCTGCAGCAGCAGGCGCATCCGTTCCCGGACGAGGCGCTGACGCGGCAGAGTGCGCTCCGCATTCTTTCACTCTGCAAGACTTCCGGCGCCAAACCGGTTTTGATGATGACATGGGCGGAGCAGGCGCAGCCGGAGCATTTTCTGCCGATGCAGCATTTTTATATGGCGCTCGCGGAGGAAACCGGAGCGCTTCTTGCGCCGGTCGGCGAGCTGTTTGACCATATCCGCCAAACAAACCCGGAGATCGAGCTCTACTGGCACGACGGCGAGCACGCCTCCGCTTACGGAGATTATCTCATCGCGGCGACGCTCGCAGCGCTCCTTTGCAGCACAAACGACCTTTCCGCGCTGGACGATCAGGCCATAGATTTTGATTTGGATTTTGAAGGAGAGGACGGTTTGCCGCTGGCCAGGGAGCGGGCGGAGGACTGCATTGTTCAGCTGGATTCGGAGAAAACGGCGGTGATTCGATCGTTGATTTCCCATCGTATCGGAGGTGTATTTCATGCATAGTTTGCTTGTATTTCAGGAACTATCGGGTTTGAACTGGCCGCAGTTTTTTGCCGTCTATCGGGAATCCTCGGCAGAGAACGCCGCAGAGCGGTATCCGGAGCTCACTGAGGAGGAAGCGCTCGCAAAATATGAGGAGGGATACCGCGACTACCTGACCGGTGAATTCCAGTCCGAGCAGGGGATCCTGCTCATTCTCGAAAAGGAGGGCGTCTACCGCTCAGCGCTTCGGCTTTTGCCGCAGGAGCAGCACACGTTCCTGCTCGAGGCGCTCGAGACCCATCCGGACTACCGCGAGATGGGCTTCGGTAAACGAATCCTGCAGGAAATGATGCTCTATCTGCACAGGCGGTTTCCGAATTGCTCAGTCTGTTCTTTCGTTTCCCGGAAAAACAAAATCAGCATCCAGACGCACCGCGCCGCCGGCTTTTCTCCCGCGAAGGAGGAAAACGGCGATCTTCGTATGACGTGGTCGGACGCGCAGCTCTCCCGCATCGAAGAGCAGGAGGCACTTCTGGATCGGATCCTTACCGCAGATAAGCCTTCTGTTGCGGATCTCAAAGCGCTGGAAGCGTACTATGAGAGCTCGCTTTGGCGCATGGATTTTGAAAGCGATGAGGCCGGGCAAATCCCCGAGCAGATCAAGCGCGGCGTCCTGAGCGAGGATGCAGTCTACAACGTACTGACGACTTATGAGGAGATGCTGCGATGATGACCATTCGTTCCATGCAAGAATCGGATCGGGCTTCTGTTCTTGATATGATGCGCGTGTTTTATGCCTCTCCTGCCGTGCATACCGACGGCTCGGAGGAAATCTTTCAGGCGGATGTTTCGGCCTGTGTGGGGGATAGTCCCTACGCCGAGGGATTTGTGTTTGAGCAGGACGGCAAATTGGCCGGCTACGGCATGATCGCCAGGAGCTTCTCCACCGAATTCGGAAAACCATGCATCTGGATCGAGGACATTTACCTCCTGCCGGCATATCGCCGCGGCGGAGCCGCCACACAATTCATTCAAACGCTTCGCTCGACGTATCCGAATGCGGTGATTCGTCTGGAGGCGGAGGAGGAGAATGTGACCGCGCTCGCGGCCTATCACAAAAACGGGATGACGGAGCTGCCATACATTGAGCTGATCCTATTATAAAAACAACGCTGTCTTTTTGACAGCGTTGTTTTTATATGTCGATGCTTACAGCAGTACCACGCCTGCGGCCTTGCAGGTCTGGATGGTCTCGGCGTCCCAGACAGAGGACTGCACCTCGCCGATGTGCGCTTTTCCAAGCAGCAGCATGGACAGTCGGCTCTGGCCGATGCCGCCGCCGATGGTGAGCGGCAGCTCGCCGTTCAGAAGCATCTTGTGATAGGTGCGCTCGCGGCGATCGTCGCAGCCTGCGAGTGTCAGCTGCTTGTCGAGACTCACAGGATCGACGCGGATGCCCATGGAGGAGAGCTCAAACGCGCATTGGAGCAGATCGTTCCAGTAGAGCAGATCGCCGTTGAGCGTCCAGTCGTCATAGTCCGGGGAGCGTCCGTCGTGCTTCTGACCGGACTTCATGGCGCCGCCGATGCCGATGATGAAGGCGGTCTTGTGCTCCTTCAGAAACGCATTTTCGCGCTGCTTCGGCGTCATCTCCGGCCAGCGATCCTCGAGCTCCTGCGCGGTCACAAAGGTGACGGTGCGCTCCAGCACCGGCAATGCCTGCAGCTGCGGATAGATCGCACGCATGGTGCGCTGTGTCTCGCTCACGGCAGACGCGATGTCCATCACGGTGCCTTTGAGATAATCGAGATTGCGGTCTTTGGCCTCAATGACCTTTTCCCAGTCCCACTGGTCCACATAGACCGAATGCAGATTGTCCAGCACATCCTCGTCGCGTCGGATGGCGTTCATATCGGTGTAGAGACCCTTGCCGGGGTAAAAGCCGTAATCGTGAAGCGCCATGCGCTTCCACTTGGCAAGCGACTGCACGACCTGTGCGTCTCTGCCGATGTTGGGAATATCAAAGTCCACAGGCCGCTCATAGCCGTTCAGATTGTCGTTCAGGCCGGTGGATTCCTCCACAAACAGCGGCGCCGACACGCGAAACAGATTCAGATTCGCGGCCAGCTGATCCTCAAACAGACGCTTGAGCAGACCGATGGCCTTCTGTGTGTCATAGATGCTGAGAAGACTGCGGTAGTTTTCGGGGATATGGGTGTTCATTTGGATGCCTCGCTCTCAGTCAGGATGCGGATTACGTCGTGATAAATGCGCTCCGCATGGGTTCGGAAGGTCTGCTCCATGGTCTCGGCCAGCTCCTCGGTCGGCGACATGATCGTCATGTCCAGCAGATCGCTCACGCCGTCGGTAACGCCGAGCTCCACGAGGATGGTGCCGTCCGCCTGGGCGTGGTGCTGTGCCTTGATCATGGCGGCTCTGCGCATCCGCTCTGCCAGCGGTTCCGTCACGCGGCGCGCTTTGGCGCGCACGGAGTAGGGGATGCTGTCTCCAACTGCGTCCACGTTCTGCCGTCCCGCTTCGGTGATCGCGTAGGCATTGTTCTCCTCCGTGATCTGTCCGGTCTCCGTGAGCTCTGCCAGACAATCCGAATAGTCGAAATATCCGATGCCGTCGTCGCAGAAAACGAGCTCCGACAGCGTCAGCGCGTCGACCGGAGCGGGCAGCTGCTCCAGCACATACAGAATCAGGATCTTAATGTCCATTTTTTCGTGGATAAAGCCAAAATGATCCATGAAGTGAACCTCTCTTTGTTAATACAATGTATTATTATAAACCACCTGCAGGACCTCGTCAACGCCATCAAAGACAGAAATTTGTATTTCCGGGTCACAAACGGTTGAAACGCGCATAGACTGTATCGAAGCGTGCTTCAAAATGCAACAGGGAGGTTATCATATGGCTGACAGAGTGGTACCGGGTCCGGTGGAGAGCGGCGCTCCCATTCGGGAAGCGGTATGCGTGCATACGAGAAAGGTGTTTGACGGCTGCCGAGATAAAGACTGCGTGGAGGATCTGCGTGTTTTTCCGACGCTGAGCAGCCAGACGCTTCTGGAAAACGCATTCAGCGTCCGGCCCCGCAGCGCCGAGCTGCTGCTGGCGCAGGTGAACGTGCAGGAGATTACGTTCAACCGCGGATATTATACGGTTGATGTGACGTATTTTTACCGCGTCAACGGCGAGACGTTCCCGGCCGGCGAATCGATCACCGGTCTCGCAGTATTTGACAAACGCGTCATGCTCTTTGGCAGTGAGGCGAGCGCAAAGGTCTATACCTCTGCAGACGCCGGCGTGCCGGAGGACGCCGGGCTTCCGATCGGCGTAGTGGAGTCGGTCGACCCGATCGCGCTGCATATGAAGCTGGTGGATCGCGAGACGCCGCTGCCGGATGACGGTGAGCCGCGTACCATTCCCCATGAGATCCTCAATTACTTTGACGAGGAGCTTGTCATGGCGGAGCAGGGAAGAAACCTCTTTGCGACCATCGGCCAGTTTTCCATGATCCGCCTCGAGCGCGATACGCAGCTGCTCATCCCGGCTTACGATTACTGCATCCCCGACAAGGCATGCGAGAGCACAACGGAGGACGATCCCTGCGCCATGTTCAGCCGCATCGAATTCCCGCTCGATGAATTCTTCCCATCCGATACAATCCGCCCGGAAACGGATTACCGCAGTCTCAAGTAGAATAAAACCAACGTGGAAGCGAATTCTTTGCTTCCTCGTTGGAAAGGAAAAACAACACCATCGGTCGACCGGACGCCGCAGGCGGCGGCTGGTGACCTAATGGTGTTGTTTTGACGTGGTGCGGGTAACAGGGCTTGAACCTGCACGGTGTAATCCACCAGAACCTAAATCTGGCATGTCTACCAATTCCATCATACCCGCATTTGGCCTATCTATTATAGTGAATTTTCAGCGGGGTGTCAATGAAATTCGTGCTCTGATATCATCAACGCGGTGTTATGCATTGACGAATCGGGAAAACTGCGATAAACTATGGTCATTGATTTTAGTTGGAGGATAAGCCATGAGCAGTTTTCAGGATCTTTATGATCATGCCGCCGCAGATCGCGGCAGAGCAATGCAGTTTCTCGCCATTCAGGAGATTCGCCGCAAGGCCGTCAATGAGATGACCTCTGCCGGCGTCTATCAGGAGCCGGATGATGAGAACATGACTGATGATGACCGTGCCAACCGCCGCGCTGAAGCGGCGTATGTCTACGGCCTGCACAGCATTATGGAAGTGGCCAAAATGCCGGATCAGGACGGCGACGAGGCATACGCCATGGCGGTGCGCGACACATCCACCAAGGCCTATTGTCTGACGCTCTGCCTGCAGACGAAGATGGAGGAGCTCCGCGCCAACGGTTCTGAAAAGAAGAGCGCGAACGGCACGCCGAGATTCACCGTCGTCGTTTCCAACGACGGCCCGGAGGAGACGACCGATCCGCTTCGTGAGGCGCTCGAGGTGCTGAAGGTCGCCTATCCCGCGTGGACGATCACGTTTGAGGTGCGCTCGGAGGAGGCCAAGCTTCGCTCCGTGATGGCAGAGAATCTCCGCAAGGTGATGGAGAAGGTGCAGAAGAACCAGACCGAGGAGACGGTGGCAGAGCTTGCCGCTGCGCTGGTGGCAACGCCGCTCGTATTTCCCGCTCAGCGTCCGCAGGGCGCAGCCGCGCCGAAGCCGGGGGAGGATGTGCATCTCCAGTTCGGCAAGGCCCGCTCTCAGGACAATAAGAGCTATTTCCTCGCCTTCACGGATCATTCCAGACTTGCCAAATGGCGTCAGTTCAGCAGTGTGGAGCTGGCCTTCAAGGACTATTCACAGCTGATTCTGAGCTCTCAGGACAATGGCCTGATCGTCGATCCCTATGTCGGTGCGAACATGTGCCTTACGCGCGAAATGCTGCAGGCGACGCAGCAGCAGTATGAACTGATGAACAACATGATGCAGATGTTCTCAGACATGCAGGGCACCATCG
>JAFRDQ010000036.1 GCA_017411225.1 Oscillospiraceae bacterium
AGACAACGGTGTCGATCTGCATCGTGACGTTGTCCTTCGTGATGACGGGCTGGGGCGGGAAGTCCGCGACCTGCTCCTTGAGCGAGACGCGCTTTGCGATCTGCTCAATGAACGGCACCTTCATATGGAAGCCGACGTCCCACGTGGTCTTGTAGGCGCCGAGACGCGTGACAACGTATGCCTGCGCCTGCGGCACGATGCGGATGCAGCGCACAATGACGATCAGCGCCAGTGCGATGAGAATGGGAACAATGAACTGTCCGATCATGGTGTTATCCTCCTTTTATCCTTCCACATTTACTTGCTCATGAATGGATTTTACAATGAGCTTCACGCCCTCGATGCGAAGGCCCTCTGCTCTCGCGCCCGCGGGGATCACATTGCCGTCCGCGCTGCGGGCGGTCCAGACCTTTCCGGCGACCTTCACCGCGCCGGTGCCTGCCACGTTGTCGATCGTCTCGATGACGAGGCACTCCTTGCCGACGTACATGTCCGCGTTCGTGGCCTGCGTTTTGCTGTTGAGGTACTTGCGCGCGAGCGGGCGGGTGATGATCACCGCCGCGATGCTGATGATGAAAAACCACACCAGCTGCAGCCAAACCGGCGCGCCGAACAGGGAGGCGAGCAGCGCCGCCAGCGAGCCCACGGCGAACCAGATGCTGACCAGCCCCGTCGTCATGCCCTCCAGCACCAGAAAGGCCACGATTGCAATTGCCCACACAGCAGTCATGCTGAGCAGCCAGCTGCCGATCTGCATAAGCAGTCCTCCTTTCAGAAATAGACTCTTTGTGTATATATTAACGTATTACCTATTAAAATGCAAGGACTATCTTCGGTAGTTTGCTGAAAAAACAGAACCAAAAACAGGCAAATGGTATTTACTTTTTCCAAACAGTCGTGTAAAATGAATTACAGTGTTAAAGTGCACAGCGGCGCACTGCCGAAACGAATGGATAAAAAGGAAAAGGAAACGAAGAAATGTATAAACGCAACAAGGAAAATCGCTGCGAGGAGCTCTATGAAGCCCTCCTGCAGGTTGAGACGGTGGAGGAGTGCAAGAAGTTCCTCGAGGACCTCTGCACGGTCAACGAGCTGCGCGCCATGGAGCAGCGCTATCAGGTCGCCACGTATCTGCACAGCGGCATGATCTACAGCGACATTCTCGAGCGCACCGGCGCGTCCAGCGCCACGATCAGCCGCGTCAACCGCTCGCTGCAGTACGGCGCAGGCGGCTATGACGTTGTCTTCCAGCGCCTGGGCAAAACGGAGGGCAGCGGGGAGTGACCGCGTCCTACGGACCGCTGGCGGCATGGTACGACGCTCTCACGAGAGACGTGGACTATGCCGCCTTTGCGGATTTTTATGAGCGGCAATTTCAGTCAGCAGGGGGCGAAATGCGCACCCTGCTCGATCTATGCTGCGGCACCGGCACGCTCACGTGCCTCCTCGCCGAGCGCGGGTACGAGATGATCGCCGCCGACGCGTCGGCCGACATGCTCATGCAGGCGAGAGAAAAGGCAGCGGAGCTCTCTCCGGACTGCGTGCCGCCGCTGCTGCTCTTCCAGAGCGCCGAGGAGCTCGATCTTTACGGCACGGTGGACGCCGCATTTTGCTCGCTCGACGGGTTTGATTATCTCGCGCCGGAGAGCCTGCCCGAGGTGCTGCACCGCCTGCACCTCTTCATCCGCCCCGGCGGACTGCTGATCTTCGATATCCGCACGCCGGAGTCGTTCGAGATGCTCGACGGCGAGCTCTTCCTCGATGAGACCGAGGACGTCCTTTGCCTCTGGCGCGCCGAACTCACCGACGGCGTCATGCGCTTCGGCATGGATCTCTTCGAGCGCGAGGGCGAGCTGTGGTCGAGAGAATCGGAGGAGCACGTCGAGTACGTCCACACGCCCGCGATGCTCACCCGCCTCCTGGAGCAGCAGGGCTTTGGCGGGATCCGCACCACTACGGAAGGGCCTCAAGGCGACCAGGGAAGACTCTTCTTCATCGCCACGCGTATTTGACGCACCAAAATAGAATCTGTAGGGGAGGGGCTTGCCCCTCCCACGGACATACCACGCAGGAAAGGAACACATCATGGACGAAATCATCCGTGCCGTCTCGGCTGACGGCTTTGTCAAAATGCAGGTCATCACCGCGCGAGCCACCGTGCAGCGCGCGCAGGACATTCATCATCTCACGCCCACCACCTCCGCCGCGCTCGGCCGCACGCTGTGTGCCGCGTCCATGCTCGGCGAGCTCATGAAGGAGGACGACGCCTCGCTCACGATCCGCGTGCAGGGCGGCGGCCCGATCGGCAGCGTCATCGCGGTCTCCGACCATGAGGGCAACGTGCGCGGCGTCGTGGGCGACGCGTCGGTCGATCTCCCGCTCCGCCCGGACGGCAAGCTCGACGTCGGCGGCGCCGTGGGGCGCGACGGCATGTTCACCGTCAGCCGTGACATCGGCCTCAAGGAGCCCTATATCGGCAGCACCGCGCTCGTCTCCGGCGAGATCGCGGAGGATCTGGCCGCCTATCTCGTTGAGAGCGAGCAGATCGCCGCGGCGAGCGGCCTCGGCGTCCTCGTCGATACCGACCGCAGCATCAAGGCCGCCGGCGGCTTCATCGTGCAGCTCCTGCCCGGCGCGCCGGAGAGCCTGATCGAAAAGCTCGAGGACAACATCTTCCTCATGGATCAGCTCACGACCATCCTCGCCGAGGACGGGCCGGAAGCCGTCGTCGAGCAGGTCATGAAGGATCTGGAGCCCGAGATCGTCGAGCGCCATCCGGTGGAATACCGCTGCTACTGCAGCCGCGACCGCGTGCGCGGCGCGCTCGGCACCGTCGGCGCGGATGCGCTGAAGGAGATGATCGCGGACGGGAAGTCCATCGAGGTCTCGTGCCAGTTCTGCGACGCGGTCTATTCCTTCGCCGCGCCCGAGCTGCAGGCGATTCTGGACGAGATGTGATGCATCCCGAGTGCGTGGAGAACAAGTTTCTCCACGCACTGTCAAAAAAACTTCAAAAAAGGGATTGACATTTTCGCCTGCGTCTTGTATAATGACAAAGCTTTGAAACGGGAGCATAGCTCAGCTGGTTAGAGCACCTGCCTTACAAGCAGGGGGTCACTGGTTCGAGTCCAGTTGTTCCCACCAAGTATCTCTGCCTCTGGAGCTCAGATGGTAGAGCAGCGGACTGAAAATCCGCGTGTCGTTGGTTCGATTCCGACCGGAGGCACCACACCGCAGTGTAGGATCGCTGCGGTGGATATGCGGGCGTAGCTCATCCGGTAGAGCGCCACCTTGCCAAGGTGGAGGTAGCGAGTTCG
>JAFRDQ010000037.1 GCA_017411225.1 Oscillospiraceae bacterium
GCCGGTGAGCTGCTCGATGCTCTCCTTGCCCTCCATGGTGGTCAGCTCCGTGAACCAGTCGTCCTCCACGGCGAGCCAGCGGACGATGGTGCTCTTGCCGCTGCCCTGCTTGCCGACGAGGACGGGCACATAGTCAAACTTACACCCGGGGTCGAAGAGCCGATGCACGCCGCCGGCGAAGATCAGGCGGCTGACCTCGCGGATATAGGGCGAATCCTCGCAGCCCATCCAGCGCGTGAGAAAGCCCTCGATGCGCGGCGTTCCGTCCCAATCGAGCGCGCGCAGGCGCTCCTGGATCGGGTGATAGCGCCGGTGGTGGTAAAACAGGCGCAGCGCCGTCTGCAGCTTGGTCGGGCTGTAGAGCCCGTAATACGTCTCCAGATGCTGCTCCACCCAGGCGAGATCCTTGTCCGTCCAGCGCGTGATCGTGGGCTTCTGAAACAGGTCATAGCTGAAATGCTCCGCGCACTGGGCCAGCTCGTTATAGCGGATCTTGGAGAACTCATAGTCCCACTCGAGGGCGGTGAAGAAATTATCGATCGTCTTGACCGGCCAGCCCTTCCGGTCCAGCTCCAGCGGGATGCCGGGGTTTTCGATCAGACCCGGCAGGGCGGCGCGGGGCTGATCCTTCTGATTTGCATTGTGATGATATTCGTCCATGCCATACCTCCTTTGCATCATATTATAGTGCATTGTTCGCACTTTTGCAAGGCGTTTCTGCAATTATAGTGAAATTCTACATTTTGCACAAATGCAAGTGTAAGGATTGCCGACAATTCTCCCCTACGTCGGTTCATGAGATTATCCGAAATATCAAAGCTCCAGTTCCTTGCGGTTGTCCGCATTGGGGCTCGCGACGATGAGCTTCTCGGGCGTGACGGCGACGGCGCATTTGGCGTGGAGCGTGCCGCCGAAGGTGTCCACGGTGAGCTTCTCGAAGTAATCGAACACGGGGCCCTCGGTGACGAACTCGGCCTTGCCCTTGACCTGATAGGACTCCGCGCCGGAGACGGCGGCGATGGCGATCTTGCCGTTGGCCTCGATGTTCTTCAGCGTCGTGTCGAGCATGACGGCACCCACATAGAACTTGCCGTCCTCACCGATGCACTTGAAGCCCACGGGCACGACATTCGGCTCGTCATCAAACGTGGCGAGAAACCAGGGATTTTCCTCAAATACTTTCTTGACAGCGTCGGTCATGATAAATACTCCTTTCAAACTTGCTCTTATTTTGCTATTTACATTGCTTTGCGTTCCTGATACAATCATAACCAGAAGAAAACCGCCTGTCAATGACGGAAAAAATGTTGAGTAAGTAAGAAAAAACGGAGTGATTTTCATGGAAGAACCGAAGGCTGCGCTCTGTCCGTGCATGGACGCGTGCGTGCTGCAGCAGGTGATGAATTCGATCGGCGGCAAGTGGAAGCTGCCGCTGCTCTGCTCGCTCACGGCCGACGGCCCGACGCGGTATAACGATCTGCTGCGGAAGATGCGCGGGATCTCGAACACGATGCTCGCAAAGTCGCTGCGCGAGCTCGAGCGCGACGGGCTCGTGGAGCGGCAGGCATATCTGGAGGTGCCGGTGCGCGTGGAATACGCCGTGACCGAGCGCGCAAGGACGCTGCAGCCGGTGCTGCACCAATTGATCCAGTGGCAAATGGAGACAAAATGAGCGGGCTGCAAAAACAGCGCATCGTATCTGAAAAGCGATTTGTAGGGGAGGGGCTTGCCCCTCCCGGTGTTCCTTTTTTCGCAAACAACAATAGAAGGCGAATCCGCAGAGTTTTTATTCTGCGGGTTCGCCTTTCTCTTATGCGCAATTTCAGTCCTTGCTGCGCGGGAGGGGCAAGCCCCTCCCCTACGGCAGATTTTGTCGGAATGTGTTACCATTGCTGTTTGATGGGAAGCCACCAGGTGAAGCCGAAGCTGAGGCACTGGGCGATCGCTTCCGGGGTCGAAATGCCGTGCTCCTCCGCGACCTTTTTGCCGATGAGGAAGTACTCCGAGGCGTGCATGGCGAGGAGCGTTAGCAGCGGGAGGGGCTTTTTCTGCACGGCCATGACGGCGAAGGCCGTATAGAGGCCGACACAGATGGGCTTGCCGAATGCGAGGGTCATGTTTTTCATGGAAATCTCCTCCGTTTCTCTGGATGGATTGATTATAGCACCTTTTGACGCACAGGAAAAGGGACATAATAATATAATAAGGTTGCAGGATGCCGCAAAATTTGCTATACTGAATCATTAAAAAGAAATGAACAGAGACGAGGCATCATGAAGCAGAGAGAATGGAGCATCCAATACCGTCCGCCGGAGATCCCGGAGGCGCTGCTGCGGGAGGGGTATCCCCCGCTGCTCGCCGCGATTCTGGCCGCGCGCGGCCTGACAGACCCGGAGGCGGCGGACACATTTTTGAACATCGGCCCGGAGGCGCTTTATGACCCGATGGGTCTGCGCGGCATGGACAAGGCCGTGCAGCGCATCCGCGAGGCCATGCAGCAGGGCGAGCGCGTGGCGGTCTACGGCGACTATGACGTGGACGGCATCACCTCCACCTGCCTGCTGACGGATTATCTCCGCCGGCAGGGCGTGGACTGCGTGCCCTATATCCCCGACCGCATCCGCGAGGGCTACGGCGTGAACGCCGACGCGGTGCGCTCGCTGGCCGGACGCGGCGTGAAGCTCATCATCACGGTCGACTGCGGCATCACCGCGATCGACGAGGCGGCTATCGCGCGCTCGCTCGGCGTGGACATGGTGATCACCGACCACCACGAGTGCGGCGGACAGAGCATCCCCGCGGCCTGCGCCGTGGTGGACCCGAAGCAGCCGGACTGCAGCTATCCGAACCCGGGGCTCGCCGGCGTGGGCGTGGCCTTCAAGCTCGTCTGCGCACTGGAGGGCTCGCACAAAAACGTGCTGCCCACATACGGCGATCTCGCCGCGATCGGCACGGTGGCGGACGTGATGCCGCTGACGGGGGAAAACCGCTTTCTCGTGAGCTACGGGCTGGCGCTGCTGCAGCGCGATCCGCGGCCCGGGCTGCGCGCGCTGCTGACGGAATGCGGCGCGCTGGAAAAGGAGATCACCGCGACGACCGTGGGCTTTACGCTCGCGCCGCGCATCAACGCGGCCGGGCGACTCGGCCAGACGTCGGTGGCGCTGCGGCTGCTGCTGACGCGAGACGATCTGGAGGCCGACCGGCTGGCCGCGCAGCTGTGCGAATTAAACCGCGAACGGCAGTTTCTCGAGCAGGAGATCTGGGACGAGGCGTCCGACCGCGCGCGCACACAGGCGCAGGGCTGCCCGCTCGTGCTCACAAGCGACGACTGGCATCAGGGCGTGATCGGCATTGCGGCCTCGCGCCTGAGCGAATCGTTCCATCTGCCGACGATCATGATCCGCTTTGACGGCGACCGGGGCAAGGGCTCCTGCCGCAGCTTCGGCGGCTTCAACCTCTATAAGGCGCTCGCCGCCTGCTCCGACGTGCTCGAGGGCTTCGGCGGCCACGCGCTCGCGGCGGGACTGACGATCCGGCGCGAGAACATCGACCGCTTTCGCAAGGCGATCACGGACTATTACCAGTCCAACCCGGCCGAGACGCTGCCGGCGCTGCAGTTTGATCTGCGCGTGGCAAACCCGACGCTCTTATCGCTCGACAACATCGCCGCGCTCTCGCGGCTGGAGCCCTGCGGCAGCGCGAACGCAAAGCCGCAGCTGTGCATGACGGGCGTGCGGCTCTTAAACGTCGTGCCGATCGGCGCGGGGCGGCATCTGCGCCTGCAGGTGGAGCTCGCCGACGAGGTGTTTGACTGCATTTATTTCTCCTGCACGGCGGAGGAGCTCGGCGTGCGCCGGGGCGACTGGATCGACCTCGCCTTCTGCCCGCAGGTGAACCACTTCCGCGGGCGCGACAGCGTGCAGCTGCTCGTGACGGACGTGCGCCGCAGCGAGGAGACGGCGCTCTGCAAAATGGTGCTGCGGGGCGAGACCGTCTCCGACTGGGACGCCGCCGCCCGCTGCCCCCGGCGGGAGGATTTCATCCTGATCTGGCGCTGGCTCACGGCGCCGGCGCGCCTGCCGCTCGACGAGCTTGCCCGATACGCCCCCGGCGGGATGCACCCGGTGCAGCTGTGCCTCTGCCTGAAGATCATGGAGGAGATGGGGCTCGTTCGGCTGCAGCTGGAGGACGACAGTTTACTCGCCGCGCCCGTGGAGGGCTGCGCCAAGGTGGACTTAAACCGCTCGGCACTGTTAAAGCGGCTGCGCACGGCGCAGCGGCAGGTCCGCGCAGGCTGACGGGAGACGAACATACTGACCCCTTCGGAAGGGAGGAAAAGATATGGATTCGGAAGTGAAAAAGGAAGTCCCCGTCTATGACGCGGAGGCGCATTACCGCGAGCTGGAGAAAAAGATCGCTGCGAGCGGAAACAGCATCGACTTAAACCGCGTGCGCGCCGCCTTTGAGGTGGCCGAGCGCGCCCACGCCGGGCAGAAGCGCAAGGACGGCACGCCCTACGTGTCTCACTGCATTGCGGCCTCGATCATCGCGGCCGAGATGGGACTGGACGAGGACAGCATCGTGGCCTCCCTGCTGCACGACTGCGTGGAGGACACGGCCATCACGCACGAGGACATCGCCCGCAGCTTCGGCACCGCGGTGGCAGATCTCGTGGAGGGCGTGACAAAGCTGACGCGCGTGACCTTCATGACGAAGGAAGAGGAGCAGATGGAAAATCTGCGCAAGATGCTCCTCGCCATGACGAACGATATCCGCGTGATCCTCATCAAAATGGCGGACCGCCTGCACAACCTGCGCACGATGGACTACCAGACCGAGGAGAAGCAGCGCATCAAATCGCTCGAGACGATGGAGGTCTACGCCCCCATCGCGCACCGGCTGGGCATGCAGCGCATCAAGTGGGAGCTGGAGGACCTCTCCCTGCGCTACCTCGACCCGGATGGCTATCAGGCGATCACGGAATATCTGGACGCGCGCATGGACACGCTCCAGAGCTTCATGAGCGACATTGAGTCGAAGATCCATTCGCGCCTGGAGGCCGAGGGCATCAAGTGCTCGATCTCCTCGCGCATCAAGCATATCTACAGCATCTACCGCAAAATGTACGCGCAGAAGATCGACATCAACGGCATCTTCGACCTCTGCGCCTTCCGCGTGATCACGGACGACGTGACCGACTGCTACGCCGCGCTGGGCGTAATTCACGGCATGTTCAAGCCCGTGCCCGGGCGGTTCAAGGACTATATCTCCACGCCGAAGCCGAACAACTACCGCTCCGTGCACACGACGGTCATCGGCGATCAGGGCATCCCCTTCGAGGTGCAGCTGCGCACGTGGGAGATGCATCTCTCGGCCGAATACGGCGTGGCGGCGCACTGGAAATACAAATCCGGCGACTCCGGCGTGAAGCCCGGCGACGAGGAGAAGTTCGCCTGGGTCCGCCGCCTGCTCGAGACGCAGCAGGAATCGGACGCGCAGGACTTTTTCCACAACCTGAAGATCGACATGTTTGCCGACGAGGTGTTCGTCTTCTCCCCGAAGGGCGACGTAATCACCCTCCCCGCCGGCGCGACGCCGATCGACTTTGCGTATTCGATCCACTCCGGCGTCGGCAACACGATGGTCGGCGCGAAGGTGAACGGGCGCATCGTGAACTTTGACCATGTGCTCGAAAACGGCGACATTGTGGAGATCCGCACGAGCAAGAACGCGCCCGGCCCGAACCGCGACTGGCTGCAGCTTGCCAAAAGCGGCTCGGCGCGCACGAAGATCAAGCAGTGGCTCAAAAAGGAGCGGCGCGAGGAGAACGTCTCCCACGGCAAGGAGATGTTCGAGCGCGAGCTGCGTCAGGCGGGCATCGCGCCGGCGGACATTTACACCGACGAGGTGCTGCCGATCATTCTCAAGCGCCTCGCCTTCCCGCACGTGGACGATCTCTTCGCCGCGATCGGCTACGGCGGCGTAACCGCGCAGCGCACGGTCAACCGCATCAAGGATGAGCTGCAGCGCAATGTCTCCGGCGAGCAGAAGACCGCGCTCGACAAGATCAACGAGCAGGCCGAGCGGCGCAACAAGCGTGAGCGCCACGCCGTGCACGGCATTCTCGTCGAGGGACTGGATAACTGCCTGATCAAATTCTCCCGCTGCTGCACCCCGGTGCCGGGGGACGATATCATCGGCTTTATCACGCGCGGCGCGGGCGTTTCGATCCACCGGAAGGACTGCGAGAACTATCTCGCGAGCGTGGCGGAAAACAGCGGGCGCTGGATCCGCGTGAGCTGGGCCGAGCGCACCACGGATGAATACAACACGACGCTTCTCGTCGTGAGCACGCAGCGCTCCGGCCTCGTCATGGACGTCGCCACTGTGCTCAACTCCCTCAATGCGAAGGTGCGAAACCTCTCGGCGCGGGATGTGGATAACAACCGCTCGACCGTGAACATCACCGTCGAGGTGCACAGCCTCTCGGAGCTCCGCCTGATCATCAACCGCCTGAGCGGCGTGCATGGCGTCATCCGCGTGGCGCGCGTCGGGTCGGCGGAAGCCAAAAAAGATGCATAAATGCATCTTTTTTGAGGGGGCTGCGCTACAGGACTTTTTCTGGGCTGAAAACGAAGTTTTCGAAAACAGAAAAAGTCCTTTCGCGAAAGGGATTTTTGCACCGAAACAAGTTCCGGCACAAAAATGATTCAATCTTATTCGCGGCTTCCGAGCCGCGAACTCTGCGAGGCTAAAAGGAGAATCGTAATCTATGCGAGCTGTTGTTACCCGAGTAAAAAGCGCCTCCGTTGAGATCGACGGGGCGGTTCAGGCTGCCATCGGCAAGGGATTTCTGGTGCTGCTGGGCGTGCATGTGGACGATACGGAGGCAGAGGCCAAGCGCATTGCGGACAAGATCTGCGGCCTGCGCGTGTTTGAGGACGAGGCGGGCAAGATGAACGTAAACCCGCTCGACGCGGGCGCCGAGCTTCTGATCGTGAGCCAGTTTACGCTCTATGCCGACTGCAAGTCCCGCCGCCCGGGCTTCACGCGCGCGGCGCGGCCGGAGACCGCGATCCCGCTCTACGAGCTCGTCGTGCAGGAATGCCGCGACCGCGGCTTCACCGTCGGCACCGGCGTCTTCGGCGCGGAGATGCAGGTCTTCAGCCAGAACGACGGACCGGTGACGATTCTTTTAGATACTGAGAAGCTTTAAGATTTCTGTCAATTAGGAATTAGGAATGAGGAATTAGGAATGAAACGCAATTCCTAATTCCTAATTCCTCATTCCTCATTCCTCATTCTACATGATTGGAGAGAATCAACATGTTCATAAAATGCCTTCCCGTCGGTCACCTGATGACCAACTGCTATGTGGTCGGCGATGAGACGAGCCGGCTTTGCGCTGTGATCGATCCCGGCGATGAGAGCAACACGATCCTCGATTATCTGGAGGAAAACCACCTCAAATGCGAGGCCATTCTGCTCACGCACGGGCATTATGACCACGTCGGCGCGGTGGAGACCGTGCAGGAGGAGACTGGCGCCACGGTGTATATGCACCCGGCGGACGCCGGCAGCGCCGTGGGCTCGGACATGTTCGCCTACGAGCCGCCGGACGGGAGCATCATGCTCCACGAGGGCAGCCAGATCCAGGTCGGCCCGCTCACGTTCGACACGCTCGAGACGCCCGGTCACACGCCCGGCGGCGTCACCTTCCGCTGCGGCGACGCGCTCTTTACGGGCGACACGCTGTTTCAGGGCTCCTGCGGCCGGACGGACTTCCCCGGCGGCAGCATGGAGCAGGAGCTGCGCTCCCTCGCCCGCCTCGCCTCGCTCGAGGGCGACTATGAGGTCTATCCGGGGCACATGGAGGCGTCCTCGCTCGACTTTGAGCGGCGCTATAACCCCTATATGACCGCGCTGAAGGCCAGAGGCGCCTGGTAATCATTACCGGTTGCGCTTTTCGGTCTGCGGTGCTATGCTGACAGCAGAGACGGGAAGACCCGCGTGTGCTTCTGAAAATGCAAAAAATAATTGCCTCACCTGAAAAAGGTGAGGCCTTTTTGCGCGAAAAAAGCGGGAGGGGCAAGCCCCTCCCCTACTGATTCTGTTTGAGCGCGAAGGGAAGCGCTGAATGAATCGGTGTGCGCAGATTGGCGAGTCGCTTTTTCGTGTGGCGAAGATGAAAAATCGCAGGAATACTTTGTGTATTTCAAGATTTTGAAACAAAGCCACACGGAAAAGCGGCCGTCAAGATGTGTACGACGATTTGTTCAGCGTTTCCCTATTACAGTACCAGAGACGGGGCGCTGTAGACGCGCCCGGCGAGCTCCTGATTGAGCATGTAGAGCCCTCTCGCGTCGGAGCCGAAGAGCTCCATCTTCGTGATGAGGTCGGAGGCGTTTTTCTCCTCCTCGCCCTGCTCCTTGACGAACCAGTCGAGAAACTGCATGGCGCGAAAATCGTCCGCGGCCTTGGCGGCGGCGTAGATTGTGTGGATCGAGGCGGTGACGAACTGCTCGTGCTCATAGGCGGCCTTGAGCGGGTCGATGAGCTCCGCATAGACCTTGTCGGGCTTTGCGATCGCCTCGAGCGTGACGGTCTGGTCGTTGTTGTGCAGATACTGATACATCAGCATCGCGTGGTCCTGCTCCTCCCTGGCCTGAATCTCGAACCAGTTGGCAAAGCCGTCGAGGCCCTTGGCGTCATAGTAGTTTGCCATATCGAGATAGAGATAGGCGGAGTAAAACTCCTTGTTGATCTGCTCGTTGAGGAGCGCGGATACTTTTGCGTCCATAGTTTTTACTTCCTTTTCTTACAAGTTGTGTTGGTAGTTGTAAGTTGTAAGTTGTCAGTTGAAGGCGCCGCCTTCGGCGGCAAACTAAAAACTAAAAACTGAAAACTAACAACTTCTCACGCCTTCAGATACTGCTTGTCGTAATTATTCTGAATGCACGAAATGATGTCCGCGATGGCGGTGTTGTAGGGAGTCGGGATGTTGAGCTCCGCTCCGTAGCGGGCGATGGCGCCGTTGAGCACGTCGATCTCGGTCTGGCGCTGGTGGAGCACGGCGTCCTGCGCCATGGAGGGATAGTAGTTGCCGAGGCCCTCGAGGATCTTGGGCTCTTCGAGCACCATGAGCGGGCGGAGATCGCCGATGCCCATAGCCTCCGCGACGGCGCAGCCCTCTTCCCAGACGTGGCGGACGATCTTCATGCCGAAGGGATCGCCGAAAACCTCTTTGACCTTGAGGCGCATGACGGCGGAGACGCCGTTATAGCCGGAGTTTGCGATGACCTTCTTCCAGACATAGGGGCGCACGTCCTCGTCGAAGCTGGCGTTGCAGCCGCCGGCCTGGAAGAGCGCCTCGAGCGCCTTGCCGGCCTTGTCGGTAATCGGGTTGTTCACGACGGCGCCGAAGTGCATCTGAATGCCCTCCTCGGGCTTGGAGACGCAGACACCGGGGCCGGCGAGCTCCGTGCCGATGAGGCCGCTGCCGTACATGATGCGCTCCTTCTCCACGTAGCGGGAGAGCACCTCGTCGTTGCCGAGGCCGTTCTGCAGCGAGACGACGACGGTGTCCGGCCCAATGCAGGGCATGGTATCTTCCATGACGTCGACGGTCTGGGTGGCCTTGACCATGAGGATGACCATGTCCATGATGCCGATCTCGCGCGCGGTGGGCGCGGTGTGGAAGCCGGTGAGCACCTCCTCCCCTTCCGGCGTGCGGAAGACGAGGCCATCGGCGGCGATTTTGTCCATGTGCGCCTTGTATTTATCGACGAGCCAGAGCTCGCCGCCGCCGCGGCGGAGATAGGCGGCAAACACGCTGCCGGCAGCGCCGGAGCCGATCATTGCGATTTTCATGCGTATACTCCTTTTTATCGAATGCGGTTTGAATTAGGAATGAGGAATTAGGAATGAGGAATGACGGAATTGGCTGTCGCCAATGATTTTGATTAGCCGCGCAGCGGCACCTTCAATTCCTAACTCCTAATTCCTAATTCCTAATTTCACACTTCTCCGTTTATGCAAATTCCCGCCTTGCGGCGGGAATTTGCGTATGGCAGGGTGTTTTATTTGTTGTAGAACAGATAGTCGCCCAGGTACTGGTTCTCGTAGTTGTCCTGGATGCAGCGGACGATCTGGCTGAGGACGGTGCAGCAGGGCGTCGGGATGCCGAGCTCCTCGCCGTACTCGGCGATCTTGCCGTTGAGCACGTCGATCTCGGTCTGGCGCTTGTTGAACAGCGCGTCCTGGCACATGGACGGATAGTAGTCGGCGATGTTGGTGACGATATCCTGATGATCGTGGGCGATGAACTCGTCCGCGTCCATCGGCACGCCCTTCGCGGTGGCGACGGCGCAGGTCTCGCGGATGACGCCGTGGAACAGCCACTGGCCGAAGGGGTTGGCCTCGACCTGGCCGATCTTCAGACGCAGAACGGCGCAGACAGTGTTGACGGTCGCGTTGACGCAGACCTTCTTCCAGATGAACTTGTAAATGTTGTTGTCGGTGCCCGGCTCGCCGTCGCGCCAGTAGGCGTCGCAGCCGCCGTCGCGGTAGCACTTGAGCATCTCGGCGCAGACAGCGTCGTTGAGCTCGCTGCGGACAGCGCCGCCGAAGTTCATCTGCACGCCGCCGGCGGGGGTGGAGATGCAGTGGCCGGGCTCAGGCAGACGGGTGCCGAGCACGCCGGAGCCGATGACGCAGCGCTCCTTCGGGAAGACCTTGAAGAGGTTGTCGTCGTTGCCCAGACCGTTGATCAGGGAGCAGGCGACGGTGTTCTCGCCGACGACAGGCAGGGAGTCCTGAATCGCCTGCGGCAGCTGGGTGGCCTTGGTCATGTAGATGATGCAGTCGACCTTGCCCTCGGCCTCGGCGGCAGCCTCGGCGCTGGTGTAGGTGCGGAAGCCCTTGAGGACCTTCTCATAGTCGTGATAGGTGCCGTTCTCTTCCTGATGGATGGTGAAGAGCATGCCTTCCTCGGCAACCTTCTTCATGTGGGCCTCGTAGCGGTCGATGAGGATGATGTCCGCACCGCCGTTGCGCAGGTAGGAAGCGAACACGCTGCCGGCCGCGCCGGAACCGTACATTGCGAATTTCATGGTGGTTTTCTCTCCTTTGTTTTAATAGTATGTTTTCACTCCAATGCGGGGTTTAACACAAACGTAGCAAACCGTCGGACATTTTTCTGTAACAATTGTCACACAACGATGTTCTCCAGCTCGCCGATGCCCTCCACGACGCACTTGACCGTGTCACCCGGGAGGAGCCACTTCGGCGGATCGAAGCCCATGCCGACGCCCGCGGGCGTGCCCATGGAGATGATCGTGCCGGGCTGGAGCGTCATGCCGTGGCTGAGCTCCGAGATGCAGTAGGCCGTGTCGAAGATGAGCATGTCGATGGTGCTGTTCTGCCGCAGCTCGCCGTTGACGTAGCTCTGGATCTTCATGGGCTTGGTGACGTCAAACTCGTCCTTCGTGACGATCCACGGGCCGATGGGGGTGAAGCCGTCGAGACTCTTGCCGCGATACCACTGCTGATGCTTCGACTGGATCGTGCGCGCGCTGACGTCGTTGAGGATCGTATAGCCGAAGACATAATCGAGCGCGTCCTCTCTGGAGACGTTGTAAGCGCTCTTGCCGATGACGACGGCGAGCTCCGCCTCATAGTCGAGATCGGCGACGATGTCGCTGTGGCTGTCGATCGACGCGCCGGGGGCGACGGCCTCACCCACGCGCTTGGCGAAATAGATCGGGTTTTTCGGCACATTGTCGCTCTTGCCGGTGACGGCGTCGGACTCGGCGGCGTGGTCATAATAGTTGATGCCGAGGCAGATGACGTCCTGCGCCGGGTGCGGGATCGGCGAGAGCAGCTCCACATCGAAGACGGAGATCGTCTCCTCCGCAGGCTCGATCGGCGCGCCGGAGGCGATCAGCGCCGCGAGATCGCCGCAGCCGGGAATCGGGTGGATGGCGGAGAGCGTCTCGTCCATGACGCCGACGCAGACCGCGTCTTCCAGACGATAGGTGACCAGTTTCATGGGAATCCTCCCTTTCCGATAAAAGTCAAAAACCGTGTGCATCCTCCACAAGTCTCACAAGCGGATGATACTGTTTTTCACATTTTTCACAATTTTTCCGTGTTCAATCGTATCTTATCACGATTTTTCATGAGTGGCAACAGATTTTTGGAAGGAATCCGGTCCGATTTCAAACTTCCAGATTTTAGGATCAGAAATAAACAATTCAGCTTGTTAAATCACAGAAGTTTTTGTACAAATCGACAAATTTGAGAGAGCCGGTTTTTTTCTCACGTGTGAAAGGTTGACTTTTATTTATGAAAGATATATAAATTATTTATCCAAACGTGTTAATATATTGTTCATATTTTAACACGCCACTGATTTGCCTTCGTGCGCTGCAATGGAGAGAACAACAGCGCAGAGGAAGGTCAGCAATTCTAAGAGAGAGGAATGTATTTATGGACAAGAAAAAACTGAGCGCGTCCTGGGCAATCGCCTTCACCGTCGCGTCCGTCTGGTTCGGCACGCACGTCGGCGGCGGCTTCGCCTCCGGTAACCAGGTCATCGGTTATTTTGCGCAGTTCGGCAGCATGGGCTCCCTGCTCTTCCCGCTGATTGCAATGGGTCTGCTCGCCATCGTGATGGGCATCATCCTGAAGTTCGCCCGTCTGAACGGCTTTGACAATTATAAGGACACCTTCGCGGCCCTGTATCCGCACCCGAAGATGGAGATCCTCTTCGAGATCTTCTACATCGTCATCATTCTGGCCGCTGTCGCCGCCGCCGTCGCCGGCGCGGGCGAGGTTCTGGCAAACTTCCTCGGAGTGCCCTATGTCGGTGCGATGAAGGTTGTCTTCAACCTCCTGATCGTGGCCCTGCTCGTCATCCTGAGCATCTTCGGCGTCAAGCTCGTCGCCGCTGCCTCCACAGTTCTGTCCGTGGCTATCATGATCATCACCGGCATCATCGTCGTCGTCGGCCTTGCCAAGCTCGGCATGGTCAATGACCTCTCCGCCAAGTACGGCGTCGATCTGGCCGCTTACACCCCGCAGACCGGTTTCAGCATCTTCCGCGCCACGCTCGTTTACTGCGCGTTCCAGTGCGTGTCCATCCCGCCGATGATCGCCGCCTCCAACGAGCTGAACGTCAAGGGCACCAACCGCGCCTGCTTCCTCGGCTGGCTCATGAACGGCATCGCGCTGGCGCTGTCCGCGTTCATGCTCAGCAAGTGGTATCCGCTGCTCGCCGCTCTGAAGGCGAAGGCCGGCGAGATGCAGGCTGCCGGCACGCTCGAGGGCTCTGACCTCGTGAGCTTTGCCAACGCCACCGGCATCCCGAACCAGACCGTGCTGACCCTGATCGGCGTGAAGATCCTGCTCGTGATCTTCTCCGTGCTGCTCTTCTGCGCGTTCGTCTCCACCTGCGTGACCCTGATCTTCACCATGGTGCAGCGCTTCGCTCCGAAGCTCGCGAAGGTCAACAGCGAGGGCGAGTTCATTGCGGGTATCCAGAACGAGACCCTGCGCCGCGTGATCGTGGCCGTCGTCGCCATCGCGCTGTGCTTCTCCATCAGCCTGCTCGGCCTCACGACCATCACCACGAAGGTCTACGGCTACGACGGCTATTACGCACTGGCCGTCGTGGTGCTCCCGGCGTTCATCTGGGGCATCCCGAAGAACAGAAAGCTGGAGGGCAAGTAAGATTTTCAGCCGGTGCAACTCTCCTGCACCATATAAAAAACGTGCCGCATATGCGGCACGTTTTTTTATTTACTTTCCTACGCAGAATCTCTCGAAGATCCTGTGTGTAATGTCCTCTCTCACGCTCGCGCCGGTGAGCTCGCCGATGGCCTGCATGGCGGCCTCGGCCTCGGTGAGGACGGCGTCGGGCGTGAAGCCCGTCTGCATCGCCTCCTGCGCAGCCTCGAGCGACGAGAGCGCGCGGCGGATCGCGTCGGCCTGGCGCTCGTTCGTGAGGATTTCCCCCGCCGGGGCCTCCGGCAGCGGGAAGAGCGCGGCGACGGCCTGCTCGAGCGAAGAAAGGCCGGTCTGCTCTCTCGCGGAGATGACGCAGACGGCGTCGAAGTCCGCGGTGAAGTCAGCGGGATCGAGCACGGCGGGGCGGTCGGATTTATTCAGGACGGCGATGCGCTTTGATACCTGCCGCGCTGTTTCAATGACGGTGCGGTCGTCGTCCGTGAGGGGCTCGGACGCATCGAACACCACGATTGCAAGCGCCGCCTGCTCGGCTGCTCTGCGCGAGCGCTCGACGCCGAGCGCCTCGACGCGGTCGGCCGTCTCGTGCAGACCGGCTGTGTCCGTGAGGCGCAGGAGCACGCCGCCGAGCTCGCACCGCTCCTCGAGCGTGTCGCGCGTCGTGCCGGGCACGTCCGTGACGATGGCGCGGTCATAGCCCAGCAGGGCGTTTAAGAGCGAGGATTTGCCCGCGTTCGGGCGGCCTAGGATCGCGGCGGGAACGCCGGAGGTCATCACGCGCCCGCGCGCAAACGTGGCAAGCAGCCGCTCGAGCTCCCGCGACGCCGCGGAGAGCGTCTCGCTGTAGGCAGCCATCTGAAAATCCGGGATGTCCTCATCCGGATAGTCGATGACGGCGTGGTAGTGGCTTGCGATGTCCGCTAAGCTCCGGTAGATCGGCTGCACGCAGCGCAGCACTGCGCCGCCGAGCTGACCGGCGGCGTTTTTCGCGGCCTGCTCGGTCTCGGAGTGGATCAGGTCGATGACGGCCTCCGCCTGCGTGAGATCCATGCGGTCATTTAAGAACGCGCGGCGGGAAAACTCGCCCGCGAGCGCCTGTCTCGCCCCGGCGGCGAAGAGGGCGCGCAGGCCCGCGCGCAGCACCGTGGGCGAGCCGTGGCACTGCAGCTCCGCCGTGTCCTCGCCGGTGTAGCTGTGCGGGGCGCGGCTGATCGTGCACAGGCACAGATCCAGCACGCTCCCGTCGGCGGCCTTCATGGCCCCGTAGACGAGCTTTCGGTCCTCGGCCTCGGACATGGGCTTTCCGTTCGCGGGAAAGAACACCCGGTCAACAACCGAGAGCGTCTCCGAGCCGGAGACGCGCAAAATTCCGATCGCAGAGACCACGTTCCCCGTGGCAACTGCGGCGATGGTGTCAGACATAATATCCTCCATAAAACACCGGCAGGCAAGCCTGCCGGTGTTTTTATAATATTCTGATGGTAGCGTCCAGCCGCATAAACACGGTTGCCGCCTCTGCTCTGGTGGCGCCGCTGAGGGGGTTGAAATTGCCCTGCGGATCGCCGCTCAGGAGAGCTGTCTGCCGCATGCGCTCGACGCTCTCGAACGCCCAGCCGGAGATGCTGCCCGCATCGCGGAAGGCGGCGACGGCGCTGACCCCCGCGGGGAGGTCAAAGCCCGCGGAATCGGCATAGCGCGTGATGAGCGCGGCCATCTGCTCGCGCGTGACGGGGCTGTTCGGGGCGAAGATCCCCGGCTCCATGCCGTTGACGATGCCGTTTGTCGCGCCCCACTCGACGTAAGGGGCATACCATGAGCCGCCCTCCACGTCCTGAAAGGAGACGCCGGGATAGTCCTGCTCCCGCACACCGGCCATGCGGCCGAGAATCGTGACGAACATGGCGCGCGTGAGCGTGCTCGACGGCGCGAACACCCGGTCCCCCACGCCGTTCATGAGCGCGCAGACGTCCGCATAATCGATTGCGGCGCCGTACCACACCTCGGGCGGCACATCCGCATAGCGGGAGAGCACCGCCGTGCCGGTGAGCGACACAAGGCACGCCTCCCGGGCGGCGAAGGTCGTCTTTGAGCCGCTCGGGATCAGCATCCGGTGGCGCAGCGGCGCATCACTGCCGGAGACGGCCTCGCCCGCCGTGAGATCGATACGCCCTCCTCCCTGAAAGCTGCCGGCGCCGGAGAGGAGCGTGATCGTATCGCCCTCGGAGAGCGCGATGCGCGCACCCATCGGAACCGACACCTGCCGGACGCCGCCTTTGCCGCAGCGGACGCGCTGCATCTCGATGCTGCGCTCTGCGTCCGTGATGAGCGGGAACGCCGCGGCGATCGAGCGCGCGGAGCGATCCTCCCGAAGCATTTGCTCCCACTGCCGCACATAGCTTTGAGACAGGAGCGGGTCCTGCGCGCTGCCGGCATCTGCGGCGATGGCGCCGCCGGAGCCGAGCAGAAGCACGGCGCACAGCAGCGCCATCACGCGTTTGAAAAACTGCATGAGATCAGTCCTTGCGGGCGCGGGCGGCCTTCGCCTCGGCCTCATCGAGGCTCTCGGAGAGATAGTAGCCCAGCGCAAGCAGGCTGTCAGAGAAGTGGATGTTCTCGACGATGACGTCGGTATCCTCGAGCTGCAGCTCGGTGTTGGTGAAGTTCCAGATCGAATGCACGCCGCAGGCGCAGACCTCCTTGGCGACCTCGTTTGCCATCGTCTTCGGCACGCAGAGCACCGCGACGTCTGGCCGGATGGCCGTGAGGCTCTCCTCCAGCTTGCTGAAATCATAAACCGGGACGCTGTGGATCTCACTGCCGATCACGTCGGGGTTGACGTCGAAGGCGGCCTTGAGTTTGTAGCCGTACTGCTCGAAGCTGAAGTTCTCGACCAGGGCGCGGCCGATGTTGCCGACGCCGACGAGCACGGCGGTATAGTTGCGGTCCATGCCGAGGATCTTGGCGATCTCGCCGCGCAGCGCGACGACGTTATAGCCGTATCCCTGCTGACCGAATTCGCCGAAGCAGCTGAAATCCTGACGGATCTGCGAGGGGGTCAGCCCCATCTGGCGGCCCAGCTCCCCGGAGGAGATGCGCTCCACGCCGGCGGCGGTGAGATCATCCAGCTTGCGGAGATAGCGGGGCATTCTTCTGATGACGTTATTTGATACTTTGATGCGTTTCACAATGGCCTCCTGCGGCTGAAAATCAGCCTGTTCCTTTTCGGTTTTTCGTACAAAGGGACAGATTACTCAAAAACCTTGCACTAATTCAGCGTCAGTATAACACAACCCGATTTTCTTTGCAAGACGTACATATGGCGCCTTTCGTCACATTTACTGGAAATCCATTGACATTTGCGCCGTTTCGCGTTAACATAATAAATCAAGCGGTATACATAATTAAATGGTTTTAGGAGCGTTTATGAATCAGTCGGCACGCACAAGTCGATATCTCCCGGGGTTGGATGGACTGAGAGCCATCGCGATCCTGGGTATCGTGCTTTACCACATGTTCCCCGGCGCGGTGCGCGGGGGCTATCTGGGCGTGACGATGTTTTTCGCGCTGTCGGGCTTCCTGCTCGCGCGGACGGCGGCGGCGAATCTCGACCAGGGCTGCTGGCGCACGGTGGGCTTTTATCAAAAGCGCATCCGCCGCATCTATCCGGCGCTGCTCTGGGTCATCGCGCTGACGCTACTGGCGCTGCGGCTGTGGCTGCCGGAGGGGCTCGTGGGCGTCCGCGAGGAGCTGCAGAGCATCCTTCTCGGCTACCAGAACTGGTGGCAGATCGCGCAGAGTCAGGATTATTTTTCCCGCATCACGTCCACCTCCCCGTTTACGCACATGTGGTCGCTCGCGGTGGAGCTGCAGTATTATCTCGTCTGGCCGCTGCTGTTCGGGCTCTGGCAGCTGGAGAAAAAGGGCGAGAGCCAAAACGGCACGGTCAGCGTGCTGATCGCACTCGCCGTCGTCTCCGTCGGCGTGATGGCATATCTCTATTCCTTCACGGGAGACGCCTCCCGCTCCTATTACGGCACAGACACGCGCGTGCACGCGCTGCTGCTCGGCAGCGCCGTCGGTCTGATGCCGGAAGAGCGTCTGCGCTGCCCGAAGGGACTCGGCTGCACGCTCTTTGCAATCTGCGCGGCGGGGTATCTCGCGCTCGCGGTGCTGCTCGACGGGGCGTCTGCCGCGGCGTATTACGGGCTGATCGCGCTCACGGCGGTGCTCTCTATGGTGATGGCGGTGCTCTGCACGCAGGAGGAGCTGCCCTTTGGCCGCGCGCTCGACTGGCTGCCGCTCCGGTGGCTCGGCCAGCGCAGCTATGAAATTTATCTCACCATGTATCCGGTGCTCTATCTGATGGAGCGCCTGCGTCCGATCGAGAACGCGCTCTGGCGGCATCTGGCCGAGGGCGGGATCATCCTCGCGCTCGCGGTGATCATCCACGCGCTGAGCGTGCCGAAGGCATGGCTGGCGCCTGCCGGAGATCCGGGCTGGAAATGGTTCAAGCGTCCGGCGGCAATCACCGCCGCGTTCACCTTCTCGATGGGGCTGCTGATCTCGGCGTCCGCCCCGGTGGAGGCCGGCGATCTCGACGCGCTCGAGGAGCTGCTCGAGGCCAACCGCGCGCAGATCGAGGCGACGCTGCCGCCGGCAACCGAAACGCCGACGCCGACGCAGGAGGCAACGCCCGTTCCGACGCTGAACACCGCGGACGTCACCATGGTGGGCGACTCCGTGATGCTCGGCGCGCTGTCCGCGCTGCAGGAGGCGCTGCCCGGCTGCACCGTGGACGCGAAGGTCTCGCGCCAGCTGTGGGACGCCTATGGCGTTCTTGACGCGCTCGAGAGCAGCGGCGTGCTCGGCAGCACAGTCGTTCTGGCGCTCGGCACGAACGGCCCCTTCTCCGTGGAGGACGGGCAGGGCGTCATCGACCGGCTCGGCGCGGAGCGCAAGATCTACTGGGTCACCGCGTTCGGCACGAGTCTGAGCTGGCAGGAGCAGTCCAACGACAGCATCCGCACCATCGCCGCGCGCAACCGAAACGTGACCGTCATCGACTGGTCGGCGCTCGCGGCCGACCACACGGAGTGGCTCTATTCCGACGGCATCCACCTGCAGGGCGAGGGGCAGCAGGCCTACGCCGGCATGATCCGCGACGCGCTCGGCGTCACGCCGCCGCCCCCGGTCGAAACCGACAGCGCCCCGATCGTCATCTGGGACACGGAGCAGGGCATCATGGTTTCGGACCCATAAAGCTGTCAAAAGAGAGCCTGCTTGGCAGGCTCTCTTTTGAAATACTCGCGCTCCATCGCCTACGGCTTCGCCTCCGTTGGTCGGCGCGAGGGCTCGCGACGTCGCGACAAGTTCCATATCCCTTGCTTCCGCGTGTTACGCGAAAGCAAGCTCATTCCACTGCCGCTCCTTACCAAATCAAAGCGTTTGCTTTGATTTGGAGAGGAAGAACGGGGGCGCGGATACAGAGC